>NZ_JAUBTQ010000024.1:0-113997 GCF_036702515.1 Microcoleus sp. BROC3
TTCCAGTATCCAAGTATTATTATACTCCCTAGGTATTATAATTTATAAGATTTTGTAAATCATTTAGGATTGCTATAACACCTCAATCAGAAAAGTTGCGGCTAGATTTAGTGTAGCTAAAAGCTTTGTACAAAAACTACTATCTCTTCATAAATGTCAAGGTAGTTTAGAACCCAAAAAACCAGGTGGGGCAATGAAGGGGGCATTGTATGGAACGGAAGTTCAACTACAGGCAATGGTTGAACGATATCCAGATGCAACATTATTAGAATATTGTGAATATTGGGGAGAAAATCATCATCAATGGGTCAGTAAAAGTGCAATGTGTCGGGCATTACAGAAACAAAAACTTACCGTAAAAAAAAACATCGCGCAGTGACCAATGGAAAACAGAAAGAGTCCGAAACTTGAGAATTGAGCATTGGCAGAAAGTTAAGCAAATCCCACCAGAAAATTTAGTTTTTATCGATGAAATGGGCGTTTTACTGGGGTTAACACGAACTCATGCCCTAAGCTATTATGGAAGTAGGGTCTATGATTTTAAACCATTTTATCGAGGCTCAAAGGTGACAGTAATTGGGGCAATTAGCTTAAAAAAGGTGTTAGCTGTAATGACATTGGATGGTTCAATGAATGGCAAAGCATTCCAAGTCTTTGTCGAAAAGTGTTTACTACCACAACTATGGGAGGGTGCGGTAGTTGTCATGGATAATGTCCCCGCCCATAAAGTGAAAGAAATCGAACCTTTAATTCAATCTGTTGGGGCGAGCGTTCTTTACCAATCACCCTATTCTCCTGACTTTAATCCCATTGAACATTGGTGGTCACAATTAAAAGCTTTTTTACGTCAGTTTTCTCCCACTACTCCAAAAATGGTTGATGTTCTAATTGCCACCGCACTCGATTTGATGAATCCCAAACATTTAAAAAACTGGTTTACACACTGTTGTTACTGTACCTCATAAACCTGGGATACGCTGTATGATGTCAAAGACCAGATAATTAAAATAGGTGCAGGCACAAAACAGACACCAGCTTTGACTATAAGATTAGTACAAATTCGCTCCAAGACTTCCTGGCGTTCTTATCTGACAAGTGTCCGAGAACCTGAAATATTGCCCCCCTATGTAGTAGCAGATTTATATCAAAGACGCTGGCGAATAGAAGAGGCATTTTGTACAGTAAAAAGATTATTAAATCTCAGCTATTTATGGACAGGTTCATTAAACGGAATTAAGCTCCAAATCTGGGCTACTTGGCTATTTTATGCGGTTTTAGTAGATTTAGGAGATGCGGTGGCCGATGAATTAGGAGTACCAATTGAACGGGTTTCATTAGAAATGATTTATCGGGGGATGTATCATTTTTCGGTTGCCTATCAAAAAGGAATAGCTTCTGACCTAGTTAAGTATTTTGCCGCCGACGAAAATCAAGATTTAGGGATTGTTAAGCGACGGCGAAAACCTCATGTCAGGCTAATTATTTCTCCTTTCCCTGGAACTCAAAGAAGTCCCGAACAATTTTTTTTCAATAATAAAGGAACCAATGGAGCCATATTTTAATTGAGTCAACAGGTAAAAAATGAGTAAAATTACTCATTGACAATAGTGCTTTTAGCTTAACTTGTGAGTAATGCTCTATTGACCGGGTATTAAACCCCGATTTGGTATCATTACCTTGCAAAGGGCGTTGTGGACTAAAAAAAATCCTAGCTGCTTTTGTTAAAAAACAGCTAAGATTTTTTAATGACCACCTATTTCAGGACTTTAGTCTGCTGTTGCCAAAACTGGATTCTTAGTTTTGCCGATCGCCAAACATTTTTTAACAGCAGCAATTACATCTTCCACATCTGCATCTGTTAATTTTGCCGAAATCGGCAAGCTAATTGTATGCAGTCCGATGTAGCTAGCATTCGGATAGTCTTCCGGCTGCCATCCAAACATTTCTTGATAGATAGGATGTTCCGGCATACTCATGTAATGTACGCCGACACCGATATTTTCAGCATTGATAGCGTTGAGAAACTCGTCGCGGCTAATTCCTGCTTTGGCTTCATCTACCAAAATGGTGTACAGGTGATAAGCATGAATTGTATCCGGTTCTGGGTTGGCGGGCAAAGTAATCGGCAGATCCGCAAATGCTTCATTGTAGCGCTGCCAAATCTGCTCCCGCCGCTGCCAATAAGGGGCAACTCGTTTCATTTGATGAATGCCGATCGCAGCTTGCAGATCCATCATATTATATTTAAAACCGACTTCCACCACTTGGTAGTGCTTGTAACCCGAGTCTCCGAAGCGCTTCCAAGCATCTTTGCTCATACCGTGCAGCGCTAAAATTTTGAGCCTGTCTGCGTCTTCTTTACTGGCCGCCAGAATCATTCCTCCTTCGCCGGTCGTAATGTTTTTGGTAACATAAAAGCTGAAGCATCCGAAGTCGCCAAATGTGCCCGCTTTACGTCCCTTGTACTCTGTTTCTATCGCGTGAGCGCAGTCTTCAATTAACTTCAAGTTGTGACGGCGAGCAATCTCGCAAAGCGCATCCATATCGCAGGGACGACCCGCGAAGTGAACCGGCAAAATTGCTTTAGTTTTTGAAGTTATTTTAGCTTCAACTTGAGCCGGGTCAATATTCATTGTCACTGGATCTACATCCGCCAGTACCGGTGTTGCGCCTGCGTGAACGATCGCATTAACTGTAGCGCAAAAAGTCATCGGAGTAGTAATGACTTCATCCCCCGGTTTTAAAGAAGCAGCGAGGATGCTTAAGTGCAGTGCCGCCGTACAGGAATTGACTGCAATCGCGTACTGGGAACCCTTGTAAGCTTTGAAGTCATTTTCAAAATTCATGACTTTCGGGCCTGTACCCAACCAACCTGTTTTCATGGTTGATACCACTTCTTGAATTTCAGCATCTTCGATTGCCGGAGCGCCGAAAACCAAGAAACGGTCTTTTGAACGAATAGGATTGTTGTTCATGTTGCTAGTGTTACCCAGTAAATAGGGTTGATAGAGTGAAAGTGTACTAACCTGACAGGTACGGTTTTATTTGTTGAATTCGAGGTGCTGATAATTAATGCAGTCTCTCACCTTTTTTTTTCAACTTTTTTTAGTCAATAGTTTTGGCGAATAGGTTGCGTCATGGCGTCTGTTATAGCACGAGATTACTCACGGCCAGCCGTTTTTCCGCAAGCGCCTGACTCTGACAGCGTTTCTCTATTTTAAAATATATAATCTGCAATGTCCACCCAATCGTATTTCAGTTTATGGGGGATACACAAGCTCTGGCCTGCATTTTTGTCTCAAATAGTTTTATTACTAAATATATAGGTATTTTATTTAAACTTTTTGTAAACATCGAACATTTATCGCGAAACTTCTTTCACAGCCAAGTTAATATCTGACAAATTTTGCACGAAAAATAAAATGTGACTCCACTGTAATTTATGCAGGTTCACTAACATTCTGTGCTAGGTCGAAGCAATCAACCCCGCTGGACAAAATCCACTACAATCTAGGCAGACGAATCTTGTTCAAAATATCTTGCAGCCGTTCTGAAACGCCGCCCAATTGTTCTGACAAAGCTACAAGTTTACCGTAAGCTTCAACTAAACGATCGCCCTCAACATAAACTTCTGGAGTCGGATAATTCTTCATCGCTTCCAGCAGCGTAATCTCGTTATCATTAGTTGCAGACAGCACCAAGGCCTCGCGCAAAGCTTCTCGATTTGCATTCCCAGAAGGAGTGCGAATTACCTGACCCACTTCATCGAGAATTATTTCCCCAACCTTGCTGTTGAGCGTTTGATCCAAAAACCTTTGACTCACTTTTACCGAGCTCGTCAGACTGCTGCGAACAGCTTCCGGCTCTTTTTTTGCCTTTCCCAGCAACATTTCTAACGCGGGGGACATTTTCCCAGTTTGTGCAAAAATTTCTAATTCGCTGACGGGTAAAGTCATTCTGATCGCACTGTATTTGAGCACTACCTTTTCGGCAGCAGCCGCAGCATTGCTGTAAAATACAATTCCCGCCCCCGCTGCTAAAAATAACGTCCACCGCCCTTGGAAAAACGATCGATCCATAGTTAAACCTCCCAACATCTTTTTCTACTTCGACTTTGACACATCTCATTAGTTACTGCACAGGCTAAGGTCTTCGGGAAATGCCAAATTATTCGATCGCCCCAGCACTTAAACCATTTTAGATTTTAGATTTTAGATTTTAGATTTTAGATTTTAGATTTGCAAATGACCGATCATCGTGGTTTCGAGTATGGGCCTAGAGTTGCATGATTTTTGGGAACTGGTATTACCGATATCGGATGCTAGGCAACAAACTCGGTTCAGGGCGCTGGTACGGGCTTCTCTGTGCGCGGTGCGCACCCTACTAGATTCTATCTCCCAATCTCCCGATCCTCGCAAAATGCCGAACGCCAGCTCTTCTATCAGTGAAGGCTGGCGCTGGGCTTAAATTTATTTTATATATTTAGGGTCTTTATGAGAGCTGACCCCAATTGAACGAATTAAAAGCGGTTTATGATTAGGGTCTTTAAATTTGCTGACCCCAATTGAAGCCACATCCTTATCATTACAGGGATCGCTGGCAAACCAGGATTTCATAATAATTTCTTTATATTTCTAACTTTTCCTTGCCTCAGATAGATTTTTGTGTCAATTTGTAAATTTTTGTTACTTCGACTTCGGGGATCGGCCCTCGGCGCGCTGCTCCCAGCGAAACAGGAACACCATCAGGGCCACAACTCCGACTTGCAGGGCAAAGTTGGGCAAAGCAGAACCAATTTCCCTGCCCGAGGCAATTTTAGCGAGGAAAACTAAGCCGCCGATAAAGCCCGAAGCGCCACAAGCTACGTAAACAAACTGTCGCAGAGGCCGATAGGGAGTGGCCATTTCTGCGGTTAAACGCTCGTATTGTTGGCGGCTGAGGTTGCGCGGGTTTTTTGGGATGTATTTGCGATCGTCCGAATTTGGGGCTGGCATAGATTTAGGAAATAGGTAAATTAGGATTGGGCCACAAAAACCCGGTTTCTACCAAAAACCTTCTGGCTTAGGTGGCAACTACTGCCGAAAAACCGCGTTTTTGGTACTGTGGGCGCAAATCGAGTGAATATTAGACTACAACAAATATCTCACAACTGCCGAAATAAATCACCGCTGAATCCAAACCACAACTGTCTGCAAACAGCCGACAAAAACACCCAAAAGACCTCCTAAATTTACAATTCCCTGCAACTCGCTTTGGACAATTCCCTGAATTGCTAACTCCAACTCTTCAGGAGAAGTACCTTTTACTCGATCGACAATCACCTGGTCGATATTCAAAATCGGGATAGCCTGAGCTACAATATTTTCTAAATCCCTCTCTAGATAGCGCTCTAAAACCAAAGCAAGTTCTTTGCTAACAATTTCCAGGGAAGCGCTCATCACCGCTGAAGTTTGTAATCGATTGAGAATCAACCGCGAAATATTTTCCCAATCAATAGATTTGCTCAACCCCTCAAGTACCTCTGTACCCCGCTGCTGAACGTAGCTGCGAACGCTGTCGCGCATAGTTTTTCGCAACTGTCTCACAGTCGAAACCGGTAAATTTTGCATCGACAAATTTTGCAGCCATTCCTGAATTCGCCCGCGAATTCCCAAAGAAACAGTTAACTCTGCTAACCGCTGATTTGTCGCTTCTCTGTCATCCAGACAAAAAGTCCGCAGCCGAGTTAAAGTGTTGCGCAAACCAAACAAATTTGCTACTACCCAATAAGTGCCGCTGGTTTTTTCTCGAAACCCTTCATCGATGATCGAAATATTGCGATCCGTCAAAAAGTCAATTAAAGCCTGACGCAGCACTTCCGGGGGTATTACTACCTGCAACAACCACTCAGCAAGCTGAGCCGCCTGAGCTTCCGTTAACTGAATCTCCAGCAAAACTTGGTCAAAAATTTGATTTAGCTGAGCTTCTAAAAAATCTTCCCGGCGCGCCAAAACTTTGAGAATTCGCGGCACAGATTCCCCCAGCAAATCTCGCAGAATGTTAGCGAGAATTTTAGCGGTTTTTTGCTCTGCGTCTGCTTTTACCTGATCCAGGGCCAACTGCAACAGCCAGAGAATTATCGACTGCATCCGCTCAGTTTGCAGGAGGCGGCGCGCCAAGTTTTGCAGTTCCTCCGGCGTCAGCAGCGAACCCATAATTGTGTCGGAAATTCGCTTTGCCAAGCGCTCTTGGTTGCGGGGGATCAAGCCTGGAGTGAAAGGCAACTGCCGCCCTTTGATGTAAATAGCTCGATAGGGGCGGAACAGCATTTTGATTGCTATATCGTTAGTGAAATAGCCAATAATTCCTCCCACTACAGGTGGGGCCAACAACAGCCAAATGTCAGAGGGATTCATCAATAATTGGGAATTGGGAATTGTTGATTGTTGACTGTTAACTGTTGACTGTTGACGACTGACAACTGACAACAGTCAACTGACTAATACCAATACTCCCATCATAGCTCCAGCAATGGGGTAGTGGGTGGCGGCGGCAAATCCGGCTTTGTTGGCGATCGCGACTTGCTCCTGGCCGATCGGGAATTTTTCTAAACTAGGATTAATGTAAGCATATTCTTGAGTCATGCCAAATTGCTGAGCAATGGGCACTACGAGACTGTCTAGATAAAACTGCTGAAAGCTCCGCATTAGGGAATTGCTGGGGCGGTGGAGGTCGAGAATAGCTGCTTTGGCACCGGGTTTGAGTACGCGGTGCAATTCCTGAAGACTGCGGGGGATGTCAGTCACGTTGCGCAGGCCGTAACCCATTGTGGCGCAGTCGAAGTAATTGTCAGCAAAAGGCAAGTCTAAGGCGTCAGCTTCTACCCAGGAAATGGGACTTGCAGGGGTGAGAAAAGGTCGATCGCGCCTGGCGGCAACGGCCAATTGTTCGGCGGAAAAATCTACTCCAAACACGCAACCCGTCGGCCCTGCTTGTTTGGCCAGCAACAAAGCTAGATCCCCGCTACCGCAGCACAAGTCTAAACAAGTATTGCCGGGACCCGCACTGCTCCATTTCACCGCCATTTGCTTCCAAATCCGGTGTTGCCCAAAGCTCAACCAGTCGTTCAATTGGTTGTAAACTGGTGCAATTCGATTAAATATAGTTTTAATTTGTTCTGCGTTATTAGTCATTAGTCATTGGTGGTTGGTAATTTGTAATTGGTGATTTGTAATTGGTAACTGGTAACTGGTAATTGCTAGTTTGTCATCATGTAAAAATAATTAATCCGTCCATTAATGTCATGCTGTCGCCAGTCATTAATGCTTTTTATTGTTAGCTATCCGCGAGATTTTGTTTTCTTGAATCCTTCGTTTGCTATTATTTTAAACTCAAGACAGAGAGCCGACTAATAACTAATGACTGACAACTAATGACTGACGATACCGCCCAAAAACAGGTACAAGCTCCCGACAATCGTCGTGGAGATTCCTAAATTTTAGACTTTTGTTCAAGCTCCAAGATTCACTGCGCTGCAAGTAAATCTAAAATCTAAAATCTAAAATCTAAAATCGACTGACTGATGACTAATGACCCTGAAAACTCGTCAATACCAAAGCAACTTCTTGAGCGGCGAGGTGAACTGTTGTGAGTTCGTCGGGGCGAAGGGAACAAGGTTGCTTCCACTGCATGGAAATCAGGGCGATCGATCGACCTTTGTGAATCACCGGGATGCTCAGGTGAGCTTGAATGCCGGATTTCTGATAGTGCGGCAGGCTCGCTAAGGCTGTGTCGATCCCAATATTCACAGCACCCTGAATAGTTTGAGAGGTAATTGCTTCTCGAACCAGAGGGTCATCTGCCAGCCAATTTTCCACAGTTGAACCAGTGGTGTGAGTGCCTTGGACTGGTATTAAAACATTTCCTTCCACCAGTTGCAAAATGCAACAGTCCGCCAAAAAATTATCACTTATAGCAGTAGCAATTGGGTCTAAGCTTGCTTCCAAACTCGGATAATCCCCAGCCGTTTGCATGATTGTTGCTAACAGTTGTATTTGATTTTGGGCGCGATCCAATTCCTCAGTCCGCTGCTTGAGAATTTCATAAGTCTCGGCCGCCTTTTGCACCACCATTTTCAGTTCGTTCGGGTCCCAAGGCTTGGTGATATACTTGTAAACCTGTCCTGAGTTAATCGCATCCACCAAGTCTTCAATGTCCGTAAAACCAGTCAAGATAATTCTGACCGTATTCGGAAACTGGGGTACGGTTTTGCTCAAAAACTCCGTTCCCTTCATTTCGGGCATCCGCTGGTCGGAAATGATCACGGCGACCTCGCCTTCGATGCCGAGGACTTCCAAGGCGCGAATTCCGCTCTCAGCTTTGAGCACGTTAAAATCTCGTCGGAAAGTGCGGTAGAGTAAATCCAGATTGTCTGGTTCGTCGTCTACTACCAGCATTTTGGGCTTTTTCGGTCTGTGTAGGGTCATGAGCTGGCGTTTAATTTGATCGAGCTCTGAAATGGCATTATCCATAACAATACGATAAACTCCCCTTTGTAAATTTAGGCGAGCAACTATTCTGTAACAATAGTCTCATAACTCACTTACTATTAATCTATCGCTCTGCCGCGACACGAGCCTTGCCGGTATCCAATCACACATAACTTAGCGCTAGTTTTTGATTCAATTATGACTGATACACCGCAAGATTCATCCCCTCCTGCATCTGCATCCTCCACAACTGCTGTGGATGCCGAAAAGTTAATTCGATCGCTCCGCCGAAAAGAAGGCACTTGGGTAGAGTGGGGACACGCCTGCACTGCACTGCTAAAAGCTGGCTACAACTCTCAAAGGATTTTTGAAGAAACTGGTTTTGAGCCAATTCAGCAAAATCAAGTAAGCGTCGCAGCCCAAGTCTACACCAGCATGGTAAATGCTGGGGCTTCAGAGGAAGTTCGATCGCACTTCTTGGGCAAAGGTAGCGATATCTTATACGAGTTTCGGATTCTCTCTCAAGTAGAGCGGGCCGGGGCCGCAGCTTTGATGCTAACCCACAATTTGGATGTTGACGATGCTCGCCAAGTTGCTAAAGCGATCAAGGAGTTTTCGCACTTCGGGAGTCTCCCCCAAGGGTTCACAGACACTCCCGGCGATGCTATGGCTTACCAATGCTGGCAATTAGCAAGACAGAAAAGCGATTTGCAAGAGCGATCGCGCCTAATTGCTCGCGGTTTAAAATTAGCTAGCAGCCAAACCGCTAGGGCGCAAATCGAGCAGTTGCTCGTCGATTTTACCGTAGTTCCGAGACGGGAAGCGCCCCGCCTGCCCGTCTACCGACTCGATACCGAGGAACAATTGCCCCGGATTGTCCCGGTTGTGGGCAAATTGCCGCTTTCTACGACAGATTTGCTGGCAGTGCCTTTGCCGGAGGAAATCGAGCCGTTCCGAATGGTAAAATTTTCCGGAGCCGGAGCTTGGGTGGCGATTCCCGGATGGCAGGTAATTTTGAACGCTGAAGATCCGGTGGCGGTTTTGGAAATGAGCGATAGATTGCCGGTACCGCTGCAAGGGAAAGTAGAAGAAGTTTTGATTATTGCCGATCGAGCCCAAAGACAGTGGGATGCTGAGAGTTATTTCCTTGCCGATAACGCTGGCAATCTAGAGTTGTACTGGTTTGAACAATCCCCGGATATTCCTATTTTGGGGCGAGTTGTTCTGGTCATGCGTCCGAAAAAGATTGTGGATGAAGACTATACCAAAGATGGATGGCAAATTGATGATTAGTCAGTTGACTGTTGACTGTTGACTGTTGACTGTTGACTGTTGACTGTTGACTGTTGACTGTTGACTGTTGACTGTTGACTGGAAAGCTAATAACAACTAACAACTGACAACGAACAACTGACTACCGACAACTGACTACTGAGGCGGTTTCGGTTCTTGAATTGGCGGAACAGAATGCTGTTTCTTAAATCGATTAAAGCCGTAAACCGCAGCCGCAATTAACAGAAAATAAGGACTGTAAGCCAACAGCCAAATACCCAAAGCAAACAAACCGAGCGTCAATTCACCCACCGAATGAGTCGCTTTCCCCCAAGTTTCTTGCACCCGCAAACCTAGAGAAGGTTCGGGAGTTTGTTGAGCCGATACTGCTGCTTCTAGAGTTAAGCTAATAGTCGAATAGGCTACTTGATTTCGCAAACTTTTTAACTGCGCGTCAATGCGTTCGATCGACTCCCGAATATTGCTCAACTCTTGAGCAGCTTTGAGCACGTCGCCGACAGAGCCCGATCGCTCCATAATTTTTAACACCATTTCTTCCGATTTGCGGAGGTTCCGCAGTCTAGCCTCATTGTCAACTAATTGATCGGTAACATCCTCAGCCGTCAGAGCACGGTTCTCTACAGTTCCGAGTTTTGTCAAAGCCTCTAAAGTAGTTTCTAACCGTTGTTGAGGCACGCGAATCTCCACAGACGCGGTTTGGCGGACACTCGAATCCGGCGGCTTTTGATTTTGGAAACCCAAGATATCGCCTTGCTGTTTTTCGACAATATTAGTAACAGATTTAGTGCTGGCGTCAATAGATTTGACAACTACACTGAGTTGGGCTTTTTTAATCAGTTGGGGACGGGTTGCTGGAGTTTCTGCTGCTTTTTTTGATGCACCAGGAGTTTTTGACCTTTGGGCTGGTGGCTCGGGTGCGGGTGGGGGTGGTGGAGCCGATGCGGGAACTTGGTTTTCACGGATGCTAGATGAAGCTCCGCCGGGTGGAGCGCTGCCGGTCGATTGATCTCCTCCGCAGCTAGGCAAAGCAATGGCTGAAGATAAAGTTAAGAATACCGCCACAGCAAAACGAGTTGTGCTGCTGTTGGCTGGGTTTGGGTTTGGCTTGGGCGGGGGGGAATTGATTTTGAGGTGAGTTTTCATTTGGGTGACTCCTATAAAAAAGGCTTGGGTATTGAATTTTATGCTGGTTTCAATTTAAGCTTCAATAGATAGTGTTAGTTTAGCCGATACCGAAATGGAAACGGTAGAGGTTGAATACTTTGGGATTGTTAACCGCAGATAAACGCATATGAACGCAGATGAAAGCCAATAAATATCAGTGTGATGACCGAAAACAATTTGGTCACAAGTCCCCGGATTTATCCGTGGAGCGATAAAAAAGCTCCTCGCTCCCGCCAGCCCCCGGATTTCTGAGCGAGGTCGCTTTATTCAATCTAAAATCTAAAATCTAAAATCTAAAATCGATTGACGGTTTGGGTTCTGGCCATACGCGATCGCAACTAAAGCAACTCGGTTTCTGATACCGTTTGAAAAGGCTGAACGCGACAAATATTTTTCTAATCTAAAATCTAAAATCTAAAATCTAAAATCGAATGACAGATGAATTTGATACTGATTTTATGCGATCGACAACCCAGATCGATCGCCCGGATGTAGCCTCAGCGCTTTCCGAATCAGGGTTTGCCGCAGTTTTGCGAGAACAAGCTTGCCTTAAAATTCGGGAAAGCTTGCGTGCGGGCCAACAGGACATGGCGGATTGGCAAGGCGGCCCCCTTGCTGTTTCGGCGGTTCCGGGGG
Source organism: Microcoleus sp. BROC3 (assembly GCF_036702515.1). Lineage (NCBI taxonomy): Bacteria > Bacillati > Cyanobacteriota > Cyanophyceae > Oscillatoriales > Microcoleaceae > Microcoleus > Microcoleus sp. BROC3. Next base: position 11,562 of record NZ_JAUBTQ010000024.1, read on the forward strand.
CCGGGAAGTCTACGGGAATGGCTGCTGCGTCGGCAATTGCGATCGCCCGCAACCAGCTTCACAGCCGCCGCCAGTTAATTGTCGTGACATTTACGCGATCGGCTGCTGCTAATATTAAAGCTAAAATTCGGGAAAGATTGGCCCAATTGTCTTTATCGCAAGGCGGTTTTGCGGTGCACACTTTGCACGGTTTAGCTTTGAATATTGCGATGCGCCATCCCGATTTGTCTGGTTTAAATTTAGAAAATTCAACTTTAGTTACTCCAACTCAAAGTCACCGATTAATTCGCACTTGTGTAGAACTTTGGATTGCGGAAAATCCCCGCAGATATCAAGTTTTGCTGGAAGGACAGCAATTCGACGGAGAGGAAACGGAGAGGCTGCGGCGACAATCGGTTTTGCGGACGGAAATTTTGCCGCAGGTAGCGAAAACGGTGATTCACGAGGCGAAATCTTCGGGTTTATTTCCCGAACAGTTGTTAGAAATGAACGCTCTTGATACTGGGGACGGTTATGAGATTTTAGCTGTAGCTGGGGGTTTATATCAAAAATATCAGGCTTTGTTGAGGAGTCGGGAATTTATCGATTACGACGAGATGATTTTAGCTGCTTTGCGGGTGTTGGAAAATCCGAGGGCGAGGGCGATCGAGCAAAAGCAAGTATTTGCTGTTTTCGAGGACGAAGCGCAGGATTCTACACCTTTGCAGACTCGGCTTTTGGAAACATTGGCGATCGATCCCGATCATCCTACCTTGCCTCCCAATTTTATCAGAGTTGGCGACCCAAATCAAGCGATTAATTCTACTTTCACTCCTGCAGACCCGATTTATTTTAACCAATTTTGCGATCGGTGCGAAGTGGAAAATAAGTTAGCGACGATGGACGGTGCTGGCCGCAGCACTCAAGTAATTATCGATGCCGCTAACTTTATGTTGCAATGGGTAAATAGCTCGAAATTAGCGGGAACAGAACTGCCTTTTCGCGACCAAACTATTAAGCCAGTACCCAGCCATGACCCGCAGCAGAATGCCAATCCGGCTCCCATTGGTCGAGGCTTAGAATTGCATACTCCCCGCGATATTTACCATACAATTGAGTTAATTGGCAAGCGGGTAATTGAGTTGGTAGAGGAATTTTTACCGAGCGATTTTGAATTGGGCAGGGATGGCAAAGATATCGATTCAGGGGGAGAAGCGAGTGAGGGGGAAAATAGTGCCAAATTGCCGTTAGAAAATCTGAAATCGATGGCTATTTTGGTGCGGGAAAACAAACAAGGCAAGTTTATCAAAGAAGTGCTGGAAAATCCTCAAAAACACGGATTAAGCTTTGATTTGCGGAAATACGGGATTAAAATTGAGGATGTGGGAGAACGCGACAGACATTCTCAAGTACCTTGGGAAATCTTAACACTGCTGCAATTCCTCGATCGCCCCCACTCTCCAGACTACCTGAAAGCAGCCTTAAAGATTTTGAGCGATCGGCAACTCATTCCCAAACAAGACTACAATGCTTTTGCGACTAGCCCCGAGCAATTTCTTTACCCAGGCCCGCTAGACCCGCAGCAGTCAGACCCCGTTCGCAAATGTCGCTATTTTTGCTGCGGTTTGCTGCAAGCTAGCTTAGAATTGCCACCATACCAAATCATTTCATTCTTAGCCTTAGCGCTGCAATACGACCAAACAGAATTAGCCACGGCCGACAAATTAGCAGAACGGGTAGCAATCCAAACAGCCGGCAACAATTCAATGCGTAATATTTTGGGCGTACTGAGCGAAATTGTCAGTTCCGAAAGATTTGAACCTGTGGATGCAGACGACAAAATAGAAGAACGCTATACCAGCAAAGGTCAACTAACAATTATTACGATGCACAAAGCTAAAGGATTGGATTGGGATTGCGTATTTTTGCCGTTTCTGCACGAACAAACCATCCCCGGAAATTTGCGAGTTTTGCCGCAAACCCGATTTTTAGGAGATTTTACTTTAGCAGAGGTAGCGAGAGCGCAGATTAGAGCAAGTTTGCACGAAAAATATCCTTTACCTAATCTAGGCGAAGCCTGGGAACAAGCAGGTTATTTGAAAACAGCAGAAGAGTTTCGACTGCTGTATGTGGCGATGACGCGAGCAAAAAGCTTGCTGTGGATGGCGGCGGAGAAGAAAGGGCCTTTTACTTGGAACAAACCGGAGAATTTACAGGAGCAAAAACCTTGTCCGGTAATGCCTGTTTTGAAGCAGAGATTTCCGGGTAATGCGATATGGTAAATTTGGGGATTTGTTACTAATAGAATTTTTTACGAACCGCGAAGACACGAAGGACGCGAAGATTGAGAAGAGAAGAGAATTTTTAGCAAAAAAACATACTTTTAGAGGCAGGTCGATCCAGAAACCTTGGTATAATGCCAACAATCTCTATACAAAACTTCTCCTCTCTTCCTTCGTGTTCTTCGCGTCTTCGCGGTTCGTAAAAAAAAATCTCATTCACAAATGAAATAGAATTGCTATAGAGCAAAATTTGCACTAAAACTCGCTATGACCAACTCAGAAATTCGCACAGCTAACGTCACATTTCCCAACGGAGATTTGCAAATCGCTGCTTACCTAGCCCAACCCGCAGCAGAAGGGCAATTTCCCGCAGTTATCGTGATTCAAGAAATCTTTGGCGTCAATTCGCACATCCGCGAAGTTACTGAAAGAATAGCAAAAGAAGGATATGTGGCGATCGCCCCGGCTATCTACCAGCGTCAAGCCCCTGGCTTTGAAACGGGCTACACACCCGAAGCTATCAAAATCGGCAGAGAATACAAAGAAAAAACCACAGCTTCCGAACTTCTGGGCGACATCCAAGCCGCCATCGATTACCTCAAAACTCTACCCTCTGTCAAACAAGAAGGTTTTGGCTGCATCGGTTTCTGCTTTGGAGGACACGTCGCCTACCTCGCCGCTACTTTGCCCGAAATCAAGGCTACAGCGTCGTTCTACGGCGCGGGGATCGCCACTCAAACCCCCGGGGGTTCAACCCCCACGATCGCCCGCACAGCAGACATTAAAGGCACTCTCTACGCCTTTTTCGGCACTCAAGACCCCAGCATTCCCTTAGAACAAGTTGACCAAATCGCCGCAGAATTGCAAAAACACCATATTTCTCACCGAATTTTCCGCTACAATGCCGATCATGGCTTCTTCTGCGACCACCGCGGCAGTTACAACGCTACCGCAGCAGCCGACTCGTGGATGCAGGTGCAGCAACTATTTCATCAGGAACTTCAACCAGCTTAGAGAGTGGGAGATGGGGAGAGAGAAGAGTTGGGGAGAATATGACTTCATCTTTCCCATTGGTGACAAGTGACAACTAAATTACTGACAACTGACAACTAAACTGACATGAATTCCAAATCTACAGGTTCTCAAAGCGCAAAAGCATCCTTTTCAATGGACGATTTTGCTAAAGCCCTCGAACAGCACAATTACGAGTTCCAGAAGGGACAAGTAGTGCGCGGCAAAGTGTTCGAGTACGACTCAAACGGCGCGTATGTTGATATCGGCGGCAAGTCTTCGGCTTTTTTGCCGATCGAAGAGGCTGCTTTGAGAACGGTAACTGATTTGTCGGAAGTGGTTCCGCTGGATGAGGAACGGGACTTTTTGATTATCCGCGAACAAGATGCAGATGGCCAAGTTACTTTGTCTCTGCGGCAGTTACAAATTCAGCAAGCTTGGGAAGATTTAATTGAATTGCAGGAAACCGGTAAAGTTCTTCAGGTGCGGGTTTCTGGGGCCAATAAGGGCGGCGTGACTGTAGATGTTCAGGGAATGCGCGGTTTTATTCCCCGATCGCACTTAGTGGAACGCGATAACATAGAATCGCTGATCGGTCAATCTTTGAGCGTTAATTTTTTGGAGGTCGATCGCGATCGAGAAAAACTTGTACTTTCCCAGCGGATGGCAACTCAATCGAATGCCTTCAAGGATTTGCAAATCGGTCAGTTGGTGGAAGGAAAAGTCAGCAGCATCAAGCCTTTTGGCGTGTTTGTGGACTTGGAAGGAGTTAGCGGTTTGCTGCACATCAAGCAAGTCAGCCAAAAATATATTGATAACCTTGGAAAGGTATTTGCTCCCGGTCAACCCCTGAAAGCGCTGGTGGTTGACCTCGATGAAGGTAGGGGCCGGATTTCGCTTTCTACTCGGGTACTGGAAAATTATCCAGGGGAAATGGTGGATAAAATGGCGGATGTTATGGATACCGCAGAAGAGCGATCGGAACGCGCACGAAAGACTCTTTCTTAAGAGTTGACGTAATTATAATCCCATCTACAGGAAACAATAGGAATGTAGGTTGAACCGCAAATATCAGCCGATAAACACAGATAAAATGCCATCGGCGTTCATGTGTGTCCCTCGGCTGATATCTGCGGTTAAAAAATCCCAATCTAACTAATTTGCTTTCTTCTTGATTCCCAATCAAGCGGAAACAATATCACTATCAACAGTCAACAGTCAACAGTCAACAGTCAACAGTCAACAATCATTCCGGTGCAACAGAAATCGATCTAACATGACTCGCAATTGTTTCACTCTCCACTGTTGCTTCCACTGGCCAAGAATTTTCCATCTCTACTGTTTGTTTCGGTTGATAAACTGCCAAGTCGAACCAGAAAGTTGTACCCACATTAACTTCGCTAACTAAATTAATTTTAGTGTGGTGCTTGTCAATAATGTTTCTGACAATAGAAAGACCTAATCCGGTTCCTTCTAAAGTGTGAACTCGATTTTCTACCCGGAAAAAGCGATCGAAAATTGCTTGTTGGTCTTCGGGGTCTATGCCAATCCCCGTATCAGAAATTTCGATCCGCACAACCGGAAAATGTTGAGCATCCGGTGACAAGTTGTGGTTCCCGGGTGCGCCGTCTTTGTGAGTCTGCGCCTCCGACTCTAGCAAATACGCTCGAATGGCTACCTTGCCGCCCGACTGCGTAAATTTTAAGGCATTTCCTACTAAATTGGCAAATACTTGCAGCAGCAAATCGTAATGACCTAAAGCCGGCGGCAAATACGGGTCAACTTCTTGCTCTAATTCAATACCTTTATCCTTAGCATTCAACTGATAAGTCCGCAGGGTTTGTTCTACAGCTTGCGGGAGGTCAACAGCTTCCAACTGATAAACTCGGCAGGATTCCAGCCGCGACAAGTCTAACACGTCGTTAACTAAACGAGTTAGTCGATCGGTTTCTCGATTGGCAATTTCCAGAAATTCCCTGCGCTCGCTTTCTTGAAGGTCTTCTCCGTACTCATAGAGAGTTTCAATAAAAGATTTGATATTAAACAAAGGTGTTCTCAGTTCGTGAGAAACATTGCTGATAAAATTGCTTTTAGCCTCATTGAGTTCTACTTCACGAGTGATGTCCTGCACAGTCATCGCAATGCCTTTGAGACTCTCGCGGTATTGCCCGGAATCTTGATTTTTCGAGGTTTCCTCGTAGAAAGTACACTCTACAGCTTCCGGTCGTTCGGACTCGCTACAGTTATTTTCCTCGTCGCGAATGCAGCTTCTGCACAGCGGTTCCACTCCGGGCGCTTTGTGCAGAATGACAGTAGTTAAAACAATCCGAATTGTACGGTTGACTGGTTCGCCCATCGAGATGCGAAATTCGCCGCCTTCGCGATCGCCCGCGGCTATTTGGTGCAGGGGTCTGGCCAAGTCCTGCTGCACTTGGGAAGGCAAAATGTTCAGAACATTGACTCCGATCGCATTTCTGCCTTCCCATCCAAAAATCCGCCTGCCCGTCGGATTGACTAAAATTACCTGCAAATTCGCGTCCAGTAACAACGCCCCGTCAGCAATAGTTGAAACCAAAGTTTCTAACTTTGCTTTTTCCGCTGTCAGCTCTTCAATATTTTGTTCTTCATAACTTTCTAGTTTCTCGGCCATCTCGTTAAAACTGCCGATCAACTCGCCCAATTCTCCCCCCAAAGGTAGGTCAACTCGCTGCTTAAAATTCCCGCTGGCGATGTTTTTGACCCCGAAGACTAATTGTTTAATGGGCTGAGTAATTGTCAGGGCATTAAATACCGCGCCCAAAATTACCATCACCCAAATGGTTACAAATACTGCTAAAGTGACATCCCTAGTCAGATTTGAAGAGATAACTGCGGCGGGATTTGGGTTAATGCCGATCGCCAAAACTCCCAAATATTTGTCTTCGTGAATTAGCGGCACAAATACGTCGGTAACTTCTCCGTCTGGCGTCAAGTGCTGCCGCACCAAAGGCAAAGAAGTTAAATTTCTCGCCTCAATATCGGCGAGAAAATTATCGGGAAGTTTGATCTGGCGGCGCAGTGTCAGAGAAGTTTGTACCTCCGATTCCGAAAAGGGTATCCCCAGAAAAATATCCCCTGATTCGTCGGCGTACAGCATATAGCGGACGCTGGAAGTGCTGCTGTAAAATTGGCGGGAAAAGCGGGCGACTTCGGAGCGATCGTTTTTGGCAATCAGCGGCGCCACATTTGCCGATAACAGCAAACCCAGGTCCCGGCCGTAGCGAGTATCGTTAAGTCGGGCGTCTTGCTGAATAGTATTCACCGCCCAGAATGTCAGGCTGCTCATAATTAACGACACTACGAGGGTAGCACCGGCCATCAGGCGGGTCTGGAGGGTAAAATCCGACCACCAGCGGGCAATAATTTCTCCGATTTTGTTTAGTATGGCCAGCATTTCACCAGTTCAATATTAAAAGCAAGATCAATTCCGTTGGTTCCCGATCGAATTTTCTGCAGCGACTTGTCCGCTACCGCCACCGCAGAGATACCAAACTTCATTGTTACATTTCTACATTGAGATTGCTTGGCTTTCGGATGGCGGCCGATGTCGCAATTCCTAATTTAGATCGCCCAAAGCTCGGCGACCGATGTCCCGACGGCAGTAAACCCCTTCAAATTCGATGCAATCAACTGCTGCATAAGCTTTGGAAATAGCTTGTTCCAAAGTTTCTCCCGCCGCAGTCACGCCCAAAACGCGGCCGCCGTCGGTCACTAACTGCTGCTGCTTCAACTGGGTGCCGGCGTGAAACACTTCTGCTCCTTTGGCTTCAGCTTCCTCGATACCTGTAATAACTTTGCCTTTTTGATAACTTCCAGGATAGCCCCCAGAAGCCAAAACTACGCAAACAGAGGCCCCCGACTTCCAGCGAATGTTGGAATACTCACCGAGACGCTGCTGACAGCAGGCGAGCACCAAATCTTCCAAAGGAGTTTCCAGCAGCGACAAAACGGCTTGAGTTTCGGGGTCTCCGAAACGGCAGTTGAATTCTAAGACTGTGGGTTCTCCTTCGGGCGTAATCATTAAACCTGCGTAGAGTACACCCCGGTAGTCGATGTTGCGTTTTTGCAGTGCTGCGAGGGTGGGTTCGAGAATTTCTTCTTGAATCCTTTCCATGAGTTCTGGGGTGACAATCGGCGCTGGGGCGTAGGCCCCCATACCGCCGGTGTTGGCTCCCTTGTCGCCTTCGCCGATAGCTTTGTGGTCTTGGGCCGGCAGCAACGGTTCCACTGTGATGCCGTCGGTGAGGGCGAGAATCGAGACTTCTTGACCTGTTAAGAATTCTTCGACGACGACTCGGATGTTGTCGGTGCCGAATTCGCCTCGGAAAATGGTGTTGATGGCGCTGTGAGCCATTTTGACGGTGGTGGCAACGGTGACTCCTTTGCCTGATGCGAGTCCGTCTGCTTTGATGACTATGGGGGTTCCTTGTTCCAGAACGTATGCTTTGGCTGCTTCTGCGTCTGTAAATACGGCAGCTTTGGGTGTTGGGATGCCTGCTTCGAGCATCAATTCTTTGGCCCAGGATTTGCTGGATTCAATTTGGGCTCCGGCTTTGGTGGGCCCGAAAATCATGACTTTTTTCTGTTGGAAATAGTCGGCGATGCCTAGCGATAGGGGCAATTCGGGGCCGACGATGACTAATCCGATGTTGTTGACCATCACAAAGCGTTCGATGCCTTGGAAGTCGTCGATGTTGAGCGACAGATTTTGACAGCCTTTGGTGGTAGCTGTGCCGCCGTTGCCCGGTACGCAGAATACTTGTTTAATCCGCGTAGATTCTAGCAGTTTTTTTGCGATCGCGTGTTCGCGACCTCCGTTCCCCACAACCAAAACTTTCACAGTATCCTCACCTATAACTTTTGTTCCCTGAATATCTGATTTTCAGTGTTTGTACCTGTCTATCTGCTTTTTGCAGTGCTGTCAATTATGCCATGCTTGGCGCTAGGGAATTGCTAGATGTGGCACTTTTCTGGAGGCGTCGGGCTCTACCGCTGTTTCCCAACGGCTGGGATCGTGCAATAATTAAAGACTTTCGCCGCCGAATTTTTCTGGCTTCTGCCTCGATTTACTGATGCAATTAAAACTATTTTCTGGCTTTTAAATGTTCAATTCCTGTAATTCATTCGCGGACAAATAGCGATAAAATAGGCAGGTTGATACCAGGAATTTTACTCACATGAAATCAAATCAAACCGCTGCGAGTTCGTCTGCCAAATTTAAGCGGATGGGCGTTGTCGGCGGCGGCCAGTTAGCTTGGATGATGGGGGATGCTGCTAGGGCGCTGGGTATTGAATTGGTAGTGCAAACTCCTCATGCTACCGATCCAGCAGTTTCTGTTGCTGCTGCTGCTATTTTGGCTGCTGTTGATGATGTTTTGGCTACGGCTCAATTGGCGGATGACTGCGATGTTATTACTTTTGAAAATGAGTTTGTGGATTTGGATGGTTTGCGGCCGCTAGAACAGCAAGGTGTGTTATTTCAGCCGAGTTTGTCGTCGCTTTCTCCTTTGTTGGATAAGTACGTTCAACGCTGTTATTTACAAGGTTTGGGTTTGCCAACTCCGAGGTTTTGGGAATGGGATTGCAGCACGGATTTGCCCCCCGAATTGTTTAAGGCGGTGGCGATCGACTTTCCGGCAATTTCTGTTTCTGACAGCGTGCAGAGTGAAGGAAACTCGGATGCTGGATCGATCGACTTTCCGTTTGTCGTCAAAGTTCGCCGCCACGGTTATGACGGCCAAGGTACTTTTATTGTTAAGGATCGGGGGAGTTTTGAGTCAATTCGTGCTAAACTTCAAGGTCAGTCTTTGCTAGTGGAAGAGTTTGTGCCGTTCGATCGCGAGTTGGCTGTGATTGCAGCTCGATCGGCAACTGGCGAAATGGCGATTTATCCGATCGTCGAAACCCAACAGCAAAATCAGGTTTGTCATCTGGTGATTGCGCCCGCTGATATTAGTTTAGAGGTAAAAACTGAAGCTTGTGCGATCGCCCGCACTCTCCTCAACAGCTTAGAAGCTGTCGGCGTATTCGGCATTGAATTATTTTTAACCGCTGACAATAAGCTGTTAGTCAATGAAATTGCACCCCGCACCCACAACTCTGGACATTTTACCATCGATGCTTGCGAAACTTCACAATTTGAACAGCATTTGCGCGCAGTTTGTCAACTGCCTTTAGGCAATTCCGATCTGAAATGTGCAGGTGCTGTGATGGTAAATTTGCTCGGCTACGAGTCGGCTGAGTCCGATTATTTAGTAAAACGAAAACAACTGGCACAAATTAGCGGTGGTTTTGTACATTGGTATGGTAAGAAAGTATCGCGTCCGGGCCGCAAACTCGGTCACGTTACTGTAGTGCTCGACGGGGAATCGGTGGCTCAGGGGCGATCGCCAGCACTGGCGATCGCTCAAACCGTAGAATCCATCTGGTATGCAAGTTAAATTGCTCGAAGCTTGCCAAAATCTGGTTAGTTGGTATATATTAAATAAAGGTTCTACTGCGACGTTGGTGACTGCCAATAATGTTTTTTTGATCTATAACTCTTAACTCTCGGGAATCAAGATGTTTGGACAGCAGTAAACTGGGCTTGTACCCAGAAACTTTAAGTCCGAGCCAACGGTACCCACCTGGTAAAATACCAGGTCAAAAGCTGAGGTAAGACGGCGTTGCGGGGAGCCATCATAATATTGATTGAGATAGGCGCTGTGAAATATGGCTAGCCTATTTTTTTTGATATAAACGCCTTTACTCATGCTACATCTTCAGGTTTTGCCTAAACTCCTCTAGGGTTGGCGTTGGTTTAATGCGATGAATCATACTATGGCAATTTGAGCATAGGACAGTAAAATCATTAAGCGGATCTAGTTTAATATTTGCCCCAATTAAGTTGGAAATTGGAACATTATGATGAGCTTCTATGTATCCTCTGCCTATTTCTCCGTATCGAGACTCAAAATTAAAATTGCAAGCTTTACATATACATCCTTGCAATTGCTTAACTTTTCTAGATAGCTTCTGATTTCGTTCTGTTACTCGATGAAGTCTATACTTTGTCGGCTCTTCAAACCATTCTCTTTCTGCTTCATTGTTCTTAGCCTCCTTCTTCAACGAAACCTCCTGGAATAAATCAGAATCAGCCTCCTCCTTCAAAGAAACCTCCTCAAACAGGGAGAAGTAAATTTCAAGCATTTTCATAACATCGCCTACCAACTCCTTGTCGTCAGGAAGCGATCCCCTTGAATAAAACTTCGAGGCTATGTTTCCGGCTTCATACGCAAGTCCAAGCCTTCTAGAAGTAGTTGCCTTTGGGATCGAATCAAGCTTAAGATCGAGAGGATCAGAAAATTCCCTGAGCTTGTCAGAACCAAGCCGATCTTTAAATAATTGTGCTTGAACCCTTAAAATGTCTCTCGACTTCCCAAGTCCGAACTGATCTCTTTTATCTGCTATGCCTTGATTGAGAGAAAGATAAACGCCAGAGAAGTCAGCGCGAAATAAATAAACACAGTAAAACCCGGACTGGACACTCTCAGTGACAAGCTTGTTAAATATTGCTATCCAAGGAACTTTAGCCCAAGAGCCATTACCTGCTGAAGCTTTTACGGTATAGATTTCTGGTAATTCTAACGAAGCACTTATTGATTTCGACACTACATTTCTGACATAACTAGCAAACGAATGTTCCTTGAAGTTGTCGCTACTGACCAATGGATATTCAAATATGATTTTTTCAAGGGACTCTCTCAGCGCCATAACCAATAATTAATGTTGCATCTTCAATTTAATTATCGTGCCTCACCAGCAGCTTTTAAATATTAAACCCTGCCGATTACCTCGGGTATAACTATTAATTATACCGCAACGGCGGTCTAAGATTCTGTGTCGGCGTCAACTGCTGCAAAGAACCGCAAGATGAGCCTCACGCGCATCCTGTGTATCGGAGCAAATGCAATGCCGCCCGCCACCGGCAAATCTCCCTTGCAGAAAGTACCAAAAACGTGGTACGGTTGAAGCTTGTGTCCAAATAACACCAGTCCATGCCAAAACTCAAAACTCGCAAAGCAGCCGCAAAGCGCTTTAGAGCGACCGGCAGCGGTAAAATTGTGCGCCGCAAAGCTTACAAAAGCCACTTGCTACAGCACAAAAGTTCAGCTCGCAAAAGCCGTCTCTCTAAGCTGGTCGTCATCGACGAGACCAACGATGCTAACGTGCGGTTAATGCTTCCATACTTGTAAAGTTTAACGGAAATTAAAGATGACACGGGTAAAACGCGGTAATGTCGCCAGAGCGCGCCGCAAAAAAATTCTCAAATTAGCCAAGGGTTTCCGAGGCGCACAGTCGAAACAGTTCCGCACAGCTAACCAACGGGTGATGCAGGCCCTGCGTAACGGTTATCGCGATCGCAAAAAACGCAAACGCGATTTCCGCCGCCTGTGGATTGCTCGGATCAATGCCGCATCGCGCCAGCACGGCACGAGCTACAGCAGACTGATCGGCAACATGAAGAAAGCCAACATCGAAATCAACCGCAAAATGCTGGCACAAATGGCGATCATTGACCCCGCAACATTCGGTAAAGTTGTGGAAATGGCTAATCGAGCCGGAGCCTGAAAGTTCGCTTGATTTTTAGAAGGCAGAAACCAGAAGTAAGAAAGATTTAACTGTCTGCCAGAGAAGGAAAACTCCTGATAAATCTATGAGATTCAGACAAACTTTCCTTCTTTGTTCTTACTTCTGAATTATTGCTGATTCCGAAATGGCGATCTGACTTGTAGCTCGCGCTTTTCGTGTTTTTTATACAGTTGCAAAGGCAAATATCAAAGATTGCTAGCGCATTACAATAAATAAAACCTTCCACAGACCTAACCTAATTTTAAAAAAACATGGATAGTAATTTGCTGATCGTTTACTTGTCAGTCCTGCTCGCTATACTCGGCAGCACTTCCTGGTTTATTGTGCGCCAAATCCTCAAAACTCGGAAGCTGGAAATGTCTCTGGAACGCTTAGAAAATAAGCTGACTACAGAAAAAGGAACAGCACAGGAATACTACGAATTAGGAAGTATCTATGTAGATAAAAAGCTTTACTCCCAGGCGATCGTACTGTTTCAAAAAGCCCTGAAAGCCAAAGATTTAGAAGGCGAAGAAAATCAAGCAGCTATTTACAATGCCCTCGGTTTTGCACACTTCGGTCAAGAACAGTACGACATTGCGATCCGCCAGTACAAAGAAGCCCTAAAGTTGCAGCCCGAATACGTTACATCTCTCAATAATCTAGGTCACGCTTACGAGCGCAAGAAATTAACAGCTCAAGCCTTGGAAATGTACGAACAAGCTCTCGCCTGCGATCCTGAGAATGCCACTGCCAAACAGCGAATAGAGTCCCTCCGGAAGCGTTTGGTAATCTATAATTGAGCATCGGTATTATGAGCAATACAGATACCCCCAAACCTGGTTTCATTCCGAAACCGGGTTTTTTCTTCCCATAGTCCAAGATACTAAACTATCCAACACGTTAATGCGTTAATTTTTAAGAACAGGAATTCCGAGTGAAGCTCGATCGCAGACCGTCCCAGCTAGTTTAAACTGCTGTCAAAATAAAAGCAGTACCTGCAACGCCGATCAGTCCTAAACAATTGAAGGAGGAGAACGTAGTGACATCAATTCTCGTTGTCGAAGATTCCTGGTTGACTCGCAGGGTAATCTGCAAGATCCTGCGAGCAGAAGGATACGAGACTTGGGAAGCATCGAGCGGCCCGGAAGCTCTAGAACTGCTCGGCACTAAAACCCCAAACTGTATGCTCTTAGATCTGCTGATGCCGGAAATGGAAGGTCGGGAAGTCCTGCAAGCCATGCGCGATCGAGGATATAAAATTCCAGTCATCGTAATTACCGCAGACATTCAAGCAACCACCCGCTCCGAGTGCATCGAACTCGGAGCCGTCGCAGTCATTCACAAAATGCCCAACTCAGAAGAACTGATCGGGTGGATCGAAAAAGCTATCAGTGCCAGCGAGGAGAGCACCCCATGAAATTAAGCGCTCGACAGCTCGATGCTTTGCAGGAACTCGTCAACATCGGGATCGGTCAAGCAGCAGGGATCTTGAACGACATGATCGAGTCTCCCATTCGCTTGCAAATCCCCTTCCTCCAAGTCCTGTCTCCCACCGACCTGCAACAAGAGTTAGAGATTCACCTCAACGGCGAGCAAATCGCCGCCGTCCAGCTCAAATTCACAGGTTCCTTTGGAGGCATTGCTCAGCTAGTCTTTCCTACCAACAGCGCGGCCATGCTCGTTACCATGCTGACAGGGGAAGAGGTTGGAACTCACGACCTAGATTCAGTCAAAATTGGTACGCTAAGTGAAGTGGGAAATATTGTTATCAATGGGGTCATGGGTGCAATTAGCAACGTACTTCAGCAACGCCTGAACTACTCAATTCCTAATTACATGGAAGGGACGATCGCTACTTTGCTGACATCTGGCGGTTTAGCTACTGATACAGTTGTTTTATTAGCCCAGACCCGTTTCATTATTGAAAGGCTTCACATTGAAGGAGATATCATCCTCATTTTCAATGTCAATTCCTTTGACACCTTGTTGACTGCTATCAATCAACTTGCCGGGGGTCTATGATCGAGGAGAGCAAAACTATTAAGGAAAAGTTTGGGGTTCTCGACAGCGTACCAGTGGGTGCCTGCTTGCTGCGAGATGATTTTGTGGTGCTGTTTTGGAATACTTGTCTGGAAGAGTGGACAAAAATTCCTCGCAGGAAAATATTGGGGACAAAGATCACAACCCATTTTCCTCATCTGAGTCAGCTAAAGTACGCAACTCGCTTCAAGCAAATCTTTGCAGGAGGCCCGCCAACAATTTTTTCTTCTCAAATTCACAAACACCTGATTCCGGCAACTTGCCAAGACGGGCAGCAGCGAATTCAGCAAACTACTGTGACTGCTGTGCCGGCCCTGGAGGCTGGCGTTGCAGAAGAGGAGATTAGAGACTGGCTTCTCCAGACTCTTGAGTTAGAACCAGACGGTACTTTCGGAGTCGGAGAACCAACAAGTGCTTTTTTGTCTGGGGAATATCGACCCTCAGTTTCGTCATCAATATGGCCGGGGGTCAATTCCCCATCGTTCTACGCGCTGCTGGTGATTCAGGACGTGACCGACCTCACCCACCGCATCCAAGCTTACCGGACACTGCGGGATCAGGCTTTAGAGGAAGTGAAAGTGCGTCAGCAGGTAGAGGAAAAATTGCGATCGAGCCAGCTTTTCATCCAGCAGATTGCTGACGCGGCCCCTTACTTGCTATACATATACGATTTGACCCAACGGCGCAACGTCTACGTCAACGGTCAAGCTTCTAAATTGCTCGGCTACACTCCTCAAGAAATTTTACAGATGGAAATGGCTTTGTTTTCCAGTTTGGTGTACCCAGAAGATTTGGAGAGGGTGGAAGCGCACCTGCAAAAATTTCCCTCGGCCCAAGACGGGCATATTTTGGAGTTGGAGTACCGACTGAAACATCGATCGGGCGAATGGCGCTGGTTCCGCTGTCGCGATCAAGTGTTCGCCCGCACAGCCGACGGCCGGCCCAAACAAATTTTCGGCACCGCTCAAGATATTACCGAGTACAAGTGGGCAGAGGATGCGCTGCGGCAGCAAAACGAACGAGAACTGCTGATGGCGACGATAACTCAGCACATCCGCCAGTCTCTGGATTTGGGCGAAGTGCTCAACACGACTGTGACAGAAGTGCGCCAGTTCCTTCAGGCCGATCGAGTGATGATCGTCCGATTCAACTTCTGTACGGGGTATCTGTGCGCTGCACCCGCGACGGGGGCGGTGACGGTGGAATCTGTAGCTCCCAACTGCCGGCCGATGCTGGGAGAAACTCTGGAAAATTTCTGTTTTGACGAGTTCTATCTGGAAGCCTACCAACATCGGGCGATCCGACCCATCGCCGATGTCTGCGCCGCCGATTTGCCACAAGATCAAATTGACTTGCTCGCAGAATTTGAGGTGAAAGCTTATTTGGTGGTACCGCTAGTGCAAGGAGACGAGTTGTGGGGGCTGCTGATGGCCCACCAGTGCAGTCCCCGGCAGTGGATGCAGTTGGAAGTAGAGTTGCTGTCTTCTTTAGCCACACAGTTGGCGATCGCGATCAAGCAAGCAGAACTATACCAGCAGTTGCAAGCGGCCAACCTCAAGTTAGAGCGCTTAGCAACTTTAGACGAACTCACCCAGCTAGCAAACCGCCGTCGGTTCGATCAGTATTTAGAAATGGAGTGGCGCAGACAAGCGGGGGAAGAAACGCCTCTGTCCCTGATTCTGTGCGATATTGATTCTTTTAAAAGTTACAACGATACCTACGGGCACCCAGGGGGAGACGAATGTTTGCGGCAAGTCGCCGGGGCGATCGGCAATGCAGTCGATCGCCCCGCCGATTTAGTAGCTCGCTACGGAGGCGAAGAATTTGCCGTTATTTTGCCGAATACCGCAATTCAACGGGCGGTGCTGGTAGCCGAACACATACAGCTCAAAATCGCAGCTTTGCAGCTTCCTCACGCTGGTTGTCAGGTGAGTCCGTACGTCACTGTCAGTTTCGGCGTAGCGAGTATTGTTCCTGCATCTGAATCTGCTGGACCCGAAATTCTGATTGCCGCAGCCGACCAAGCGCTGTATCAAGCTAAACGACTTGGGCGCGATCGTATCCAACTTTACCAGCCAGACCCTGCTTCTGGCAAGCCGAACGGGACAGTCACTCCGCTGCTTCCTGTGGATTTTTCTATGCCCAATACTAATTTGCCGTCTCCCACAAGCGCTTGACTTATTCCAATATTTGTGCAAAGGGAGTAGTTACGAGCTGTCCTGTGGGAGTAAATTGGGCTGCGGGGATATTTTCACTCCCAGGAATGTCAGCCACAGATTTTCAATCAATGTTATTCATATAAGAACGATGCTACGGCACACCCGCTAAATTATTTGAATTTTTTAGTAAAATTGTAAAAAGTCAAAAGTAAGAAAGGTGTCAGTAAAAACAAGATTTTTTACTTTTTACTTTTGACTTTTTACATATCGAGTATTCAACTCAAAACTCTTAAGGCGCTGCCGCCGCCCTGCGGTTGGCAACAATCAGATTAGCCTCATACTCTGCCGCTTTTTGCTGAGCCTTTTGATAGTTCGAGCTCGTTGAGGGCACTGCTCTCATGAGCCCAACCGCTTTCTGCCACTCGCTTGCTACTGCAATCCACTCATTTTGAGACTTAGCCGTCTGGGCTAAAATTGCTGCATTCTGAGCTTTGTTCACGGCTTCCCTCCAAGAGTCAGGCTTAGGCGCGGCCGCTTTTGGTGCTGGAGAGGCTGGCTTGGGCGGCCCAGATGCCGGTGCCGCTTTGGGTGCTGGAGATGTCCCCGGAGCTGGGCTTGCGGGTACTGCTGCAGCATTGGGAGTAGCTGCCGGAACCCGAGAGGCGGCCTGTGGGGTGGCGGGAGATGCGCCCGGAGAGGATGGGGTCGCTTTAGACGCGGGAGATGTGGCTTTCGGGGAGGGGGAAGCAGCTTCGGGGGCCCTCGGTTCTGGGTTCGAGCCGCCGAAGGGGAAATTGCCAGTAAAGAAAAGCCCTGCGAGCGCCGCCAGAGGCACTAAGATAGCCACAGGTATTACCCATTTGGGGAATTGTTTTTTCGGAGGCGGGGTTTCCTCTTCCTCTTCCTCTTCCTCTTCGTCATCTCGATCGAATTCTCCTTCTTGATAATAGTCTTCGCCTTCGGGCTCGACATCATCTAAACCTACAGAGTCGTCTGGCATTCCACTCTCGGAGGGGTAAGGCATTGGCTCCGCAGGCATCAGCTCAATTTCATCTTCCCACGCAGGCTCACCGTCACCTGTTCGACGCCCGTAAACCTTTACAGTGTGAATTGATTCGAGTCCCAGCTTCGTCATGCCGGTGCGGATGAAATCGACCAATGCCATTTGACTCGGTACTTTGTCTGACTCCAGAATTATGTGGAGGCAGCCGTTATCCCGCGTCACATCGGCGTTGATGCCTTTGGGTGTGAGTGTACGGTTGATGCTAGATGCGATCGCTTTTGGATCGCCCTGCTTGAGAAGTTCCCGCAGGTTCTGTTGTGTCATGGGTAGCGCTCTTTTGGGGGGGGGTGGAGAGCCGGTAAATAATATTAACCGATCGGCGTTCGGCGGCGGACAATATGTATTTACCACATTAACTTCTACTGTCGCATTCTGAGAGTATTTCTAGCTAACCCGGCGGGAGACCCCACACCGTAATCTTCGATTCCCTGCGTGAATGAAAGCTAGGGTCATGACGAATTTAGTGAGGGAGGATGTCACTATCTATTCAAGACCTTTTGGCCGCCGATCGGGCATCAAGCACATACCAGCGCTCGAAATTTGTTGTAAAAATTTACAGTTGCGACCCCATCCCGCTGGGCTGTCGGACTTCAGCGAAACAAGCTAGAAAGTTCTATAACTTTGGTTTGCAGGGTTGAGATTTCTTCCCGGCCCCGCTTTAAAGAAGCTTCTAACTCTAGCAGCAAGGGCAAACTTTTTTGCAGTTTTTCTAAGCTGGCGTTCTTGACTTCTTGGCGAAAATAGTATACTCGTTTGGGATTGCCGAGGTCTAGAGTTTGAGCAATTTTATCATCGCGATCGCCCGCTTGGATCATCGCCTTTACCCACAGCCAAATCCGAAACTTACCAGTCAAGCCAGCCACAATCCTCAAACCAGGCTCGCTGCGGCCAGTTAAGCCGGCCAATAAATCCAAAGCGGCGGAGGTATTGCCCTCGCGAATCGCATCGGCTAGCTGGAAGGTATTTTGGGCGTGACAGTGTACCAGTGCTGCCACTTCCTCCGGGTTCAGAGGTTGGCTGCGGTTGCCCGCAAACAGTCGCAATTTTTCCAGTTCGCTGTATAGCCCGCGGGTATCGCTGCCAATGGATTCGGCCAAAAGTTCGATCGCTGTGGCGGTCAATTTTACGTTCATTTCGCCCGCGACTTGGCGCACCCGCTGGGCTAATTCTTTGTCATTCCAAGGCGGAATCGGCGAAAATTCGCGGACTTCGGCGGCGGACTGGACAAGTAACTTGGTAGACTTGAGCCGGCTGTCGGGTTTTTTGACGGATGTCAGCAGCAACACGGTGGTAGGGGGAATCACCGGCAGCGTCCGTTCAAATTGGGCTAACAGTTCTGGAGAGCACTGCTGCGTTACAGTCGTATTTGCCAGCCAGACAAAACGGCTGCCGGTACCGAAGGGCGGCGTTAAGGCTCGATCGAGCCCTTCGACCACAGCTCCGGCGGAATCGGCAATAATCTTGTCATAGTTAAAACTAGCCCAGTTGGGGTCGAGGACAGTTTGGCGCAAACTTGTCACAGCTTGCGCCATGGCAAAGTCGTCTTCCCCCCAAAACAGGTAAATTTGCATGAAAAACGCTCAGTAGCCAAAAAAATCAGAGTTGCACGTTCCGCAAGTCCAACATATCCTGAATTGGACTGTTGGAAGCCCGCAGCATAATATAAAATTTGGTGTGGGAGTTTGTCACCGCGAGGAAATCAAGATTGGATGATACTTATCAAGCTTACGTAAATCGGGTGGCGCGAATGACGCTGCTGGACTCCTACAAGTCCCAGGTGGAACACATTCAGGAATCTCCAAAATTTAAGCCCGACGAAGCAGGTCGGAGAGATCCTGTACCTTTTCCAGGTTATTCAGTGATTACGCCGCCTGCGGGGGAAGATGCAGAAAATGCTGCATTTTATAGTAATTTGCAGTCGAGCCAACAACGGCTATTGCAGGAAATAGCGGAGGGTGCGCTCGTGGCACTGCCTCCTGATAGCTTCCATTTAACCGTAGCCGATTTGATTTGGAACAGCGCTTTTCGAGATGCCTCTGATAAAAATCCAGAATTTGAGGAGCAACTGCGCTCGCGCATGGCCGATCGTTTTGCCGCCTGCAAACCCTTGGCGGGCGGCACTCCCATTCGCTGGATAGTGCTGGGGTTGATGGTGATGACTAGAGCTGTGGGTGTTTGTTTGGCACCGACGGACGAAAACTCTTACAAGCAAATTCTTGAGTTTCGCCGATCGATCTATCAAAATCCCGATTTAATTGCTTTAGGAATCGAACAGCAATATCATTTTACGGCACACATTACTCTGGCTTATTTTGGGGACACCGGGCCGAACCTAGACCGCGATCGCTTGTGCGCTTTGCTGTCAGAGTTAAACGAGCAATGGCTGGACACGCCGCAAGAACTGTCCGTAAACCGAGTGGAACTGCGGAAGTTTGAGGACATGGCTACCTACCTCCGGCAACCGGACTGGCCTGTTTTTGAGTTTTAACGAACGAAGAGGGAAGAAGGAAGAGGGAAGAAGGAAGAGGGAAGAAGGAAGAGGGAAGAAGGAAGAAAGCCCTTCGGCTTCGCTCAGGGTAAAAAGAGGGAAGAAGGAAGATTTTTTCCCCTATCTGACTCTCCCCATCTCCCACTCTCCAACTCTCTCGCCCCCTCTCCCCCTCTCCCCTGTGACAACACTCAGGATATTGCCTATTAAATGCTTTAATTACTTGGGCTTGGCAACAAAGTCAAGCAAAAAACTTATGAAAAATCAGAAAAAAACAGCTTTGCTGAAAAAGTGGCAGTACACGTTGTTGGTATAGGTTTGGATGGAGCTGCTGGGCTGAGCTCCTCGGCGCGGCAGGTTGTAGAAATGGCCGCTCTGCTAATAGGGAGCGATCGACATTTGAGCTATTTCCCGCACCATTCCTGCGAGATCTGGGTGTTGGAAGATTTGACGGCGGCAATTCTTGAAATTAAGCGCTGGTTGGCAACTGATGCGAATTTAGAGCCAGATCCAGGGACTTTTTCGCCCCCCTCCACCCCCTGGCCTCAACTCATTGTAATTTTGGTGGCGGGAGACCCGCTGTTCTACGGCTGGGGAAAGTTGTTAATTTCCCAATTGCCGGCAGAAAAATTGACTTTTCACCCCCACGTCAGTTCTGTGCAGTTGGCTTTTAACCGCTTGCAAATCCCTTGGCAAGACGCTCATTTTGTGGGTTCTCAAGGACGTTATTTTGAGGAACTGACTGCCAAACTCAAGCTCGGTGTCGAGAAAATTGCGGTGCTCGCAGACGAAACTCATACTCCGGCGGCCCTGGCAAATTGGGTAAAAGCTCTAGATTTGCCTACACGCTACGAGTTTTGGGTTTGCGAGAATTTGGGTTCTGCTGACGAGCGGGTGGGCCTGCGTTCTCTGTCAGCTTTGCTGGGAGAGTCTTTTGCACCGCTGAGCGTGGTTGTGATGCTGCGGGAACCCCCGCCGAGGGCAGAACCTTTGGATTTGGAAAAGTTGCCTTTGTTGGGAATACCGGATGCAGCTTTTATCGGTTGTGGCGATAAGCCTGGTTTAACGGTTGAACGGGAATTGCGGGTGTTGGTGTTGGGACAATTGGCTTTGCAACCGGGACAAGTGGTCTGGGATGTGGGTGCTGGTAACGGTTCTGTGTCGATCGAGATTGCTCGTTTATTCCCGCAGTCTGAGGTTTACGCGATCGAACAAACGGTTTCTGGTACTTCTGCAATCGAGTTCAACTACGGCCGTTTTGGGCTGCAAAATGTGTTCTCGATTAACGGAACCGCCCCGGAAATCTTGCACCGCTTGCGTCCTCCGCACCGGATTTTTATTGGTGGTAGTGGCGGAGGGTTGACTAAAATTTTGGGCGTTTGCGCGCTGCGGCTGCTCCCTGGAGGCTCGATAGTCCTGGCTTTGGATGCTTTTGAAGATATTGCTACTGTTTTGAGCTGGATGGGCGATCGGGTGCGCCGGGAACCGCACTGGAGTTACCGAATCGTGCAAGTGCAGTTATCGCGTTCTGTGGCTGGGGGAAATTCAACTCGTTTTGATGCGTTGCGGCCTGTTTCGATTGTGACGATCGATCGACACTTGAATTAATGTCTGATTTTTAACCGCAGATTAACGCAGATTAACGTTAATAGGATTTACGCATAGTCTATTTGTAGGGTGCAACAAGAATAGCTTACCGCTACGAATTGGTTATACCAAATCCACAATTTCAGCGTGCATCTAACCTACTGTGTGAAGGCAATTCTTAACTATAACGTAAAAATTGTAAAACTTAAATTTCGTTTTAAGAAGGGTTATAGGGAAAACTCTCCTCCTTAAGTAGTAACCTCCCACTGATGTTTTTAGATCGAGCCAAGCCAATATAACAACACAGTTTATTCACCTCACACAGTGCAATGTCTAATTTAAATATTCATGTTACCGACCCAGAACTGGCTCGTTACTATGTCGATCGAATGTTAGTCGGAAATGCGTTCGCCTTCATCGATTCCCAACCCTCTAAAAATTATGATAATTATCAAATTTCACTAGAAAACTTTTACGGCCCACCGCAACGGCGCACAATTCCCTTAGTGCCGAACGGTCAGATATTTCCCGGTTTTAAGATAAAACCGCAAATACCACATTTTAAAAAATCCCATATATTGCTACCAGACAAGGAAATTTATCAAGCAATTCATGACTCGATACGTTTACTCATCATAGCCCCCGACTGGTTAATAAAACAAAGTCAGGATGCAACATCACAGGAAATTGTAGAATTAGCTATCGAAAAAAATTGGAGCGTTTACCGCACTCAAAAAATCGAGTTAGCGACAGAAGGGTTAACGTTAGTAGAACTGACTCAGCTTCCTGTAGGGAATTATCGAGTTTACTTGAAAGACAGGGAAGACTGGGAATATCAAAATAATAAATTTGAATGGTCTTTCAGTGTAGCGGAATATGTTCTCTCACCTTTGCAAGCTACCCTAAAAAGCCATGAATTGCAGGAACATAATTTAAATTGTCGCCTGCAAGTCGAGGGTTTTAATCAACCGCTTAACCAACCCATACAAGTTGAATTGTGGATTGGAGAACGCAAACTCGGTGAACAGCAACTAGAACCCGTCACAGTTGGCATTTATAACGCTAATTTCAATTTACCATTTTTCACTACTAAAAGATTAGAATTGCGGATCAGTTACCTCGATGCAGTGGCGACAGTTGTTATTCCCGGTTCCCAACAGGTAGAGCGAGGTGCAACTTTGCTTTCAAATTTAGGGCCAGAGGTGCGAGTAAGCATGATGCCGCAACCGCAAACTAGGTTAGTGCGGGGACTGTATGTGAGTGAAAGTAGCAGGGTGGAAAATACCCCAGATCCCGATATGAATGATGGCTGGTACGGGTCTGGGTGTGAAACTACCAAGGTGGAAAATACCCCCGCGATGATTCTTGACCCCACACCCGCCAACCGTCAAACGCAGTTGCGGTGGATGGTTGGAGCACAAGCAGCGCGGTTATTAATATTAGATTTGCAAGGAAATGTTTGCTGTGAAAAAGACTTAGGCGATGTCTTTTGCGGACAGGAAATAGATATTGAAGTGCCCGCACCTGTAGGTTTGATAGCTATTGCCGCTTGGATAGAAGATAAAGCTTGGGAAGGTTGGTCAACATTACTTGTTCCTTCAACAGCACAGCTAGCTGTAAGCGCACCTGCAACTGCTAGTCCGGGCGCAACCGTAGAACTGAGTCTTACCGCCGATAAAGCCGCAGCCATTTACCTGCGAGTGCGGGATAGCCGTTTAACAGGTGCTAGTCCTGAAGAAAGTCTCGCCGCCTCACTCCAGGAAAAGTTACAAGAAGTAAGTAATTGGGCAACTTCGCGCTATATTACACAAAACCTCACACAACACCCAGAATGGGGTCGTTTCAAAAGCAGCAACGTAGTCGGCATTGATTTGGGTGCAACTCGCTCAAAGGTAGCTATTAAGAAGTACGGTCAAATTACTGCGATCGCTAGTATTCCTTCTGTGGTTGCCTATACTGAAGATGGAGCTTGCCTTGTAGGCGAGGAAGCTAAACGTCAAGCTGCACTCAACCCAGAAAATACTTTTCATTCTGTCAAGAAGTTGCTCGGACGCAAATATAATGAAGTCCTCCGCGAACCCAGTCAACTACCTTACCAAGTTACCAATGTTAACGGTGATATTGAGCTTAATTGTCCGAATTTAGGCAAACAATTGACACCCCAAGAAATAGTAGCGAAAATTATACGAAAACTGATTGAAGAGGCTAGTAACTACTTGGATGAAGAAGTAAATCAAGCCGTAATTACAGTTCCTGCTTATTTCAATGATGCTCAACGTCAAGCTACTAAAGAAGCTGGCCAACTTGCTGGAATAGAAGTATTGAGAATCATTGACGAATCTACAGCGGCGTGTTTAGCTTACGGGTTGGACAAAAAGTCTAACGAAACCATCTTGGTGTTTGACCTCGGTGGTAGCACGTTGGACTTGTCCATTCTAGAAGTTGGCGATGGCGTGTTTGAAGTGGTAGCCACTGCCGAGGAAGCTCATGTAGGAGGTGATGAATTTGACAATCAAATTGTCGATTTCATCGCGAATGAATTCCAAAGATCCGAAGGAATTGACCTCCGAAAAGACAAACAAGCACTGCAACGTCTGACAGAAGCAGCAGAAAAAGCCAAGATAGAGCTGTCGAGAGTTACCGAAGCCCAAATCTACTTGCCGTTTATTACCGCGACTCCAGACAAGCCAAAACACTTGAACACGACTTTGACGCGGGCCAAGTTTGAAGAAGTGTGCTCGGATTCGATCGATCGCTACCGCATCCTCGTAGAAAACGCCCTAGAAAACGCCATGCGCGAAGCCAAACTTGACAAATCTCACATTAATGAAGTTGTTTTAGTTGGCGGTTCTACCCAAATTCCAGCAGTTCAAGCATTAGTCAGGCAAATGCTGAATAAAGAACCTCAGCAGAGCATTAACCCAAATGAAGTAGTGGCTTTCGGTGCTGCGATTCAGGCAAGTTTTCTTAATCAAGGTTATGGTTGCGTATATTTGGTAGATTTGCCCGATCGCGCTAATGAAAAATTCTTGCCGCGGACTGACTTTGCTGATGTAGCTTACTGCGGTATTGTTCGCACCGATGAATGGGGTAAGGCTGAGGTTAGTTTCAAATTACCCGATGCTATTACTTCCTATAATATTGAGGCATTTGCTCTGTCTCAGTCGGGTAAAGAATGGTGCAGTGTCAAAAAGCGTTTGGAGGTTTCCCTACCTATTTGAGCTGAATTTAAGCTACCTAAGTTCATTTATCCGGGCGATAAAAGTCCCGCAACTTTATACGTAAAGTGTGCTAGCGGGCAATTCGGGTTGCGGTTATTTTGTAACGGTGTCCCGGTTGAATTCAGTTTATTGGATGCGGAACAAATCGCACTCAATACTTATCAAGGCAATCAAGCTAAGGTAATTTTTAAAGTACAGCCTGGTGAGTGGCGGGCCGAAGTGCAGGATTTAGTTACTCAAGATTATGATGTTTGCGTTAGCACTGTTGGTGAACTCGGTAAGTTTCAAGCAGTGGCACAGCGCTTTCAATTATTGCGGGCTGGTGAAACTTTTGATTTGCGATCGCACGAAGTATTGGAATTGCGAGTTTTATCCTGTTTAGAAAAGCCTTTTAACTTGCTGTGCGATGCAACTACTAATTACGAACATCACTGCTGCGAACAAACGGCTGCTAAGCTTCTAGCTGCGGTTGCTTCTCTAACAGCAGGAGGCGATGCGACAAAGTTGCGCGATGTAATTATAGCTGGAACGGCGCGAGAACAAAAGATGTATTTGCCGGGAAAAGGATTAGCTTTATACCCTCCGCAAGAAAGGAAATGGGGTGATGCGGTTCAAGCAGATAATTATTGGGGTAGAATAGCTGCCCAACATCTATGCGATTTAAGTACGATCGGCGAGTCTTTATTTGGTTTAGCAGAAGTTAAGAGCGATCGGGAACTTGAGTTTGCGTTGCAAAGGGCGATCGCAATTGGTGAAGGTGCTGCCGCAGCCTATCATTTGCCAATTATACCAACTCAAATTGCCAACGGTCGCGATGCTTACCGCTCTTTTATGCGGCTTGCTTCTACCAGAAAAGAAGCTTTGTTATATGCTCGCAGTTACCTAAAAACTCAAGAAATAAGGCATCAGAATAATGTCATCAACCGCAGCGAACAAGCTTACTGTGCGGCAGTTTTATTAATGGCGGGGGAGAATTGCGATTTGGGATTGGCTTTCAATACTGTCAACCAACTTGCCAACTGTTTAAATGGCAGCGGTAGTTTATATTCTACTGTGGATTCGGTAGGGATGATTGCCTTAATGAGTGCTTTCCAAGCGGCGGGAATCAATTTGAATGGTACTGTCTATGCCCTGCAGGAAGGTGAAATGCGTCCACTGGAATCAGAGGAGGTTTTTAGCACTCAAAAAATCGAGGCGATCGCTCTCTTGGAAGGTACAGCTTTAGTTGAGATGAAAACTATTGCGATCGAAGATTGGAGTACCTTTGCCGCAGATATACCAGTCAAAATTCTATTGAGCAAAACGAATAGTTCTCTACAACCGGGTGATACTGTTGAACTAATTGCCGAAGTGGAATCTTACCAACCGGGTTTGTTGCTGCAAGTATGTTTGCCGGCTGCACTTTCTCGTTTGGAAGGAGGAGGCGAAGTCAAACGATTTTCAGTAGACTTTTGCGGTCAAAAAAATCTCAAAATTCCGCTGCGAGTCAGTGGTTACACTTTACCTGCTGGCGAACATTGGCGCGCGGTGGTAAGGAATATGTTTAATGAAGAAGAAACGGGTAATTCTGGATTGTTGCGCGTTCAAGTTGGTGGTTGATAACCAATCACTATTGACAGTACGGCTGCTGTTGCTAGCAATAGCAGAATTCCCGCTGCACCTGCTAGCGGTTTGGTGGCAATTCCTGTAATCCATTCTGGTACGGTAGAAGTAGGTTTAATTGCGCCTTCTGTATCTACGGTAGTTATACCCCAAATCCAAGCTGCGTGAATGCCGATCGCCAATCCCAAACTACCATTGTCGGCGATGCGGGCTAATGTTAAAACCATCCCCATCAGCCACAATCCGGGCAGTTGCGGTAGAGTTTCTTTGGCTGCCCAAATTAGGTGGGCGATCGCGAAAATGAAACTGGCGATCGCTGCTGCTATTAATACTGAGTAATCTTGCTGGAGTATTGTTTGCAAACAGCCGCGAAAAATTAACTCTTCTGTCGCACTAATCCACAGTCCTAATAACAGAGTCAGCAGACTAGCAGGATTAAGAATTAAAGCCCAAAAATTAATTATTTTTTCGCCTGTTTCGGTGGAGATTTCCCTGATTTGTAGCTCGATCCAGCCTGCAGTTAATTGCAGACCGAATAAAATTACTAAGCTGATTATTCCTAATCCTAATCCCCGCAGTAATGACATCAAAACTGCGGGTTGCCAATCCCAACCCCAGTTAACAAAAGATGTGTTTTCGATCCAACTTGTCGCCCATAAAATAAAGGGGACAATTACGTAGAGGGAAGCTAGTAAAGGTAGTTTTTTGTTTCCCAAGGGTTGGGGTGGATGCCATTTGAGGGCGATCGCCAGCACAATCGCTGCGGGAAGCCACACAACAATCCAAGTTGAGAAAAACAAGATTATTTTGACAATTGCTGGTATTGACGGCGACAGCAGTCGCAGGTTGTTTATGCTATTCACATTTAAGGGGTTGCAACTATAATACTGTTGACTGTTGGCTGTTTGCTGTTGACTGTTAATGGTTAACTAATGACGAATGACTAATAACTAATGACTACCGATCGAGCTTGCGCTGAATTTGCCTCAGAGACTGGTACATTTCAGGCAAGCGGTTGTAGATTGCTGTGGCTTTGAGAAATAGTTTGTGGGGAATTGCTGGAATGCCCGTCACGATCGCACCTGCGGGCACGTCGCTGTGAATTCCGGCTTTAGCAGTGGCGATCGCCCCATCTCCAATTTTGGCTTGATTAGCAATTCCCACTTGACCTGCCAAAATTACATTGTTGCCAATTTTCACCCCGCCAGCCATGCCAACGTGAGCGGCAAACGCACAATTTTTCCCGACTTGACAGCCGTGACCTACCTGTACTAAATTGTCGATTTTTGTATTCTGGCCGATGCGGGTTTCTCCGACAGCGGGCCTGTCGATCGTGCTGTTGCAGCCAACCTCAACGCCCTCTTCTAATACAGTGCACCCAGACTGCTCCATTTTTACCCATCCTGTGGCTGTCGGCACGAACCCAAAACCTTCGGAACCGATCGCCGCACCGCTGTGAATCACGCAATTTGCCCCGATGCGAGTACGTTCGTGAATGACACAATTAGCGTGTAAAACTGTGCCTTCGCCTATTTCCGCATCTGGGTAAATTACGACATTTGGATGAATGCAAACGTTGCTGCCAATTTTGACTTTTGCTTGAATAACGACGTTGGGGCCGATATAGACATTTTCACCAATTTCTGCTGAGGGGTGAACGACGGCTGAGGGATGAATTTCGGATGCTGGGCGAAACGGTTGATAGAAAATGGCGATCGTTTCAGCAAACAGCAATCGCGGATCGGGTGCGGCAATCCAAGCAATGTTGCGATCGTCACATTGAGCTTGAAGACTTTCATCTAAGGGTAAAATTAAAGCCGAAGCATTTGTAGTGGCTGTATGAACGGCAAATTTAGCACCTTCTATATAACTGATTGTGCCCGATGCAGCTTCATCAACAGGGGCCGCGCTTGTAATTTCTGGATCGGTAGCAACCGACGCTGTGAGGGTGCGACTGGTGGCTAAGTTAAGTTTTTGTACTATTTCGCTAAACTTCATCTATAAAAATTTGTTGTTAGCACAGATGGATCATAGTTAAAATTACCAGCTTTGGAGCACGATCTGAGCAGTTGCCATTTAAAAAACAAGAACCCCGATTTCTTGAAGAAGTCGGGGTTGTAGCGCTCGATTATTTTTGGCAATTATTTTACAGAAACTGCATCTACGTCAACGGTGCTGCCTTGGGCTTCAGAATAATGGGCACCGGTCGCTTCGGATGCTGAGGCTGTCTCTGTTTGGCGGGATTTAAAGTAGTCGATCGCCATTTGCGAAACTTCGGAAATCAGCAAGACAGCAATTGCCACATCGTCAATTTGTCCGATGACGGGGAGAAAGTCTGGGGCAATGTCGATCGGGCTTACCAAATATGCCAGCGTTCCCAGAATAATCCACCAGCGGTATTTGGGGTTGCGGAGGGTGTCGCGGTACCAGTTGTAAACAGATTGTATAGAAAAGTTCATGGGGTTGTCCTCTACTTATATTTTCAATCTTGACAAATTGTCGCTCGAAATGCTTGTGGAGATATCCCCCCTAGGGTTGGCAAGAGAATTCTACCTGGGAGTATAGGGAATTGGGGAGGGAGAAGTTGTCAAGCTGTGTTGAAAGGGCGGGGACTCTTGACAAAGCCTACAGAAGCCGGACAGATGAAAGCGGATGGAATTAATCTGTGTTTATCTGCTGTTTAAAAAAATCTTCATCTCTCTCACTCACGAATTTTGAAAGATCCATTTTTGGTCGCCGATCGCAATTTCGCAGCCATTTGGCAGCCAAAAAGGCTCGTTAGCCGCCAGCCTCTGCCCACCCACAAAAGTGCCGTTGGAACTGCCGCTATCGACAAGCTGATATCGCTGTTTGCCAATTTCGTCGGTGGCCCGGCGGATTTGAGCGTGGTAGCGCGAACTTTGCGGATCTTGTAATACTAAAGTGTTGGTTGGTTCGCGTCCAATTGTAAAAGGATTGGCCGTTAAAGCGATCGCTTCTCCAGAAAATTTGTAGATTAAAAATGCGGTTGTTTTGCGATCGCTGCTTGCGAGTACCGTTGGTGCAAGTTGGGGAGGATTTCTCCCAGGAGGGAGACTGTTTTGAGCAAGTTGTTGTGTCAGTTGTTGTAAATCTCGATCGAACCCTGCTGCTGTGTCTGAAGCTGGAAGACTCGCAGGAGAATTACCTGAAATTAAGTTTAACTGCTGTACGGGAGATTGAGGAACAATCGGACGGCCTGCTTCGGCAATTCTCATTTGCAGGGCGGCGGCATTTTCTGCTTCCTGTCGGGCACTCATTCCCTCAACTTGGCGAATAACTCCGTTGGTTTCGGGAAAGCTGACATCGCCAATTCGCACGTCTTCTAAGTTAAAACCCAGAGTATAAAAATCTTGGACGCGATCGAGCAAATTTTGGCGCAGCAACAGTCGTCCTTGACTGATAAGCTGTTGTAGAGGTATTTGCCCGATCGCTAATCCCATACAATCCTTAACTGCACTTGCTAAAGCACCTATAGGATCGGACAATTCCAAAGCTACCCGTTTCGGATCTATAACTTGATAAATAACAGTCAGAGTGGCATCAATTAAAAACCGATCCTTAGACAAAAAATCTCCGTGCGACTGCACCTCCAAATTGCGGAGTTTGGTGTCTACGAGGACAATTTGAGACTGTTCCAGCAGGGGAAGGGCAAAGCTGAAATGTCGCCCGGATTTTAGGGTACGCACGGCGCGGCCGTTTTTGACCAACACACCCGTGTAACCCGCCCCTATAAAGTCCATACTAAACCCGGCCCAGCGTTCTGGAGTTATCGTTTGAATTAGGGGAGAAGCGTTGTTCATGGGAGAGAGTTGAGGGAGGGAAGATACTATTTTTAGGGTAACAAATTGCTGGGGACGAGCGATCGGGCGGTGTGCCGGTTTGGCAACCTCTATTCTATACTTCTGGACTCCCCCCTATTCAGGCCGGACTGGATCTAGGTTGCATCTAGTTGATGGTGGGGACGATGGAAATACTGTCCGTAGGGTGCGTCCGATCCTTCAAACCTGTTGAAATCGAAAGAATTAATGTCTGACGCACCCTACAATTTGGTTTAACGGTGACTAAAGGTCAGTGATTTATTGGCTATACTTAAGGCATCATGCTAGGAGCGTAAGTCAGATGAATACGATCGCGATCGCCCTTTCTGATGAGCGACTCCTGAAGTTACAAAAACTCGCCAACGACTTGAATGTATCGATAGAAGAGTTAGTTTTAATAGGCATCGAAAACTTACTCGCACAGCCAGAAAGTCTTTCACCCAATACTCCTCAAAATATTCTCAACAAAAATGCTAAAATTCCCCCTGATATAGTTGACAAATTTTATGCACTCGCCTCGGATTGGGAGAAAGATGTTGCTGGACTTTCTTCAACCGCCCAAATGTCTCAGCATCCTGCCTATCAGGAAATTATTAGTATGGGAACACAAATCGTGCCGCTGTTGCTATCGGAACTCAAAAGAAATCCCCTTTACTGGTTATCGGCGTTGAGTGCACTTACGGGTGAAAATCCCATTAAACCCGAACAAAGGGGAAGGGTAAAACAGATGGCATCAGCTTGGATAGATTGGGGGAGAAATCAAGGCTACGCGATTGAAGAGAATGTATAGAAGACCATGACTCTACATTTGGCTGGGTGCGATCAACATTCGGATGGGGGCTAGCTTGCCAGAAGAAAACTATCCGGGGACACTTCACAGCCCAATTGGCATTGCTTTAGTATTCCCTGGCTACCGCATCTACAGCACTTATCAAGGTAGCTATGACCCTTGATAAGCAAACGATTTTTTTTACTCAAGGCTGATGATTTTGCGCTTACAGCAGTCTTTGTAATGTACAATAATAACAAGAAGTAAATCAGTTTCTAAATAGAGAGTATGAATCTTGAGCAATCACTAAAGAGAATTAACGAGTTGATGGCTATTTTCGTAACCGAAATTGAAGGTTGTACGGCAATGGGCCTAACAGACCCTAACAAGGTGGCTGAAAATATATTGATACCTATCATTGCGGAGGTTTACTGCTATAGAAATCTGGAAAATTTAAATTTTACCAAAGGGACTAACTACCCCAGCGTTGATTTGGGTGATGAAACTGCAAGAGTGGCTTTTCAAATTACAGCCACGCGTGGTATTGAAAAAGTTCAAGAGACATTAACCAAGTTTGTTGAACACAAACTTTACGAAAAATACGATCGGATAATTATTTATATTTTGACAAAAAAGCAAGATTCTTACGGCGATAAAGAGATTAATAAAATAATTAAGGGGAAGTTAACTTTTGACACACAAAAAGATATTTGGGATTATCGAAATATCCTAAAAGAGGTTTCTAAACTCCAAATCGATAGAGTACGCAAAGTTGAAAAGATTTTAGACGACAACTTTGGTCAAAAAAGAAAACAGCCCGATCGCGAGGTGGCCGATAAGGTTAAGCAGATAGTAAGCGAACACACCCAGCTATTTATAGGACGTTCTAAAGAAATTGAAAAACTGGACAATTTTTTAGCTGATAATTCCAGTGGTGTCATCCTTGTGACTGCTAGTGCTG
Source organism: Microcoleus sp. BROC3 (assembly GCF_036702515.1). NCBI lineage: Bacteria > Bacillati > Cyanobacteriota > Cyanophyceae > Oscillatoriales > Microcoleaceae > Microcoleus > Microcoleus sp. BROC3. The sequence continues at coordinate 43,215 of NZ_JAUBTQ010000024.1, forward strand.
GTTTTGGTAAAACTTCACTGTTAGCTAGTTGGTTTAAAGTACGGCATGAACAAGGCTATTTTATTGCTCATCATTTCTTCAGCGAACGGTATGATAAAACTCGTTCTGCTAAAAGTGCTTATTGGAATTTACTACAGCAAATTTATACATATTATGAACGATATTACGAGCAACTCCCTAACGAAATAGATGAGTTAAGGAAAGCACTATACAACATATTAAGAGAGCCTGGAAAAGAAGAAAAGCCATTAGTCATTCTCATAGAAGCTTTGGATGAATTAGATAAAACAGATATTCCCTTCTCACCACCCTTTCCTACTCCTTTACCTCCGAATGTATTCGTCATTGCTTCAGCGAGAGCCTCTGAAGGGGAGAAGCCAGAATACTTGTCTGGTTGGACAAATGATGTTGAGCCAATACACCTCGATCGTTTGCCCCGTTGTGCGATCGCAGACTGGTTAAAACAAACTGGTGACGGTGAGTTAGCAGTATTTGCCGAAGATATAAATTTCGTTACCCAATTAGATGAAATTACTCAAGGCTTTCCACTTTACCTGAGTTATCTAATTGATGAGTTGAGTCACGCTGCAAAACAGAAACAAGATATACGACAACTATTGGCACAAACTCCCAAGGGATTTGAGAACTATGTCAAGCAGCAGTTAAAGCCCTTAGATAAACTAGATTTGCCCGATGAAAGGTGGCAATTTTTTGCACTGTTGGCGGTAGCAAAAGGCGCACTTGAAAAACAAGATGTTAAGGCAATTACGGGAATGCGCCATCGCTCTTTACGCCAACTACATCTGTGTTGGCAAGTGACACGCTGGATAAAGATTTCAAACGATGAATCCTACGCTTTTGCCCACCCACTATTGGGGACGACGTTTGCTATCGAATTGCGTGACGATGGTGAGGATGCCTTGGATAAGTTGATTAACTACTGTAGTCATGGGCCGGGAAAGGAGAGTCGTTATGCCTTGAGATACTATGCAGAACATTTAAGCGAAGCGAAGCGGTGCGAGGAGTTGTATGCGATCGCACGTAACGAAGACTTTTACTCGCACTCTATTAAACAGTTTCCCGATGAGCCTGACTTGCCTTTGAAGACCGTGCAGACTGCCTTGTTAGCCGCCGCCGAGGAAGACAAAGCAGGAGAAATGGCAGAATTTATGCTGTTACACGCACGGCAACTTTTGCAGACAACAGCGCAAGATTCACCCCTAGATGCTTTGCGGAAAGGCTATTTAGAACGAGCTTGGAACCTGACAGATTTATATGAAATTGAGTACCGTATATTGTGGTATTTATTACTGGCGTGGGAATTGAAAGATACAGGCAAAGTTCAGGAATCAAAGGAAACACTGGAGCGGTTGCAGCAAAAGGAATTGCCTCGTTTACCAACAAATGGGGTTAAGGAGTGGCAAAGCGAGTCTGCTGCTTACCTACTTGCCCATGTTTTTGAAGTCAGTGAAGATATTTGTACTTCTTTAGAGCAAAAGCTTTTTGATGATCGCTACCGCTGTATTTTGTGCGGTAATATCAGTAATCGCGGCAACTTTGCTGCTGCCTTAAAAACTGTGCAGGGCGTTAGCTCACAAATATTATGGCAAGTGTCAGTGCTGTTAAATATAGCAAAAGTACAGGTACAGAAAGGAGATATAGAATATTTTGTTACGTTTACCAACGCTTTTGAGATTGTAAAAACACTTGTTTCAACCTCATGGTGGGAAATTTTGATAGAGAAGATAGCAAAAGCCCAAATAGAAGTGGGCGACAGGGAATCAGCACAAACCACTTTGACTGAAGCTCTTGAAACAGCAGATAAGATAGATAACCCATTGCATCAAGTACGTGCGTTTGTTTCTCTAGCAAATGTTCAGACAGAGGTAGGAATGGTTGAAGAAGCGATCGCCACTCTACAAAAAATTAACGATAGACCAGAACTTGAAAAACTTTTTCTAAGTATAAGTATAGCTAAAGTGTGGTTCAAAACAGGAAATAAAGACAAAATAAAAGCAATTTTTTTAAGACAGTTAGAAATAGCAAATGGTATTGCAAATGAAGAAAAAAAAGCTGACACTCTCCGAAACATTGTAATAGCGCAAGCTGAACTAGGAGAGTTTGCCGATGCCCGTGAAACGGCTAAAAAGATTGACTGTTCAGACAGACCATATGCCTTAATGAGAATAGCAACAGAGCAAGCCAAAGTGAGGGAATTTACTACTGCACTAGAGACTGTTGAAGAAATTGAGATTAAGCATTATCAATCCGAGGCCTTGTCGGCAATTGCAACATCGCAAGCCGAGGCAAGAAATTTTCCTGATGCGTTAGTAACTGCAAGCCTGATCGAGGAGCCATTTAAGGCACAGGCTTTGTGTGGAATTGCAATAGCCAAAGCTGAGGCAAGCCCATTTACTGATGATGCACTTGAAATTGCTGAACAGATTGAGAGTAAACGAGAACGAACGCAGGCTTTGGTGGAAATAGTGAGGATACAAGGCCAAGTGAAAAATTTTCCCGCCCTACTGAAAATCAAGGACAATGTTTGCGGTAAAGAGTGGAAGAATGAAGTTTTATCATCAATAGCAGAGGTATACGCAAAAGCAGAAGATTTCACTACTGCTTTGAAGATAGCTACAGAAATAGATCTTCCATCAATGCACGCGAAAACTCTAGGAGTAATAGCAGAGATACAGGCACAAGCTGGACAATATGAAGCAGCACGAACTACTTTTGCTACTTTCCTTAAAATTGAAAAAAAACCAGAAGCTTCTATCTCATTTATGAGAGCGTCAGCTCTAGCAAGAGTAGCAGAAGTACAGGTGAAAAATGCTCAAAAAGAAGCAGGAGTAACTACCGCCCGTATTGCCTGCGAAATTGCACAAAATATTGATAATCCTGCGGAAAAAGCAAATGTGTTAGCGATAATAGCACGGATCTTGGTAGAAGCAGAAAAGATAGAAGAGGCGAAACCTATCTGCGATCGCGCTTTTGAACTTGCACAAAAAATTAGTAAAAACCAAGAACGTCAACGATCGCAAAGTTTAGGATTAATAGCAGAAGCACAAGCAAGGGTAGGAGAGTTTGACGTTGCTCTTAGAACCTTGGAAGCAATCCCTCTCCCATACTTTCATGTTCATGCACTCAGAAGTATAACACAGTTGCAGGTAGAGGCAGATCCACAACAAATAGAGAAATGCAAGATAGCCCTCAATAAGGCTGAGGAATACTATAAAAGTGCAGATCCTCTCTCTTTTGAATTCTTAAATATGCTTAAAGCTTTGACTATTATAGCAGTGGCACGCTCGACTGTAGGAGAAACCCAAGCAGCCTTAGCAACTTTTGCCGATTTTCTTGAAGCTGCACAAACAAAAGAACCAGGGGAACGTGATAAAGATTTTTCTATAATAGCCATAGGATATGCAGAAATAGGGGAATTTCCCACTGCTATTAAAATTATCAACGAGATTAAAGAGGGAGCCCAGCAACTAAACGCACTTTGGAAAATCGCCTGGGAGCAGTTCAAAAAAGGACAACAATTTACAACTCTTGAGATCGCCCTTGCAGCTCAAGAAAAAATTGAAGATGAAAAAAAACGCCTGCAAGCCCTCAAGAAAATTGCTCAAATACAAGCAATTGCAGGAAAAGGTGAGGAGGCTCTAAGAACTTTAGAGGCGATGCTTAGCGACCGTAACACGCACTTACGTGACATTGCGTTATTGTTTGCTGAAACCGGTGATCGAGTAAATTTTAAACGCTTGTTAATTCCCTGTGCATACTACTTAGATACTGCCTATCAAATGTGTGGATATTTAGCGCGACTGTATCCAGAGCAAGCATCAGCAGTGGCAAAAGTTTTGAGCGAATTGAATGAAGGGGAGCAATAGTGTGCGATCGCCCCTCAACAAACCAATCTAACAGAAGGGCGATCGCCCTTTCATTCCCTAAAAGCGATCGCCCTTGTGACAATCGCCACAGCCTAAGCAACACCATAGCTCGTAAACTGCCTTGCATAGGGAGGCTGAAGCCCCAAAACAATATCCTCCCGTGCCACACCCATCCGCACTAACTCCTCAGCAATCAGTTCATCGGTTTGATTGCGTTGAATCCAGACTTTTTCATTTCGGATATCTAAGTGGATCGGGCAACTATAAATCCGATTGTGACCGTCCCAACCTAACTCTACTATTTGATAATGGTCATGTTCGGTGTCAAATAATACCTGAATTTCAAGGTCGCCATTGATGGGTTTAGTCTTGCTATATTCCATCAGGAAGGTACGAACAATCTGCCGATATTTAGCTAATCGATCCATTCCACAATCACCTCATTCGTGGGGTCGTATACCAACAACTTCAAATCATACTCAGCTATCGCCGCTTGGGGCAAAGCACGAGAGAAAAATGAATTATAGGCAGCGATGGGAACTGCCAAATAGAGCGATCTATCTGGCTCCAAATTTCTGAGTGCTAGTCGATAATTCAAAAATTGACCGAGGGCTAGGTGGAAATCAAACATAGCTGATTCACTCAGAAAGCTTTTAACCTCCACCGCAATCTTCTGCACACCTCGCTCTGCAGCTAAAAGCTGTTCCGCCCCCAAGTCAATTCTGAGCCGATCGTCTTCGCTAAACTTTAGCCTCAGCGGATCGTGAGTAATCACCCAATTATCCTTCATGAGAGCGGATTTCACAGACTCATGGAAAACATCCCTAGCCGACATAGACTTTACTCAAAGACCTAGTTTCCATTCTCTCCAAACCCACGCACTTAGGAACTTAGCACCAATAGTATTATAACACTCAACCAAAATGCCAAGAATCACATAAGCGCGATCGCCCTTTCATTCCCAAAAAACGATCGCCCTTTTGATTTACCGCACCAAAAACGCCGCACACTCAACATGAGAAGTCTGAGGAAAGAAATCCGCCGGCTGCACTCGCGCTAACTTATAATCCCCATTTTCGCACAAAATCTTCAGGTCGCGAGCCAAAGTAGCAGGCTTGCAGCTAACATAAACAATGCGATTTGGTTTGATTTCCTTGATAGCTTCTAAAACCGCGCTATCGCACCCTTTCCTCGGCGGATCTAGCAGCACAATATCCGGTGTCAATCCCAAGGAAGGCAGCAAACTTTCTACTGTTCCCGCCTGAAACTCGACATTTCTCACGTCATTTAACTCAGCATTTAATCTGGCTTGTTCGATCGCCGCCGGTTGCACTTCTAAACCTATGGCTATTTTTACTTGTTTTGCCAGGGGTAAAGTAAAAGTACCAATTCCGCAGAAAGCGTCAACCAAAATCTCGTTTCCCTGCAAATTCAATTCCCCTACCATCACCTCTAACAATGCTTCAGCAGCCTCTGTATTTACCTGGAAAAAAGTATCGGCTCTTAGCTGAAATTTCAAACCAGCAAAGCTTTCTCGCAGATAAGAACGACCCGCAATGCAGCGAGTTTCTGCACCAAAAATCACATTAGTTTGAGCGGGATTTATATTCAAACAAACCCCTGCCAGTTGAGGATAGCGATTCAGCCACTCTGATGCTTGCTCTTCGAGTCCCGGCAACTCTCCAGTGCGAACTATTAAAGTTAGCAGCATCTCGCCGGTGCGCCGTCCGATTCGCAAGGACAAATGGCGCAATTCTCCTGTATGTTTCTTTTCGTCGTAGACTTGCCAATCCCGCCAGTGGATGTCTTCTTTGACTTCTTTTAACAAAGGATTGAGGCGCGGGTCTTGCACCGGACACTGATTGAGATTGACTAATTTGTGGGTGCTTTTTTGATAGTAACCTGCTTGGACTTGATTTGTTGCAGATATGGCCACAGGATAAGTCGCTTTGTTGCGGTATCCCAAAAATTGAGGAAATCCCTCGATTTTTCCAGTTAAAATTTCATCGACTTGCAGATTGCTAAATCCGCCAATCCTTTCTAAGGCTTGAATGATTTGATTTTGCTTGGCTGCAAGTTGATATTGATAATCTACGTGCTGCCACTGACAGCCGCCGCACTTGTCGGCGACAATGCAGTTAGCTCGGATGCGGTGTTCGGAGGTTTCCAGAAGTGTGTCCAGCTTGCCTGTAGCATAGGTGGATTTGACTTGCACGAGGCGCACAAGGACTCGATCGCCAGTCACGGTATCGGGCACAAACACTACTAACTCACCAAAACGGCCAACTCCGTCGCCGGTGTCTGTCAAGTCGGTAATCTCTATCTCAATCAGTTGACCTTGCTGGCACGGGTTTGCCAATTTCGTCGAGTTTGGGGTGGGGAATTTAGATTTGGTCACAAGTAGTCATGGTAGGATTTAATATGGTAATGCAATATCGCTCTCTCTTTCCTGAGATAAGTCGTAGCGAAGCGGGGCGTAAGCCATCGCACTCAAGCTCAATTGCAGGCTGTCTTCCTGCTGCTGAACGTCTTGCTGCTAAAGCCAAGCTTCAACCGGGGAGTCGAGCTTGTCGCGAGTTGCCTCGATCCCGTCGGTGCGATCGGCTGTTGGGGCGATGTAGCAAAAACTCGTTAAACAGTCAAAGTGTCTGCCGACATCAAAACTCTCACTCGCAATTTTTGAGTTTTTTCCCGCAGTACCCTGGAACACAAGGAAACTGGCTTGAACATCAAGCATAACGCTTGGGGAGATTTACCCTCTACTTCTAGGATTCATAAATGTTAGGAGCAAGGCAAGTCTGCGAACCAAGAATCCCGTCGCCAACTGATGGGAATGTTTATTAATGTTATCCTCAAATTTGAATAACAATGAGCGTAGTTAGCCAATTAATTCTCCAAGCCGACGACGAACTTCGTTATCCCAGTACCGGCGAACTCCAAAGTATCAATGATTTCTTTAAAACCGGAGAACAGCGGGTGCGTATTGCTACTGCGCTGTCTGACAGTGAGAGGAAAATTGTTGAAGAAGCTAGTAAAAAACTCTGGAAAAAACGACCTGATTTTATCTCTCCTGGGGGCAATGCTTACGGCCAGCGCGAACGGGCTTTGTGTCTGCGCGACTACGGCTGGTACTTGCGCCTGATTACCTACGGTATCTTGGCGGGTGACAAGGAGCCGATCGAAAGCATCGGTTTGATTGGCGTTCGGGAAATGTATAATTCTCTCGGCGTTCCTGTTCCTGGCATGGTCGAAGCTATCCGCTGTTTGAAGGAAGCTTCTTTGGCTTTGCTCAATCAGGAGGATGCTAAGGAAGCAGCTCCTTATTTTGATTATATCGCTCAGGCAATGTCTTAATTGCTTTGGTGATTGCTTTCATCAATGTGGCGGAGCATTCGCGGGTGATTTTTGGGGTGATTTTATCTCGCAATTGCTCGCAAATGTTTCGCTTCTGTTTTCTGGCAAGGAAATCTGCCTCATTTCTCCTAGGAAGCAATGCAGTTTAAGCTTTCCCAGATGTTGAGTTCGTCTTGTCTTTCAGTGCACATTTGATTTAAAAAGTCAAGTGTTTTTGGGAGAGATTGTTTTTTGAATTTCCGGCTGTCGTACAGAATGGATGTTTTGAGCTGCGAGAGTTCTCCAAGGGTGGGGCAGGTTTGGATTTGATGGGCGATTGCATTTTGCCATTCTTCCAGCCTGCGGTACGAGATAAATTGTCCGCCTCTGTCCCGCCGGTGCACGAAAACCACGAAAGCCCAGGATTCGACTCGCTTAATCAGGTTTTGGCTGATTTTGAGCAGTTGGGCGATCGACCTGACGGTGATGCAGAGCTTTTTCGAGGGTTGGATGCGACGAAATAGTGCTGTCATGGCTGTATACTCAGGGCTTGAGAGGCAAGTTCGGTTTAGAGTCAATTACATATTACTATATCAGACTCTTATTGCACTTGTGCAATTAAATTAATTTAAACTTCTTCAGCTCAGATGTTGCTCGTGCAACCCTCAATCATTGATGCTGTGCTAGTTTGAGAGTTAACGTAGGTGGGAAAAATGTCAGGACTCTCTAACAAAGCTGTGGTAGACAAAGAGCAGGAATTGCGTCCCGTTCGCTTCACTGAAACGGGGCGGATGCGTTTGGGGAAGATTTTAAAAGCGGCAAGACAGACAACAGGTTGGTCTGTCAGCGAAACAGAGTTCAAAACCAAGGGATATGAAGAGGCGCTGTTCACAGCTACAAATCAACCCGTACCCAAAGATGTGGGTATCAGTGCCGCAACAGTCAACCGTTACGAACGCGGGAAGCTGGATAATTTGGATTGGCGATCGCTCTCTCTGTTATGCTTTGTGCTCAAGCCGATCGACCCGGTGACAGGAGAGGCCCTGGAACCGACAAATGCGCTTTACATCGCGTGCGAACATCCCCCATACAACGATGCGAAGCTCTACGACTAGATTATTTGCAGATAGGTGATGACTGATGGTGGTAGCAGAAGCTAAGCCAGAAAAAGAATACTTGAGACGGAGATTTACTGATACCGGGCTGCGGCGGTTGGGTAAATTCCTGCGATCGTGGCGGGAAGCTAGGGGGTGGAGCGTTCACGAACTGAGCGAAAAGACCAAGCAGCATGAGGCTCAATTTTATAATCTAGGGGGAGAGCCTTTGCCGAAAGTCTTGGGGGTCAGCATTGCAGGCATTTCGAGAATCGAAAATGGCTATTACAACAAGCCTGCACCCGATCTTTTGTGGCTGTTCCTCGATGTTCTCGAACCAGTTCACCCGGTTGAAAAGCGGTTGGTTACTCTAGAAGACTTACTGTTGATCGGAACTGAATTTTGGAACCCAAACGTCGAGGCGTAGGATTGACATAATAGTTAAATTGGATCTGTAAAATGCCCGGATTTCTTGACTTTAAGGCTGTCCTCGATCGGGAAAAACTGCGCCCTGTGCGATTTACGGATACGGGACGCAGTAGATTGGGCAAACTTCTGAAAGCAGCTAGAGAGATTCGGGGCTGGTCAATTATTGAAACAGAAATGGTCACAAAAGAATATGAGGCCGCTCTGTTTCGGACAGCCGGAGATCCTGTACCAAAAGATGTTGGTATTAGTAATGCTACTGTTAGTCGCTACGAACGCGGGAAGTTAGAAAGTTTGGACTGGCGATCGCTCTCTCTGTTATGCTTTGTGCTCAAGCCGATCGATCCGGTGACTGGGGAAGCCCTGGAACCGACAAATGCGCTTTATATCGCTTGCGAACATCCCCCCTATAATGACGCGAAGCTTTACGAGTAGTTGATTGCTGACATCTGGCAGTATTGTTAATCAGCTTTTTTTGGGCGGGCTAGGAGCAACGGCCCACAAGCAAAATATTGAGTTGTTGTGGAACAGGCATCTTGCCTGTTCTTAACAATAGCGATCGGGAGTAAGTTATTACCGATCGCCCTTTTGTTTAGCAATTAAAGCTTTAGCTTGCTGCCACAGAGATTCTAACTCTTCTGGGGCATAATCTGACAAAGGTCGATCGCAGGCAGCCTCTACTTTCGCAAACCGCTGCACAAAGCGATCGTTTGTTCCCTGCAAAGCAGCCGACGGATCTAAATCATACCAGCGAGCTAATTGAATCAACACAAACATAATATCTCCCAATTCCGACTGCTGCGCTGCTTTATCCTCGTGTTTGAGAGCGTGTTCAAATTCTGCCATTTCTTCGTGAAATTTATCCCAAACGCCGTCTACACTGTCCCAATCAAAACTCACTTCCGCAGCTTTTTGAGAGATTTTCATCCCGGCGGCGATCGGAGGCAAAGTGCTGGCATAACGGCTCATCTTGGAGGCTAAAGTTGCTGGCTTTTCCGAAGTTGTACCTTTTTCTGCTGCTTTGATTTTTTCCCAGTTTTCGTTGACTTCATCCACGCTGTTGAGTTCGACATCGCCAAAGACGTGGGGATGTCGCCGAATTAGTTTTTCTGTAATGCCTGCAGCGATTTCGGCGAAGGTAAACTGATTGGATTCGCTGGCAATTTGAGCTTGCAGAATTACCTGTAACAGTAAGTCGCCCAATTCTTCGACGATCGCATCTTTATCTCCTTTGCGAATCGCGTCGGCCGTTTCATAAGCTTCTTCGATTATGTGAGGAAGTAGAGTTTGGGGAGTTTGGGCTAAATCCCAAGGACATCCGCCGTCTGGCGATCGCAATTTAGCCACAACTTCTATAAGTTCTTTGAGTGCGGTGAGCGATCTACTTTCAGGATTAGACATAATAATTTACCTTTTATATCAACCGCCAAGACGGTTATAACGTTGTTAAGGGCTCCAACCATTAATTTTATTACTTCTTGCTTCTTCCTTCTTCCTTCTTGCTTCTTCCTTCTTCCTTCTTCCTTCTTCCTTCTTCCGACTTCCTTCTTCCGACTTCCATCGAACTGACATCCGTTACATCCGTTACATCTTGTACAGTGCTCGTTGCCGAACTTCCTTCTTCCTTCTTCCTTCTTCCTTCTGCTATGGATTTGCTAGATGTGCGAGTGGGAGCTTTGATTTTGGGCCTCTTAATTGTCTTAGGAGGGCGCAACCCGCTCAATCCTTTCTTTTTGAATCTTTTGTAAGCAGAGCCGCCCCAATCGCTCAGATAGTGGCTCATAGCGCCCAATTCTAGACCGATGTAAACGGCTAAAATTTCGATGTGGTGTTCCCAGATCGATCGCCCGTAACTCAAAACCACATCCTGCCAATTCCCGCCTAAGTTCCCGACTTTTTCGGCAACTGCCAATCCCAACATTCCGAAAACCGCGATCCAGATAGCGAGGTACAAGATTCGCAAAGCAGTGCCGATCAGAGGGCCGTGGGACAAAAAAGAGCGGTGGCGCAGGCTTTTTTGGTACGGGAGCCAAATCGGTTTGAACCATCCCCAGCGCTGATACTGGCAAGAGTAGATATCCAAGTCGGGGCCAAACATCAGCCCGCCGAATAAGAAACTGCCGGAAACGAGCAAAGTCAGGTTGCTGCTGCTCGTCTGGCCAAAGGTGAGGCCTGCCACCAAGGGCAAACTCCACAGGGTTATTTGATCGTGGGTGCGGCCAGAGGGCATTTAAAGTTTAGGATTTTTTTTACTTGATCTTTCTGAGTTACTGTGATATGATAAATCCCTATGAGTGCAATTGGGTGATTAGCTCAGTGGTAGAGCGCCTGCTTTACACGCAGGATGCCGTAGGTTCAAATCCTACATTACCCATCCGATAACTCAATATAAACAGTTTCAGCCGTTTTTAGCCGTCAAGCCGAGAACGGCTTTAACTGTTGCTGTTGACGGTTGACTTGTGAATTTGGTGACGACTAAATTTAACATTCTGTGGCGGATGTCTCAAAAGTTGGCACGCAATGCTAGAAAATGAATTTATTGATTTTCTTTTTTAGAACCGTGTATATGAAGCCTAAAATAACTAGCCCGATCGCGTGGCAGCAAGCTGAACTGCTCATGCAGCCAGCGATGATCCGAGTGCTCGACAACATCCGCAAACAATTAGAGGAGTCTGTCTGGACGGGCACTTATCAAGAAGTGCAGATTCCAATTCCCGGCTATCAACTAATTTTAGAGCATCAAGGCGAGCAAAGATGCGTCGATATTTGGGAACTTTGCTATCGAGTCTGCTTTGTCAACTACGAGCCCGCCCACACTCAACTGCAAAGTCAGGAAGTCGTAATTGACACTAGCTTGATTGAGGATGACACTGGGGATGTAGATTGGAATCGTCTTGATGCCAAAGCCAGCAAATTAATACAAGAAATATTCGCTAATTTGGACAAATAGTTCAGTTGTCAGTTGACAGGAAAGCAGTAGTTAACAGTCAACAGTCAACAGTTAACAGTCAACAGTCAACACTCAACAAAATCTTATGCTGATTCAAGAATTGCACGACATTCAAGCCGCAGCAGGTGCTACTTTTACAGAGTTAACAACCAAAGAAATTGTGCCAGTCAGTTTTGGTAACGACGCAAAAGCGATCGCAGCAACTAAACAAGGTGCGGCTTTGTACGATCGCACTCACTGGGGACGCATTCAAATCTCAGACAGCGATCGGCTGCGGTTCTTGCACAATCAAAGTACCAATAACTTCAATATACTCAAACCCGGTCAAGGTTGCGATACCGTTTTCGTCACATCCACCGCCCGGACGATCGACCTCGCCACCGCTTATGCTACAGAAGATGCTGTACTGCTGTTAGTTTCAGCCAACCGCCGCCGCCAACTGCTGGAATTGCTCGATCGCTATATTTTCCCAATGGATCGCGTCGAGTTAACAGATTTAACTGATACAACTGTTGCTTTCAGTTTGCTCGGCCCGGAAAGCACTCAACTATTAGAAAAAATCGGAGTTGTCGAACTTGAAAATCAACCTTACGCTACTAACAAATTGATAAAAACCCCCCCTCTTTCCCCCCCTTACCAAGGGGGGGATGAAGGGGGGGTTCGAGTTGCGGTTGGTAGCGGTTTAGCAACTCCCGGATACACGTTAATTGCGTCAGCAAGCGATGCAGCCCACTTGTGGCATGAATTAGTCAAAGCTGGGGCCGTACCGATGGGCGATCGAGTTTGGGAACAACTGCGAATCGAACAAGGACGCCCCGCCCCCGATTTTGAACTCACAGACGATTACAACCCCCTAGAAGCCCGTCTTTTACACACGATTACCTATGACAAAGGCTGCTACATCGGTCAAGAAACAATTGCCCGGTTGAACACCTACAAAGGAGTCAAACAGCAACTTTGGGGCGTGCAGTTGAGCGGTGCGGTTGAACCCGGAACAGCAGTCACAATCGGAGAAGAAAAAGTCGGCAAACTCACCAGTTTTACGGAAACTGAATCGGGATTTTTTGGTCTTGCTTACATCCGCACAAAAGCGGGCGGCGAAGGATTGAAAGTGCAAGTCGGATCGGTGCCAGGGGAAGTAGTAAATGTACCTTTCTTGAGTTCGTAGTTGCGATCGGTTGTCTGTTGACGCCGCAGCGGCAAAAACTTTCTTGTTGAGGTTGATTTGGGAAGGATGCTAACACCATAAATTGACACCAAGTCATATCTTTAGATAGATTTGCGAACCAACAACAGCAATTATTCTGTATAAAAGTCATTACAGAAAAAACAGAGTTTTTCAATAAAAAAGTTTACATCGCGCTTAGTTACAACTTGCCTGCGAGTAGGATAATCTTTGCTGTAGGAATAGCGCTGATTTTTAGCTCCGAATAGGAATTTTTGGGCCACAAAATGCAAGCGATCGCTACACATTTAACCCCTGAAGCTAAGTCTTACGAAGTTGCCCGTCCCGATCGGCAGCCAACAAGTGATACAGAGAAGGATGCAAGTGGTGTACTTGACAATATCCGAGAAAAGCTGAATCTTGACCAACCCATTGCCCCCAGTACCAAAAGATTTATAGAATCGGTAAAAAATAACGTGGGCGAAGCAGTTACGCCGGCACAGGAAGCAGTAGAAACAGCTACAGAGCGAGGTAGCAGCGATCGAGCCAACTAATTCAATCGCATCCAGTTTTCAAATATCAAATTCTTAAAATAGCTGTATGTACGAAAATGCAATCCCGTTTTCTTTTGAGTTCAAAAGGGATCGCATGACCAATCAGCTAAACAGGCTATAATCCTAGACCGCTAAGAAATCAGCAGCCGTGAGGGTAGTGGTATTAATACCAGTCAGAGTTGCCAGAATTTCATTACTGGCGGTAACAATAATGTTGCTGCCAGAGAAGGACAAAGCGCCGAAAGTCAGACCGCCGGATAGACCAATTTAATCGAGTCCAGGGGTAAAGTCGGTAATCGTATCAGTGCCGTCTAGGGCTGCGAAGATGAAGGTATCAGAACCATTGCCACCAGTTAAGATGTCGTTGCCAGTACCGCCTGTCAACTCATCCTTGCCGTTACCGCCATTGAGGATGTCATTACCAGCGCGGCCAATGAGGATGTCTTTGCCGTTGCCGCCATCGAGGCGATCGTTGCCTGCTGTGCCATCAAGTAAATCCTCCCCGTTACCACCAAAAAGGTTAGTCCCCACGGCAACGGTGACATTACCAATGTCGGTGAGGCTACCATCGCTGAGGGTGTAGCTAAAGCTGCCATTGCCGCTGAACCCAGTTGTCGGGGTGAAGACAATAGAGTCATCTGCCGAGTTGCCAGCCGTGCCGTTGTCATTCAGGACTACTGTACCCTTGGTAGGATTGCTGACACCAGTGATGCTGAGGGGGTTGCTGTCGGGATCGGTATCGTTAGCTAACAGGGTACTTGCCGAGATGGTCACAGCAGTATTAAAGGCAGTGGTGGCACTGTCATCAACGGCAACTGGAGGAAGGTTGACTGGAGCAAAGTTGAATTGAAAGTCATCATATCCAATACCGGCAATATCCGTTATGCTGTTGATACTAATGCGGGTAATGTTTGTGAACGATCATAAATCTACCAGCTCTTTAGTTAAATAATCACCATCTGCGATGAGATCAACTGTAATGGGCGAGCCTGTAGTAGTATAAACATCAATTTTGGCAGCATTAACCGAATTATCTCCGATTGTAAAAAACGATAAATTACTAACGGGTTGAGCAAAATCAACATTAAGATTTAGGTTGCCATTTAACCCCCCCGCTTGAAGTGTATGTACCGATTGCGTTTGGTGGAGAGTTTCCGAAGTTCTCACCAGAATATGTTTTGACCAAATTCCCAGGCTCAGTTGAAAACGTTACTCCTGAATACTGATTGCTTACAACTGTATTAAAAGCTAAATCGTCAAAATTGACAGTTGTCACAGATATTACCTTCCTTGTTTATTTGAGAGTTTGCTGTAGTGAAAGAGATACTGTATTAGTTGATAGGGGCCAGTCAAGATAAAGATTGTAAAGATTGTATAAAAGCAGATAAAGATTCTGCGCTCGCTCGTTCAGGTCTGATGGTTCCAATGGTCAAGGAGAGATGTGAGGCTACCACCTCGATTCTAGAGGCGGGGCGATCGCTTTTACTTACTCTTGTGTCTGTGGAGGATTTGCTCAGGAGGAGTGCAGAGCCCTGTTGTGAGTGAGGAAACTTTAAAAATTTATGGACAGACTGAAACGGACTTGCAATGCTGTATCAGCCATCCGCTACAGACAGGACTTTTCAAGGCAAGCCTTGTTTTTTGGACGCTTGCTACACAAACGCCAAACTCTAACTTAACTGCTTGTACCGAAGTATAAACTTGATTGTGGTTAAAAGTCCCTCTAAAGAATTATTTGTATATTCTCCTGAAGACAGATGATAGTAGCGACCAAGCTAAATAACATACAAAGTGTACAGAGCTATTAGGTAATCTAAAGGCATAATTTAAAAGCAGTCTATTTGCGCCTTATAGGAAAGACATTCGACTTACCCACTTGCCCAAGCTAAACAAAGTGGCAGTATGTGACGTAACCTTGTGCCTTCCTTCAGGTTAATGACTGCTTGCTCTTTGATACTTAATTAATTAAGTTTACCTAATTTCTTGTTTCTCTGTTCTACCTGTCAGACTCTAATTACCCTGTTGTTATAAGTCCCTCTAAAGAATTGTTTGTAGCTTCTCCTGAAGATGGAAGATAGCAGCGACCAAGGGAAATAACATCAAAGTCTACAGAGTTATTGGGGAATCTAAAGCCTGAATTAAAAGCACTCTCTTTGCGCCTTACAGGACATACATTCGGCTTACGCACTTGCCAATGTTGAACAAAGTTGCAGTAGGTCGCGTACTCTTGTGCCTTACTTCAGGTTAATGACCAATTGAGCTTTGATTCTTAATTAGGTTTACCTAATTTTTTCTTTCTCTACTCTATGTGTCACACCCTAATTACCATCTGGTAATACGCTTCTTTGTAGATGGCGCAAAGGATACCCGAAATTTTCGCAGTTTGAGACATTTGTGTTGCTTGTAGGTCATTGGGTATACCCAGACTGACCAATTTTCATTTTACCTTATCAAACTTATTTAAGAAGTCTCATGGTTAACTTACTCAGACCGCCCAGTGTTTCTTCAATTTCTCGCTTCGGTACTGTAACTGGTTTGTGGAGGCAACAGTCTCTTTACGACAGGAGGGCACTTAAAACTGGTATCGTCCATTTCGGGCCTGGTCGTTTTTTTAGGGGTCACCTTGCCTGCATAATACATAACTATCTTGCACAGAAGGGGTTCCAAGAGCAGAGATGGGGGATTTGTGGGGTTAGCCTCAAGAGTCAACAGACCATTACTAGGTTGAAACCGCAGAGATTCCTTTACACTTTGACCAAACACTCTAGTTGCGCTCAAAATCGTGAGGAAGCGGAAGTTATCGGTTCTATCAGGGAAATAGTTAATGGTAGAGAGAAGTGCGAGTATGTGCTTGAAAAGATGGCGTCTCCCTCTGTGCATTTGGTGACTCTGACAATTACTCAAGGAGGCTACCATCTAGACAAGAATTTTAACCTCGACACAGCGAATGAAGACATCGCGCACGATTTGCAAAATCCTTCCACTCCAACAACTGCAATTGGCTTTATCGTAGAGGCGCTACGCCGACGACGCGATCGCTCAATGACCCCCTTCACCACCCTTTCTTGCGATAACCTCCCAAGAAACGGGGATATCCTGCGAAAAGCAGTGCTAGCTTACGCTGACCTGATCGATCCTCAACTTGCAGAATACATCAGGGATAACGCCACGTTCCCTAATTCGGTTGTAGACAGGATTGTGCCTCAAGAACAGGAATCCGACTATAACTACCCCAGCCGACTGTTGCAGGTGCGCGATCGCGCACCCATTGTAACCGAACCATTTTGGCAGTTTGTCGTGGAAGACAAATTCACAGGCGATCGCCCCAAGTGGGAAGATACAGGGGTGATTGTGACTAGCGACATCACTCCGTTCCTGTATATGAAGTCGAGATTCTTGAATGCAGTACACTCCTTCATAGCCTGTTTAGCTGTAAGAGCAGGTATAGAGTATATGCACGAGGCGATCGCGCTACCGGAATTCCAGTTGTTTACTCGGCTTCTCATGGACGATATCGCAGCAGCAACACCAGTGCCTCGCCAGATGTGCGAACAATATATGGAGCAGGTGTTACTAAGGCTGAGTAACGAGGCTCTTCCCGATACTACTGAGAGAATCTCTTCAGAAACCTGTAGGAAAGTAGGCAAGTATATATTTCCTATACTTCAGGATGCTTATAGCCTAAAGGTCAGCATGAAGCGGATTATACTTCCTGTTGCGGCGTGGCTGCTTGCAGTTAGAGAAGAGGCGTGCGAGTCTGGTCAACCCTATCATGCCAAGGATACTCAAAGCGCAATTACAGCGATTCAAGAAGGCGCAGTAATTAGCGGGATTCTGGGATTGGAGAATTGCCAACAGACAGAGGCCGTAGATAATGAATGCCACCAGGCTTTGCGAAATCTTCAGACCCACGGACTATTGACTACGCTTAAGAATTACAGTGA
This sequence comes from Microcoleus sp. BROC3, assembly GCF_036702515.1. NCBI lineage: Bacteria > Bacillati > Cyanobacteriota > Cyanophyceae > Oscillatoriales > Microcoleaceae > Microcoleus > Microcoleus sp. BROC3. The sequence continues at coordinate 60,568 of NZ_JAUBTQ010000024.1, forward strand.
GGGAGGTCTTTTGAATGAAACCACTTTATCAGCATCCTAAGATGGTGCTTTTCGATCATGACGGAACTGTCGTTGACAGTGAAACCATAGCACTTAAGAGCGCATGGAGGCTGACAAATGAAGTAGCTCGTGAGTTCCCTGGCGCTCAACACTATGAGCTTGAGGACTTTGTTAAAAGCTTCGCCGGGAAACCATACAGGGAAATACTCAAAAAGCTCTACCCAGATTCATTAACCAGTCTTAATGAGCGCGATATTGACAGGCTAGTGGCTGAAGAAGAAAAGAGAGCGATTCAACAGCTTACTATAGAGGCAAAAGCGACAGAAGGAACGCCCCAAGTCCTGTCTTACCTGCGCGACGACGGATTTGAATATGCACTTGTAAGTAACAGCAGCTTACAGCGCCTAAGTGCTTGCCTTACTTCTGCAGCCCTGACCGACTATTTCCCCAGCGAGCAGATATTTAGCGCTCACGACTCTCTCCCCGTTCCGCGACCCAAGCCGCTTCCTGACATCTACCTCTATGCAGTCAAGTGTCTGGACGCTGAAGTTTCGGGTTGCGTGGCAGTTGAAGATTCTCTCAGTGGGGTAAGGGCTGCCGTTGCCGCTGGAATTGGGCAGATTATCGGTTATGTAGGGGGAACTCATATCAGCGAGGATGAACGAAAAAGCCGTGCAGATGCTCTTGTGTCGGCTGGTGCCCAGCAAGTTATCGAGCGGATGGACGATCTTATCGACCTATTATCAGCAACTCCACTGTAAGGACACCGGGCATCAGGCGATCGCTTGATGCCCTTAGTTAGGATGGTGAAAAATGGCGTTGCTGAATATCAAGAATTCTGGGCCATCGAACGCTTCACCTTATGAATCCACCCTTGGCTCAGACTCAACACCTGCGAATAAGACAAGTCCGTATCTAACACCAAATCAAACACAAACGGCTTAAATAAACGGGGAAACCATCGATGAAATAGCCTTCCCATCGTCAACCGCAAGAAAAACTCAACTACCAACAACTTCGTGCGAGGAAACGAATAATTTGATAACTCTTGCAAGGCATGGGCATCGGGGACTCGCTGCTCTGAAAACTGCGACAAAACCTTCCCCCAATCATCCCCATACTGCTCCAACAATTGTCCCAAAATCAGGACATCCTCTAACGAAGAATTACACCCCTGGCCAATCGAGGGAGATACCGCATGAGCAGCATCGCCAATCAGCAACACACTATCGCCCTCATGAAAGCGATCGCAGCGTACCGTTAACACCCTCGCCACCGGACGCTTCAACAACGCCTCCGCTTCTTCCAGCGACATCAACTGACCAAACAGCGGGAAATTTTCCTCAAAAAATGTCTTGACTTCTTCTTTCGTTGATAATCCTTCTAGGGGATTAGTTTGAGCATCAAAAATAATCACGCCATTCAACTGGTCTCCTGGCTGGGGTACCATTAACATCCGGGTTTTATTATTCAAATTCCAGGCATGGATTTTATTTGGTTCTAACTCCACTCCTGCACTCTGATTGAGCCGACTTAAAAACACAGATTTATAGGCATCCGGAACATAGTTTTGCGAACACGGCAAGCCTGCATTCTCGACTAAATACTCTCGAATTTGCGATCGCGCCCCATCGGCACCCACCAGTAGATCGTAGTGAACGATAAAGCTATCTCCTTCTGAAGGTTTGAACATCACGGTTTTAGCCGTTCCATCCACAGCCGTACATTCACAGTTGAAATGTACTTTAACCTGATTCGGACTAGAGGTTTCGGTTAATTGCTTCAACAGAATCGTCACGAGGCGATTGCGATCGATTGTGAGAACCGGATTTTCGCGAGGAACCGGCCGGGATTTGCCATTTTTCCGATAAATAATCGTCCCGTGACAGAACACACTTTGAGCGGCGATCGCCTCCTCTAACCCAACAATTGCTCGAATTGCTTTTCTGCCCCGTTCCTGAAGCGAGAGCGGAAATGTGCGGTTTCCAGAAACATCAGTCAACCGAGGATCGGGACGACGTTCATAGATACCAATATGGTAGTTGCCCCGACGCAATAAATAATGTGCCAGTAGCAGTCCAGCCGGACCCGCTCCAATAATCACAACGTTTTGAACCATAGGGGTTTACCCAACACTATGAGTTGATGCACCGAACTTTATCACAAAGATTGGGTGTAAGACCCCGTGCTAGAAGCACGGGTTTTTTTAGTAACATAAACAGTTTAGTTTGCCTCTGGTAACTGTTTTGCTAGCCCCCCCTCATTTGGGAAAGAATTGCTTGGGCGACAACTTCCTCGGCGATCGGTCCTGCGATCAATTTCCCATGCAGAGCCGCCAAAATCGACTCTACTTTTTTCATACCTCCTGCAATACCAATAATCAGCCGTTGAGCAGGTTGTTCGAGCGGTACACCAGCAACTCGGCTGTTAGTTACACATTGAATCAAGACTCCTTGACGATCGTATGCCCAACCTGCAATCTCCCCAACTGCCCCCAGTTCAATTAATTGGGTCACTTCACCGTCATTAATGAACCCGTCTTGATGTAACGGTGCATTCGAGTCAATTTGGCTAATCCCGACAAACGTTGCTTTTGCTTGCTCTGCAAGGGTTTTTACGGTGATAAACGATCGCTGAGCCTGCAATAGTTCTCGTTCTTCAATACTGGTCGCTACAACCCGAGTAGGCACTGGATAGGCCTGCGAACCAATGCGATCGGACAAGTGCATCACCACTTCATAACGACCCGCACGCCCATATTGAGTCATATTCCCAACAATTGAGACAATCTTATGCTGAGGTTGCTGCATGGATGGGATCTGTTCCACCATCGATCGCAAAGTACGACCCGTGGAAAATGCCAGGATTGTTGGAGTTTTAGCAACAAGATACGTCTCTAAGTGATTGGCAGCACATACACCAAGTCAGTTCAAGGTATCGCCACTCCCTGCATCGCTTGGAACCACTTCACAAAGCGATAGTTCAAATTTGTCTCTGAGCGATTCAGCTAGAGCAATACACTCACGCAGGGGATGATCGAGCCGAAATTCGATCGGTTTTTCACTCACCGCTAGTGCAACTAAACGCTGTGCAGCCTGCCGCGACACGTTCAGCTTTGCCGCAATCTCTTCCTGTGTGTTCCCAGCAATGTAGTAGAGCCAAGCAGCGTGAGCTGCCTGGTCTAACTTGCGAGTCCGAAGGGGCAAGCCAGTTTTGCTGGCATCGCGCCGCTCTAAGAAGGGTTCTCTCATATTCCACGTATAGACAGTATGCTTCCCCACAACAGTAGATGGGTTATTTGAGTATCTGCTCAAAGATAGATTTTTTGCTCAAACTATTAAACATAGGTTATCACGCTCTAAGTTAATGAAAGTGGTATTACAAAACTCCCAGGCAGCAAAACATTGCAGCACCAATCCTGGAGGCTGACAAAATTGCTAACTTAGCAATAAGCTGTCACACATTTAAGAAAGCAATATGCACTCATGGGAAAAAGATTAGTTCAATCTGTAACTTAGATGCACAACAACTTACCCTTTTCCCTATAGTCCGCCAGTCAGATCCAAGTTAAACCCCGTAATGTAGCTTGCCTCCTCGCTCATGAGAAATGCTACACCGTTGGCAACTTCTTCAAGGCTCCCCAAACGCCGCATCGGTACTGAATTAATCATTTGCTGCTCTACCACTTTAGGATCGGCATCAAAGTATTGTGACCCTACACCCGCCTGCAATTCTGTCTGCCGCGTCCACATCACGCCCGGCCCAATCAGCGCAGGCGAGACCGCATTCACCCGAATGCGGTAGGCAGCCAAGTCTTTTGCTGCTGTCTGAGTTATCCCTATTACGGCAAACTTCGAGGCTGAGTAGGCGAGCATATTTGGAGGACCAGCCACTCCTGCATGGCTTGCCATATTGACGATCGCTCCTCCACCCGATTTGCGTAGGTGTTGTGCCGCCGCTTTGAGGACGTGAAAAACTCCGACAACATTGATGTCAATGACCTTTTGAAAATCCTCCTCGGGATACTCGTCGGTTTTGGCAAACACTCCTTGATAACCCGCATTGTTGAAAACATAGTCGAGCCGCCCAAATTGCTCTACAGCACCAGAAAAGGCTTGAGCAACGTCATCAGGATCGGTGACATTGCAGCCAAAGGTAGCAACTCGAATTTTATAGGCTTCCAATTCGCGAGCAACCTCTGCCATCTTAGCTTCGTTTAAGTCTAGGATTACTACACCTGCACCATCTGCGGCAAAACGCTGTGCAGTAGCCCGACCAATATCACCAGCACCGCCCGTAATCAGAATCGTTTTACCAGCAAAGTCATAGCTTGCTCTACCTGTCATATTTTTTACCCCTTGTGAATATATGTTGCAAATACTCTTTAAGTGTTCATTATTTAAGGTTACTTAGTATAATTCTAATATTGAGCAATCGCTCAATATTAGGCATAAACTCAACAATTTAGATCGGATTTTTTTAATATCAAAGGAGTTATGCGATGCGTATCCCCCGCTTCGCTAAAGCGCTGGTTGCATTCCTTGCTGGAGTGATGCTGGTGCAACTGCTGCATGCTTGTGCCACTTCCCAAGCAGCAGGGAAAACCAGACTGACGATCGCTACTGTCAATAATGGCGATATGGTCGTCATGCAAGGGCTTTCAAGCAAGTTTGAACAAGCCAACCCAGACATTCAACTGAGGTGGGTTGTCCTGGAAGAAAACGTGTTGCGCCAACGCACCACCACAGACGTTGCTAGCCAGGGCGGACAATTCGATGTCCTGACAATCGGGTCTTATGAAACGCCGATTTGGGCGAGACGAGATTGGTTAAGACCATTAGATCTACCCGCCAGCTACGACGTAAATGACCTGATAAAACCCATCAGAGAAGGTCTTTCCAACAACGGCAAACTTTATGCTGTGCCGTTCTATGGGGAAAGTTCCATGCTGTATTACCGAAAAGACTTGTTTGAAAAAGCAGGGATTACGGTTCCGGAACAGCCAACCTATTCCCAACTCACAGAATGGGCGAGTAAGGTTCACGCTCCAGCTAATGGAGTCTACGGTGTTTGTCTGCGTGGAAAACCCGGTTGGGGCGAAAACATGGGATTTTTGTCCACATTGGTCAACAGGTTTGGCGGACAGTGGTTTGACATGAAGTGGCAACCCACTATAGATACTCCAGCCTGGAAAGAAGCGATCGCCTTCTATGTCGATTTACTCAACAAATATGGCCCACCGGGTGCCAGTTCCAATGGATTCAATGAGAATCTAGCGCTATTCTAGACAGGTAAGTGCGGGATGTGGGTAGATGCAACCGTTGCAGCAGGACTCTTATCCAATCCAAAAAAATCTCAAGTTTATGACAAAGTTAGCTTTGCCCGTGCACCAATTGAAAAATATCCAAACGGCTCGAATTGGATCTGGGCTTGGGCATTAGCGGTTCCAAAAACCTCAAAATCACCCGAAGCGGCTCAAAGGTTAGTTGCCTGGGCAACCTCAAAAGAATACATCCAATTAGTGGCAGATCAAAATGGCTGGGTTGCTGTACCACCAGGTACGCGGACTTCCACCTATAACAATCCCAACTATAAAAAAGCCGCACCGTCCGAACACCTACGACTCGATCGCAATAGCGCAACAGTGAACGGCGAAGTGCTAGTTGTGGAACGACTGGGCGGACAAACCTATCTCTATGTCAAGATTGCAGGTGGAGACACCCTAATCGTCCAAACAGACGGAGATAATTCCAGCCAGTTGCGCAATCTTGTTCCTGTCCACATTAGCGGCGATCTTTGTCATCTTTTTGACTTATAGGGCGAAGCTGTTTCAAAAACTCGTCGTCACCACCTAGCCGTTAGTAAATAAATGAACAGCAATACCAGCACAGGCTCAACAATGAAGCTGAATGAAGCATCTCTGTCTCTTTTACCTGGAAACGTGCGCGTACCCAATTACGATCGCCATCAAATTACTAATGGAATTGTGCATATTGGGGTTGGTGGATTTCATCGATCGCACCAAGCGCTTTATCTCGATAATTATTTCCATCAGAATCCTGGTAGTGATTGGGGAATCTGTGGTGTTGGATTGCTTGACTATGACTTTGACAGGCGGATGCGGGATGCGCTTCAATCCCAAGATTGTTTGTATACCTTAGTTGAGCGATCGCTAGAAGGAGATCGCGCTAGAGTCATCGGTTCAATCACTCAATACCTTTTTGCACCTGACAATCGTCAAGCAGTTATTGAAGCATTAGCAGCCCCCGAATGCCGAATTGTTACTCTAACGGTCACTGAAAGCGGCTACTACTACATTGAAGGAAGTGGCAATTTCGATGTAAACCACCCGACGATGCAGCACGATTTGCAACATCCTGAACAACCACTTGGGACATACGGTTTTTTGATAGCCGCACTCGAAAAGCGGCGTAAACAGGGGTTGGCACCCTTTACGGTCTTGTCCTGCGACAATATCCAGGGCAACGGCAACATGGTGCGGAAAATGCTAACAACATTTGCCGAAATACGCGATCGAGAGTTAGGACGTTGGATTGCTGAACACGTTGCGTTTCCCAACTGCATGGTCGATCGCATTACTCCGCTGACAACCCCAGCAGATATCAAAATGGTGGCCCAACAGTTTGGTATTGATGATGCGTTTCCATGCGTCGCGGAGCCTTTCATCCAGTGGGTAATCGAAGATACCTTTTGTGCCGGCCGACCCGATTGGGAATCCGTTGGCGTACAGATGACTAAGGATGTTCATCCCTATGAAATGATGAAAATTCGGCTGCTCAACGCCAGTCATATGCTGATTGGCTATCTCGGCTCTCTGGCAGGTTATACCTACGTTTATGAAGTCATGGCCGATCCCTTGTTTCAGCAAGCAGTTGCTAACCTGATGGACGAGGTGACACCCACGCTCCAACCCGTTCCTGGGATTGATTTAGACGATTATAAAAAGACTCTAATTGAACGGTTTTCCAATCCCAAAATTCGCGATCAGCTTCCGCGCCTGTGCCTGAATGGATCGGCCAAAATTCCTAAGTTTGTTTTGGGATCGATCCGCGATAAATTACAACTTGGAGGTGCGATCGATTGCCTAAGTTTGACGATCGCTGCTTGGTGTCGATACATCAAGAGTCACGATCGACAAGGGCAACCTATTCCCATTGATGACCCATTAGCAGACATCCTTACTCAACGCGCCAGTTTGAGTGAATTAGATCCCAGACCATTACTCAGCCTATCTGAAATTTTTGGAGATTTAGTACAGTCGCCACGTTTCGTCGAGACTGTTGCTGACCAGTTGCGTAGTTTGCATGAGTTCGGTGCTAAAGGAACGCTAGCCCGATTGTCGTAGGCATCATCCGCATCCGTGAGGAAAGTTATTTGACACTGCCACGGATGCACTACGTTAAAGCCGTGGGATTCTCCCGTCTAGCCCAGCTCTATGTCTACGAGTGCAAAGGGAAATTCAGCAGCCAGTACAGCGCAATATTTATTTAGGCCATTCTTTCCTATCTTCCCTCACGCCAAAGCATCTATCTTAAGGTGGATTCTCCTCAGTGAGTAACTCAGGTTCAATGGAGAAGACCGTGTATGCATACGGATGAATCTTGATGAAGCGCGACGCCACAGGCAAGTTTGTTAGCAATTGGAACTCGGAGATGAAACAACGAGTCAGCGTATCTCTGACTAATACAGCATGGCGATCGCTCGATAAAGAGGCTCACAGGCGAGGAATTTCTCGCTCTGAAGTCATTGAACGCTTTGCTCGCACTCTTGAAGGCGAACAGTTGTTCTGTGCCCAAGAAACTCAGCACAAGGTGGCAACGATTCTGGAAAGCATTACGGATGCTTTTGTCGCCTTCGATCGCGACTGGCGCTACACCTACGTGAATTGGGCGGCGGCTAAAATCCTGCACAAAACGCCAGAAGAGCTACTGGGAAAACACGTTTGGAATGAGGTTTTTCCTGAGTTGGTCGGTGGAATTGCCTATCGCGAACTACATCGGGCAGTGGCACAACAGGTTCCTGTTTCCTGGGAAGAATTTGGGGAACCTATCCAGTGTTGGTTAGAGGTGAATGCCTATCCCTCAACCGCAGGGGTAGCCGTTTATTTTCGAGATGTGACCGATCGCAAGCAAGCGGAGGCAGAACGAGAACGCTTGTTGCACGAGCTTGAAATTGAACGTGCCCGATTTGAAGCCGTTTTACGACAAATGCCTGCTGGAGTAATGATTGCTGATGCGGCATCCGGTAAGTTAGCTCTGGCGAACGAACAAACCAAGCAACTGCTTGGGTATGGCTACGAACAGTTACTTGAGCTTCAGGAATATGCACCCCTCATTCCATGTGAATTCTTTCGCTTAGATGGTCAGCTATATCCCCCCCATGAGTATCCATTGGTGCGATCGCTAAAAACAGGTGAGGTCGTCACCAACGAAGAGATAGAAATTCATCGAAATGATGGTAGCCGCATTTTCATTAACGTCAACTCAGCACCGATTTTAGATAACCAAGGGCAGATTGTTGCAGCAGTTGCTATCTTCCAAGACGTGAGCGAGCGCAAAGTTGTAGAGCAAGCCTTACGCGAAAGCGAATCGCGGCTGCGAGGTTTATTTGATGCAAATCTTATTGGCATTATTATTGGTGATTTTCAAGGCAATATTTTAGAAGTCAACGACGCTTGGCTTGCTACTTTAGGTTACACGCGAGAAGAAGTTTTATTGGGAGAGGTAAACTTCATTGAGATTACTCCACCGGAGTTTCGGCATTTAGACCAACAAGCAATGGCACAGATGAAACAAGTTGGCCGCCATGCGCCGTTTGAGAAGGAATACATTCGTAAAGATGGTAGCCGGGTTCCCGTTTTAATTGGGACTGCCTATTTAGGAGGATCTAACGATTTAGGTGTAGGCTTCTCGATCGACTTAACAGAGCGCAAACGCTTGGAATCAGAACTGTGGCAGCGAGAGCAACAGTTCAAAATGGTGGCTGAAAATGCCCCTGACATTATTAGCCGAATTGATGCAGAATTTCGCCATATTTATGTCAGCCCTTCTGTAGAAATGGCAACAGGTATTCCATCAGAGCAATTTGTTGGCAAGACCAATGTTGAACTAGGAATGCCAGAAGACCTCTATCGTGTTTGGCATGATAGTTTAGGGCAAGCCTTTGCAACCGGGCAGGAACAGACGATTGAATTTAAGTTTCCGACTCTAAATGGTATTCGATGGTATCAGGCGCGTATTGTCCCCGAATTTGCCAGTGATGATTCTGTTGCATCAGTAATGAGTATTGCTCGTGATGTGACGGATTACAAACAAGTTGAACAGGCATTACGAGAGAGCGAAGAACGCCTGCGATTGGCATTAACGGCGACTCAGATGATTGTCTGGGATATCGATTTGCCGACCAACCAGGTCGTGTGTTCTGCTAATGCTCTAGAAATTTGGGGTATTCAAGAAGGCACGGGAGAAGACTTTTTTGCGATCATTCATGCAGACGATCGACAACGGGTGATCCAAGCGACTCAAGGGGCAATTGCAGCAGAACAGTCCTACGTGCAGGAGTACCGGGTAATTAGTCCGGACGGCGTTGTGCGCTGGCTCAACAGTCAGGGACAAGTCTATCTGGATGCAACGGGGCGAGGAGTTCGTATGATTGGCGTTTCGGTTGACATCACGGAACGCAAACAGATCGAAGCAGAGCGCGATCGCCTTTTAAAACGAGAACAATCTGCCCGACTCGAAGCAGAAACCGAACGCAAGCGGTTGCATGACATCCTGATGCAATTGCCTGCCATGATTGGCATTGTTAAAGGTCCCGATCTTGTGTATGAATTTGCCAATCCCACCTATCTGCAAGGGACTGGGCGCACTCCAGACATTATCGGGAAATCTATTCGGCAGGTTTTCCCAGAGATAGAGGGGCAAATTTACTTTGAAGCGTTTGAACAGGTTTACCGGACAGGAGAAACATTTATTCGGGAGGAGTCACCTACTTACTGGGATCGGAACGGCGATGGAGTGTTGGAAGAAGCATTTTTCGACTGCATCTTTGCAGCTTGGCGGGATGCTGAGGGAACCATTCAGGGCGTGTTAATTTATAACATTGAAGTGACAGCCCAGGTGCGAGCAAGGCAACAAATTGAACAACTGCTCGAAGAGCTTCAGCAGAAAGAAGAAATTCAGCAATTCCTAATCGAATTGAATGATGCGATTCGTGCCATTCAAGACCCAAAAGAAATTATGTGGCAGGTGGTTTGTGCTACAGGACAACACTTTAGTGTCACTCGCTGTACCTACGGCGAAATTGATCCAACGCAGGAATACGTCATTGTCGATCGCGATTTCTGCAATGGTGTAGTCAGCGTGGTGGGTAGACATCACCTGGATTCGTTTGGCCCTACACTCATTGCGGAATTAAAGCAAGGCAGAACAATCGTCGTGGATGATGTCGATCGCGATCCTCGAACTACCGGAGTTGGGGCGGCTGGCTTTGATGCCATCCAAACCAAGTCTCTGCTATGTGTTCCATTGGTGAAAGAGGGGAAATTTGTCGCATTGTTGGTGTTGCACCATGTCTCTGTTCGCGACTGGACGGAGGAAGATGTGGCAGTGATGGAGCGAATTGCTCAAAAAACCTGGCTAGCCGTGGAGCGATCGCGGGCGGAAGAGGAATTGCGCGAAAGTGAAGCTCGTCTGCAACTCGCGCTGAAGATCGGACGCATGGGAACGTGGGACTGGGATATGCAAACAGACGCACTTCAGTGGTCAAAAGGGCATTTCACCTTGCTGGGTCTGCAACCCCATCAGTGCCAACCCTGCTATGACGTTTGGGCAAGTCGGGTTCATCCCGATGACCTAGCACAAACCGAAGCAAAACTTCAGCAAGCCATAGCTGACAAGACGGAGTATCAACATGAATATCGCCTGCGTTGGTCAGATGGCTCGATTCACTGGGTTGAAGCGAGAGGACAGTTTAATTATGATTCTCAGGGAAATCCCAAGCACTCGATCGGAGTTGTCATTGATATCACAAAACGCAAGCAAGCAGAAGAGGCATTGCGTCAAACCCTACAAAAGCTCAACTTCCATGTTGAAAACTCTCCAATGGCAGTCGTTGAATGGAATCGAGACTTTCAAATCATTCGGTGGTCTGCTGGTGCAGAGCGGATTTTGGGCTGGAAAGCCGAAGAAATTCTAGGCAAATCTTTAACAGAGATACCTTTTGTCTTGGAGGAAGACCTGGAATCGGTTGCTAAAGCCTGCCAACGGCTTGTCTCTGGTAAAGAACCCCATATTTTTTCATACAACCGCAATTACACGAAAGATCGCAACCTTGTGCATTGCGAGTGGTATAATTCCAGCCTCAGGGACGAATCGGGAAGGATGATTTCGGTGTTATCGCTGGTGCTGGATGTGACGGAGCGCAAGCAAGCAGAACAAGAACGAGAACAACTGTTAGAACGCGAGCGCATTGCACGGGCCGAAGCCGAAGCCGCACAGCGCCAACTGGAAACCATCTTTGAAACATCACCCATTGGACTTGCTCTGTTAGATTCCGAGCAGCGATTTATTGCCATCAACGAAGCATTAGCAGAAATTAATGGATTAACCCGCGAGCAACACTTAGGCTATTCAATTCCAGAACTTTTTGGTCAATCCGAGCCCAAATTAGTTGAAGTCTTCGATCAGATTTACGCCACAGGGAATCCCTTCATTTCACCGAACTTTGCGGTGAATGTTCCCGGGCGCAGCGATCGCCGTCCCGGCTATTACAACGTTTATTATCTTCCAACTGTTAACTCAAAGGGTCAGGTCGAAGGGGTTTTAGTCTATGTGGTAGATGTGACGGAACGGGTGCAGTTAGAACGTGCACAACGTTTTCTCTCTGAGGCAAGTGCGGTGCTTGCATCCTCACTTGATTATCAAACTACTCTAGAGCGGGTCGCACACCTTACAGTGCCGGAATTAGCGGACTGGTGCACGGTTCACATGATAGAAGAGGATGGTTCGATCGAGCAGATTGCAGTTGCTCACATCGACCCTGCCAAGCTGGAATGGGCATATCAGATTAGAGACAAGTATCCGCTGAACCCGGATGACCCTCGCGGTGGTGCCTTCACACTGCGAACTGGGCAATCCGACTTGCTGCCACATATTCCCGATGAACTATTGGTACAGGCAGCGCGTGACTCAGAGCATTTAGAGATGCTGCGGCAGGTTGGATTCAGCTCTGCAATGACGGTGCCACTACGAACTCAGGCACGAATTCTAGGGGTCATCTCCTTTATCTCAGCCGAATCTGGACGACATTACACTTCAACAGATTTGCAACTGGCAGAGGAATTGGCGCGTCGTGCTTCTTTGGCGATCGACAATGCTCAGTTGTACCGGGTGGCTCAACGCGATCGCGCAAAAGCAGAAGCCGCTAACCGGATTAAAGACGAATTCTTGGCGGTGTTGTCCCACGAGTTGCGATCGCCCCTCAATCCGATTTTGGGCTGGACAAAATTGCTACGAGGTGGGCGGCTCGATGCCACAAAAACCCAGCAAGCCCTAGAAACGATCGAACGCAACGCCAAGCTGCAAGCGCAATTAATTGAGGACTTGTTGGATGTTTCCCGCATTCTGCAAGGAAAAATGACGTTAAACGTCGCGAGTGTGAATCTAGCAGCAATGATTGAAGCCGCCCTGGAAACGGTACGACTGGCAGCCGAAGCCAAACACATTCAAATCCAGACCACATTTAATCCTATTTCAGGAAAGGTTTCAGGCGATACCAATCGCCTCCAACAAGTAGTCTGGAACCTCCTTTCCAATGCCGTGAAATTCACCCCAACCGGAGGACGAGTCGAGGTGCAACTAGACCAGGTTGGTATGTATGCTCAGATTCAAGTCAAAGATACTGGAAAAGGCATCACACGAGACTTCTTACCTCATGTGTTTGACTACTTCCGTCAAGAAGATGGCACAATAACCCGACAATTCGGCGGATTGGGATTGGGACTGGCAATCGTCCGCCATCTTACCGAACTGCATGGAGGAACCGTTCAAGCAGACAGCTTAGGACTGAACTTAGGGGCTACATTTACCATCCGGCTACCGTTAAACATCGTAGAGCCGGAACCCTCTTCTGATGACACGCACCCAGAAACTGCGGCAGACTTAGCAGGTATTCAGGTCTTGGTTGTGGACGACGATGCAGATATGCGGGAGTTGGCAGCATTCACCCTGATGCAATCTGGCGCACAAGTTACGACAGCCGCTTCCGGTGCACAGGCGTTGACCCTCCTGAATCAATCTATCCCCGATCTGCTGTTATGTGACATTGGGATGCCAGAGCTCGATGGTTATGCTCTGATTCGGCAAATTAGAAAGTGGTCACCCCAACAGGGAGGCACAATTCCTGCGATCGCACTTACTGCCTATGCTGGAGAAATCAATCAGCAGCAAGCCTTAGCTGCCGGATTTCAGATCCATATCTCCAAGCCTGTTGAACCTGATGAATTGGTAAAAGCGATCGCCCGTTTGCTAAGACACTAAATGATTTGAGGATTAGCCTAATGCTGCTTGGAATAGATTTAGGAACAGGCTCTGCTAAGGCATTGCTCATAGCGACAGACGGAACCACTATAGGTGAAGCATCAAGCTCCTATCCTGTTCATGCACCCCAACCTGGATGGGCTGAGTCGGAGCCAGGGGATTGGTGGTTAGCTGTTGCCTCGGCTGTTAGGAAGGCAGTGGGAGATCACGCTGATGGGGTACAGGCGATCGCACTTTCAGGGCAAATGCACGGTGTTGTCGTAGCTTCGGAGTCGGGTCAGCCTCTGCGTCCTGCTATCCTCTGGGCAGATACTCGCTCTAGTGCCACGCTTAACACTTATCATTCGCTCGATGCCGCTATTCGAAAGCGATTGGGCAACCCGATTACGGCTGGAATGGCGGGCCCCACTTTGTTGTGGCTGCGAGAACACGAGGCTACTGTCTACACCGAAGCGCGTTGGGCACTCCAGCCAAAAGATTGGCTGCGGTTACGGATGACTGGAGAAGTCGCAACGGAACCATCTGATGCTAGCGGTACTTTGCTTTACGATGTTGTTTCGGACAACTGGGCAGAAGATGCAATCTCAGCCCTGAATCTACGTGGTGATTGCTTACCAAAAATTATCCCCTCTAGTGCGATCGCAGGCTACCTAACAACTGTTGCTTCAGAGCATCTTGGCTTAAGAGTTGGCTTACCCGTTATTGCTGGTGCTGCGGATACCGCAGCGGCGGCACTTGGCAACGGACTACTAGAGCCTGGTTTGGTTCAACTAACCATCGGCACAGGCGCTCAAATCATTACACCTCGATCGCAACCAATTATCGATCGTCATGGTCGTACACATCTCTATCGAGCCGCCGTACCTAACCAGTGGTACGCCCTTGCAGCAATGCAAAATGCCGGGTTAGCGCTTGAGTGGGTGCGAGGTATCCTCGGCTTGAGCTGGCAGGAAGTCTATACTAAAGCGTTTTCTGTTCCCCCTGGATGTGAAGGGTTGACATTTTTGCCCTACCTCACGGGTGAGCGAACTCCACACCTCGACCCTTATGTACGCGGGGCATGGGTGGGGCTGGGACTTCATCACACACAGGCGCACTTGATGCGATCGGCTTTAGAGGGAGTAGCTTTTGCTTTGCGACAAGGTTTTGAGGCACTTGAGGCAACAGGTTTTAAAGCGACAGAACTGCGTTTAGCAGGCGGTGGAACGGCAGAAATGCCTTGGAAACAATTACTGACCGATGTATTGAGAATACCCCTCTATGCAACTACAGTTGCTGCAGCTTCCGGGCGTGGTGCTGCTCTACTGGCAGGTATCGGAATTGGCGTATACGCAGATGCTAATGACACGATCGAACTGGCAGCCACACCAACGCTTGCTGCAACTCCGCAATCAGTCGATCCAATCCTAGAAGAGGCCTGGATGCGATATCAATCCCTTTATCCACGACTTAAAAAAACTTGATAGGAGTTATGCCTCAAGGAGGACGTGCTAGAAGCTATTTACAAATTATTCTTAAGCTAAGACTGCTTAATATCAGTCAAATAAAATAACTAAGTTTACTACAATAAGAGGTAGATATTACATGAACATATTAGCTGGAATTAAGCTCCCAAAATCAGCCGAAAGCGCGGATGTATATATACGGTGTAATGAATCTGCATCTATAAACTACCAGGAAGATGACAAAAAAGTTGTTTTATCTAAGGGTGGTGTTGTCTCCTCAAATTCTTACTTTAACTCGTTTTACGAGAGATTTTATACTCAATATACAACTCTTAGCTCTATCTACTACTTGCTGAAACTGGAAGGCGATTTTAAGGTTTCTGTCTACCGAGAATTTGATGGACAAAAAAACAAAGAAATAATTTCTGAAGAAAGCTTTGAGAAATGTCAATTCTCTGAGCCTGTAAAAATCTTACCAATAAATCTCCTTCAAGGCAAAAAAGCGGGCAGAATATATTTTGAAATAACTTGTTATAGTGAACAGGGTGAATTTAAAGGGGCATGGATAGCAACCGATCAAAGTAAAACTAGAGAAGCATCCTTGGGGATTGTAATTTGCACCTTTAAAAAAGAGGACTTCATACAAAATACATTAACTGCAATTTTTCAAGATGAATTACTAGAAACCAAGGACTTTAAAGTATTCGTTGTTGATAATGGTAGAACTTTAGATGAAGCTGATTTCGGCAAGCCAAAACTGAGGCTAGTTCCTAATATAAATGCGGGTGGAAGCGGTGGCTTTACCAGAGGGTTGGTCGAAGCTTTAGAGGAAAAAAAATATTCTCACTTTTTGCTTATGGATGATGATATAGAGTTAGAAAGTGAATGTATTTATAAATTATTTCCTTTGTATGAATACGCCAATTCTGATTTTGCTGTAGCGGGTGGACTTCTAAATTTACAGAAAAAGCATATGTTGTATGAAGCAGGAGCATCGTACAACGCCTATTCTAAAACTAGAGGATTTGGGCCTGGGGCATTAATTGCTTTAAATTATAATATCGATTTACGAGATTCTAATTCTCTCAACAGATTGCTCAAGGAAGAAGATGTAGATTATGGCGGATTTTGGTTTTTCTCTTTTTCTAAGGAACTTGTTGAACAAACTAAATTACCGCTGCCTTTATTTATCAAAATAGATGATGTAGAGTTTGGTTTAAGAATAAAAGAGTTGGGCAATAACATTGTAGCTTTTCCATCAATGGCGGTGTGGCATCAACCAGCGGCGGCCAAGAATGTAAATTGGGAAAATTATTATTATATCCGCAATGATTTAATAGCTTATTCCATCCATTATTCTCCAGAATATATGGCTGCAGTTGAGCATTTGACAAAAGTAATACTTCAGGCTTTAGCAAAATTTGATTATAATCATGTAGAGATGGTTGTAAAAGCTTTTGAAGACTATCTAAAAGGCCCAGATTTTATCAAAAACTCTGACCCAGAAACCTTTCACATGAGCATTGTAAAGCTTAGTAAAAGCTATAACAACCAAAATGAGGTAGATAAATTAGCTGGTACTAACCTTTTGACTAGGTGGTTTAAAGTTGCTGCTGAAGGTAGTAATGAATGGTCATCCGTAAGGGAAAAATGGAAAAGTGCTTCCCAGGAGATGACATCTACTATATTTTGGCAGCAATACCTTGGGCTAAAGAAATAGAATTGACCGCCTCCACTGGTTGATGGTTGACAGCTTAGGCCGCCAGCAACTTAACCATTCACAACAAAAGCGCCTTGGGATTAATTGTGGTAGTTGACACTCCCCCGTCACAACGTAGCTTGACGGGGAATTCTTCTTTCACAGCTTGATGCCAAGTAAAAGCAGTGCCTTTACTTGGTCTTACTCTACCTCCAGAAGCTACGAAGGTTGCCCTACACCTCAAATTCGTAAACCTTGATCTCTAATGTTTTTTAGCTGCATTGATGTTTCTATCAGGGTGAGGCCCGCATTAGGGTATTCCCACTTTCTGATATCCAATGAAAGCCAATTTACAGCAGATGGCCAGCTTATAGACGGCAATAGCAGCATTTAGAAAACCAGTTAGTTTTTTAGATGTTGAGGATTAATTAAATAAGCGTGCGAAGTGCGACCCTGATTTAGTATCAGATGGAAGCAACTTGAGTTAAATGATGACATAATCTTCGCCCACAACAGCTTGACTGACCTCTGGTTCCGGCTCTACTGGGTCGCTGTAATGAGTGTCTATGTGTCTGATGAAACTTTCTCGATAAGCTTTGAGATGCGAGTTAAGTGCTTCGATATCCTGCTGTCCGGTCGCGAAACTGCTATCTGTTCTAAATTGACCCGATTCCTTAACAAAAGCCATGTCAACTTGCCACAAAGCTGTATCACCCGGGCGATATGACAAATCAACAATATCGTAAGCTGCGAATCCTTGGGACTTCATAAAACTAATTACATCATACATCTGACCGAACAAAGTAACTTCTACAATTACATATTCAGTTTGCTGCAAAATCTCCGTTGCTCCCGCTAAAACATCTAATTCCTGTCCGTCTACATCAACTTTAATTAAATACGGCCCTGGCAAATTCCTTTCCCTGCATATTCCATCCAGCGTAATGGCTGGTATGTTTCTCAAATAAGGATTGCTGCTATCAGTAAGGCGATTTTCAGAAATCGAAGAGTGCAACATATCGGGACTGACGTTAAGGGTGAAAACTCCCGATTCTTTGGTTGCGGCAGCAATAATGTATTCTGCACTTTTGAGCTTGCGGCAAATTTTGGCGAGATAAGGTTCATTTTCGGCGATCGGCTCAATTAGCAAATGTCGCGCATTGGGGAAAGTTTCGTAAAGGTTAAAAGTTCCCAATGCCGCGCCGACATCAATCACAGTTTTTGGTTCAAAACCTAACTTTTTCGCCAGCAACAAGCTTCCTGACATGGTGTTTCTGACAATTCCTGTTTGTTCTTGGCTCATGATATTTATCCTGATTTCAATCAGGGGATCGTGGTTGAGATACCTGTGCAGGTAAGGTGCGCAATGCGCACCCTACAGATAGAATTGGTGCGTAATTATTGTTCTTATTTCGCAGACTTCTGCGCCTTGTTTTCGGGTTCCACAGATTGCAAAGCTTCGTCGAGAATTGCCCGCGCTTCTTCGGCTTTACTTCTAGCTTCTCGATACCGGACGTTAGCTTGAGCAAAGTTTTTGAGAACTTTGAAACCATCTTTCAAACGACCAATTTCCTCGGCCGTCACAGCCTCATCTGTAAACAAAATGTCGATCGCCGCCCGGATTTTAAGTGCTTCTTCGCGGGATTCCATGACTTTCAATTTGAGACTTGCCAAATTGCTCAAAATCTGTACTGCTTCAGTAATCGCGTCCTCGCCTTCAGACGCAGCATCTTCGATATCCTTAACTTCAACAAACTGCTTGGGCCCAAATCCCTCCACGAGTTCCGTAGGCAGCTTTCCCTCATCCATGAGATCCATCAGCCGATCCATCGCTTCTTCGCGGGCTTTGGCTGAATCTTTCCCTTTGACAGTTAAAATAATTTCGGGGCTTTGAGGAAGTGTATAGCGAACCATATTTTGACAGCCTGTGCGCGACAACAATTGAATGATATTTTATCTTTATTCGATCGCCAGTTGCAGCTATCAATCCGCTCCATTACCAACCGCTTGCCAAAAGTTTACAGATATGCACTCAAAAGGAACGCTCGACATGAAAGATAAACTTCTCAACTTGCTCAACTTTATTCTAGTAGCTGATGTATTTTTCGTGTTTGCCATTTTTGGCTGGTTTGCGATCGCCGTAGCTGGCCGCTCGACCGGGGTAAATCTAGGTTTTGATTTGTGGTACAGTCTGTGGCAGCCCGTATTTAATCCCGCCCTCGGAATTCTCATGGGCGGTGCTATTCTCAGCGGTATAATTAACCAAGTTTCTAAACGCCTCAATCCGAAGTAAAATTGATGTTTTGTGGGAGACAGTGAGGGGCGATGCTACGCAAGTTAGCGATCGAACTTGTGGGGTGCGTCACGGATGAGCCGCTCAATTAGGTCTCAAATAATCCCGTTCTGACCCACCCTACTAAACTTGCGTAGCATCGCCTCACTCTACAGGCACAAGTCAAGCTGTAACTGCCGAGTGTAAATTGAAAGAGGTTTTGAGTGCGGATTAGTCAGCGGTCGCTACGAGTAGATCCCGAAAAATACTGTCACAATTGGAAACTCTCTAAATTGCAACCATTTACTACACAAATTAGAGTGCGCCATTACGAAATGGATGCTCTCGGTCACGTTAATAATGCTGTTTATCAGCATTATTTAGAACACGCTGCGATCGAACATTTAGAACATTTGGGATTTACTCTCGATCGCTACCGGGAATTGGGCGGCGTCTTTGTCATGCGGCGGATAGAGATTGACTATTTGCGATCGGCGGCCTCGGGCGATCGACTTGAAATATCCACTTGGATAGAACAAATGCGCGGTCCGCGTGCCGTCCGCCGCTACTCCATCACCTTAGCTGGAAGTGACGAAATCTTGTTAAAAGCAGAAGCACTTTGGGTTTGGGTTGAAGTTACCACCATGCGGCCGCGAGCAATTCCGCAACAGATAATGGATGTTTTTAAAGCGCAGTTTCAAGCATTACCAAACTCGGTCAATAATTAATATATTTTTTGACAAACTTCTGTCAAAACCATTGACAGTCGGGATTTTAATCCTCACTCAGTAAAAACTCAACTCTTGCACCATTGTCAATAGGCTTTTTACGGGCGGCCTCTCCTGCCCACCTGAGAAGAAAACTCACTCTTGGCTTCACAGGCCCGAAAGGCTGTTAAGCGAGAATCCTGCAAGATGTGAGATATTCCTCGTTTGTAGAAGTGCAAACGGTTTCTTGTGCAACCAGGCGCAAATTCCGATCGCAAAAAGTCGGATCGCCCGCCTGCCAGTTTGGATGCCGCAGAGGTACGATGGAATATAGGGAGGGAGGCCAAGCCCGCGAAGGTTAAGCTTGGTGACAATACCCACAGGAAGGAAAAAATGACACTTAACTTGCGGCGACCGATTTTAATAGGCGGAATAGGACTTTCAGCAGCGCTGTGGCTGCTGGAAACTCTACAGCATTCGGGTTCAGAAATGGGCGAAACGGCACTCATCGGCTTGGCGGCTGCCGGTGCGGGGTATTGGTGGTGGAAGCAACAATCCCCCAAACTAGAACTCGCACTCCCGCAACCCCTGGCGAACCGGGAAGCAGCCGAAAAATCGATCGCGACTTCCGAAGCCGCAATTAAATTGCTGGCTTCAGAAGCTCAAAACTCCGCCGATCCTGCTAATCTAACAGCAAAGCTCGATCGGCTCAGAACCGAATTAGACCGACAAGATTTGCGGATTACCGTCACGGGCGGCAAAGCTGTCGGCAAAACTGCCTTAATTCAAGTTTTAAATTCTAATTGGGCATCTCAACACCCGCAAAAGCTGAGTTTCCCTGAAACAGCACCGCTGTTTGCTAATACAAATACCGATGCCAAAATCGGCGGTGATTTAGTGCTGTTTGTGACAGCGGGCGACATCACGGATTCCGAATTTCAAACATTATCTCAGCTAGCTTCCGCCGGTCAGCGCGTGCTGCTAGTCTGGAACAAACAAGACCAACATTTACCAGCACAGCAGTCGCAAATTTTGCACTCTTTGCAGCAGAAAATGCAAGGAATATTGGGAACAGAAGATATAATTGCGATCGCAGCTTCTCCCAAGTCTATTAAAGTGCGGCAGCACCAAGCTGACGGCACAGTTCAAGAACGGATCGAAACTCAAGTCTCTCAACTCGACGCGCTGACAGCAAGATTGACTAAAATATTAACTGAAGAACGGCAACAGTTAGTCTGGGCGAGTGCAGTACGCGAAGCTGCAAGTATCCAATTAGAAGCGAAAACCTTATTAAATGGAGTCAGGCGCGATCGGGCAATTCCCATTATCGAACAATATCAGTACATCGCCGCCGCCACCGTGTTTGCTAATCCGGTTCCCGCTTTAGACTTGCTAGCAACAACCGCGATCAGCACCCAACTCGTAATCGATCTCGGCGCTATCTACCAGCAAAAGTTTTCCTTAGACCAAGCTAAAACTGTAGCGGGAACTTTGGCAAATCAAATGTTCAAACTGGGATTAGTAGAACTGTCTACTCAAACTATTACTGGACTGCTGAAAAGCAATGCTGTCACCTATGTAGCAGGAGGCGCGGTGCAGGGAATTAGTGCAGCATATTTTACCAGAATAGCGGGACTGAGTTTAATTGAATATTTCCAAAGTCGAGAACTGGAAAATGCTGCAAAAGGCATTTTAAATATCGACCAGTTGACTAAAACTTTGCAAGCAGTATTTACGCAAAATCAGCAAGTTTCCTTCTTGCAATCTTTCATCAATCAAGTGGCGAGTCGCCTTTCTCCTCAGGTATCTGGGATCGAAACCGTTAAGTCGGTGGCCAATTAAAAGTAGTCCAGCATCTGATGTTTAATTCGGTCGATCGCCCACCATCTCCGCAGGGACACGGCACTGCCGTGTCCTAGCCGCGGTCCATTAAGAAACCGTTAATTCAGGGGTCAATTAAAATTAGTCCAGCATCTGATATTAAATCTGGTCAATCCCCCAGGATATCTGATATTAAATCCGGTCGATTGCCCACGATATCCGTAGGGACACGGCAGTGCCGTGTCCCTACCTAATTCCCCAATAAAAAATTATAAATTTATGAAAAATTGTATTAAAATAAGAAATAGGATTTATAATTCGACGATCAATTATACCTGCTTAAAAAAGCCGATCGCCAATGGCTGACAATTCCCTTCAAGAAAATCGCTTATCCCTTGCCCGCGCCAGTTTGCGCGAAGCCCTGGCGCGCTATTCCCACCTGCGCCAAGGCAAAAAAAACTCGAATAATACAGAATTAGAAGCGGCGCTGCAATATCAGCTAGATATCTTAACTTCCACCTCCGAAAAACTAGACCACAACATAATCCGTATTGCTACTTTCGGCTTAGTCAGCCGCGGCAAGTCAGCCGTATTAAACGCGCTTTTAGGTCACAAAATTCTGCAAACAGGCCCTCTCAACGGCGTGACTCAGTGGCCGCGTTCCGTGCGCTGGAGTGTGCCTTTATCCTTCCTTGACAGCGAGGAACCCCCCCAACCCCCCCTTGCTAAGGGGGGGCTTATGGAACCCCCCCTTGCCAAGGGGGGAAAAGGAGGGGTGCAAGTTGAATTAATCGATACTCCCGGACTTGATGAAGTTGGCGGCGAAGTGCGCGGCGAAATGGCGAAACAAGTAACTCGCCAAGCTGACTTAATTCTGTTTGTCGTTGCGGGCGATATCACCCGAACTGAATATCAAGCACTGTGCGAATTGCAAACAGCTCAAAAACCGGTAATTTTAGTTTTTAATAAAATTGACCTTTATCCAGAATTAGACAGAAAAGCTATTTACCAAAGTTTGCAAGCGCTGGGAAATTCTGAAGAGTTAGCAGCCGCTGCGGTAACAGAGGAAACAGATAGCGAAAATTTGTCCGATCGCCCAAACAACTCCTCCGATAAATCTACCGCAAAATCACCGCCTAAAATTGCCAAATCATTAGAAATAGTCATGGTAGCCGCCGAACCCGCGCCGGTGCAAGTGCGGGTGGAATGGTCCGACGGAAGAGTAACTAACGAATGGGAGTCGCCACCCCCGCAGATAGACGAACTCAAACATAAAATTCTCACAATTCTTAACAGAGAAGGTCGCTCGCTCCTCGCTCTAAATGCTTTAGTTGAAGCTAGAGATGCCGAAGCAAACATTGCCCGTCACGTTCTCAAATTGCGACAAACAGAAGCCGAAGATTTAATCTGGCAATTTGCAAAATATAAAGCTTTGGCTGTCGGTTTAAATCCAGTGGCATTCTTGGATGTAATGGGAGCAAGTGTCGCAGATTTAGCCTTAATTCGCTCTTTATCCAGACTTTACGGCTTACCCATGACTGGTTACGAAGCGGGGAAACTTTGGCAGACTATTTTCTCCAGTGCTGGCGGCGTACTTTTGGGAGAATTGGGTAGCAGTTTTCTCTTGGGATTTGGCAAGAGTGCGGCGGCTGCGGCCCCGCACATCGGCTTTTCTACTTTTGCCGGAGTCGCTGTCACTCAAGCTAGTTTAGCAGCTTACGGAACCTACGCTGTCGGTCGCGCCGCCCAAGTTTATTTAGAAAAAGGCTGCACCTGGGGTCCCCTGGGACAAGATACGGTAATTCAAGAAATTCTCGCCACCATCGAGCGCAATACAATTATCGATCGCTTGCAGCAAGAGTTTAAAATTGGCAATTAAAAATTGCCCTAGTAGTTGAGTAGGGTGCGTCAGGAGAGGGTTATTTCTTAATAATCGAAGAGCTAGGAGCTGACGCACGTTACTACTTGTACTCTTATACCATTGTCAAACAAGAATGCAACTGTAGGTAAACTCCAAACCACCATACTCATCAGTGATACCCCATTCTTTAATCGAAAATCGAAAATCGAAAATCGAAAATCGTATTACCGTCTCGCGATTCTAACACCTTCCCTAAAATGAGCGATCGTCGCAATTATCGCTATAGAAAAGTAAAATATTCTAATCAGCCAAAAACAAACCCGCATTGACCAAGAAACAATAGTCGGAGCAATACCTGTGAACTGTACAAATCTGGAATTAACTTTTTTTTCAAAACTGTCGAGGTCTTTCATCTCAGATTGTTTCGTCGGAATAACCGGAAACTGACCAGTATATACGTAATAACCGATAAAACCAGGCACTCCTACTTTTCTATTCAAAAATGAGTTAGTTAATGTTGCAGTTTCTGAAGGGGATAAGTTATCCGATTCCTCTACTTTTTCCAGCCAAGAATTATATCTGATGGCTGGCGTAATCATGAAAACTAAGGGAACTAGAACTATCAACAAAGCCGCACTAATTTGGCGACCGTATTGAGGGTGTAGAAGCCTTGTCGCCACACCCACTCCCATACCGATAAAAGCAAATACCAATATATTTAACAGTTCAATAATTTCGATGCCTCTCAACAAATCGCCGATAATCAGAATTGTATATAATAATTTGTCTGCCAGTAGCAGAGCTGCCCACTTGATCAGAATTGAAACGCCTACAATAGTAGCTACAATCGCCACATACCCGATGGCACCTAGAACGTACAGTAAAATCGAACCGGCTTGTTTGAATGATTGCATGGAATTATTCACTCTTGTGAAAGTTGAGGAGTCCGATTGACAAAAAAACTTTAAATTTTAGAGCAATCTGGAGTTCCAAATTTGACTTTTAAAATTGATTAGCTTGACATCTTGAAATCAATCTAAAATCTACAATCTAAAATCTACAATTGATCGACAAGTTCCCGGGCGGCCGCTTTTGTGACTTGTGCGATCCGTTCCTTCACGACACCATCTTCGATCGCCCTCTGGTCTGATTCCAGTTCGCGATCGATCCCCAACCATAAAAGATACTCGATATTACCCGCCGGGCCAAGTAAAGGCGACCACGTTAAGCCGCGTTGCTGCCATCCTAAAGCTGTGGCTGCCTTCCACACTTGAAAAATCGCATCAGCTTGAGTTGCTGAGTCTCGCACTACGCCTTTTTTCCCGACTCTCTCGCGCCCTACCTCAAACTGCGGCTTTACCAGCAACACCGCTTCTCGCGGCGGTGCCAACAATTCCCACAGCGAGGGTAAAATCTTATCCAGGGAAATAAACGACACATCTACTACCGCCAAATCTGCATAAACCCCTATTGGCAAAGAATCTTGCTCCCCCCCTTGACAAGGGGGGGCTGGGGGGGGTGAATTGCCGTAAAGCTCAGCAGGAGTCATGTACCGCAAATTGGTGCGTTCTTTCAAAATTACTCTCGGATCGTTGCGTAAGCCCCAATCTGCTTGACCGTAGCCAACATCTATGCCGTAGACTAGGGCAGCGCCTGCTTGCAGGAGACAGTCGGTAAAACCGCCTGTGGAGATGCCGCCGTCGAGACAAATTCTGCCTGCAACGGGAATAGCAAAAACTTCTAAAGCTTTGGCTAATTTGTCGCCACCTCTAGAAACATAGCGCGATCGCTCTTTGATCTGAATTTTTGCTGCAATGTCAACCTCAGTGCCAGGTTTGTCAACTACCTGCTGGTTGATTGAGACTTTCCCTGTCCGAATCAATGCCTGAGCTTGCTGTCGGGAACTGCACAAATCTAGGCTGACCAATAATGTGTCTAGTCGCTGTTTAGCCAAGGTGTTTAATCTGTACGAATAGGGTTAAGGACTGTACCAGATTAGCACTTACGCACAAGCCCGACTGCTGATTTTTGGCGAGCATTTTGGTTTTGCGATCGTCGCGGGGCGATCGCCCCACCTGACATTATGTGACTGATATCACTCTGCCTTTGTAGTTCGATCGCAGATAAACATCCGTAGAATCACACAAAAACTTTGGCGACTAGCGGATGATTTAGATGCAGCTAAAAGCGCTACAAATACCATCAGGGCGATCGACCATGAAAACAATTAACTTTCCTATCAGAAATCAGACCAATTGTCAAGAAAATCCCCTGGCCTTCGTCAGCGGTGACATCATCCACATTCTTTACCCCAACGGGGAAGTAGAAGCAAGAACCGCCGAACAAGTCCAGCGGCACCAAACCAAAAATCCCCTGGACAAATGCCTCGTCTGGGGATGTGTTGGCGATTTTTAACACCAGTTTCCAAAAAGAATGCAACTGTAGGGAAGCTCCAAACCCTTAATTCATCAGTCATTGCCAATTGTTCAAATCTTTAATTTAAAATCTTTAATTTAAAATTTTTAATATAAAATCTTTAATATAAAATGGCATAACCCATAAAAAAAGATCGCTTGAGGCTGCGAAGCCAAAAAAAGCGATCGATCCAACTGCTGCTAACTGCAAGCTACAAAAGCAATTTGCTGTTAAAAGAAGTAGCAAATTGACTTAAATATCTTGTTCGCTCAATTCGCGAATCAAGTAATCAAAAGGCTGCTCCAAAAAAGGTCCCACAGACAAGCCAGCAGCTTCCACCTGAGCCTTAACCATCTCCTTCATAATGCCAATCCCCATCACCGTCGGGCCAATGGGAACGCTTAGAGAATTGTAAGTTTCGCGCAAACCTTGCAGCACGCGCTCGTCTAGTACGTCGGTACTTCCAGCCACCAAGGCGTAAGTAGCATAGCGCAAGTAGTAGTCCATATCCCGCAGACAAGCCGCGTAGCGGCGAGTCGTGTAGGCATTTCCGCCCGGACGGATCAATTCAGGCTGTTCGGCAAATAGCTGAATACCAGCTTGCTTGACAATTGTCGCAGCATTGCTGTTAATCGCCGCCGCCGCCTGTACCCGTGCCGTGCCCGTTGCAAAATAAGATTTCAACCGATCGATACCATCTCGGTCTAAATACCTACCAGCAACATCATAATTTTCAATCAGGCTCGTCACTGCATCGCGCATAAGTTTCTCTCCCAAAAATCTTTATCAATACTTTGCTATCTGAGACAGACCGCCTATTGTAGACTACTACAAATCGGCGTTTGATTAAGATTTGAGATGGGATTTTCACGAAGGGTAGTCTATCCCCGGCAAACGGGCGCAAAATTCAGCCGTTTGCCTTGTATCTTCAGCCGAAAAATCGACAGGGCAAGAATCACGAACTGTCCGGCCGCACTGGGCCCAATTTCAAAATTTTGTAGCCATAGATACAAAATAGTGGATACTGAAGGCCTACGATCGCCCAAACAGTCTGAAATCGGCCGATCGCCAAGACACAACCAATATCAGGAGTAAGTCATGTTCCAGACGCCCCAAGAAGCCTTAAACTACATAAAAGAAAATAAAATCCAGATCGTTGACCTAAAGTTCATCGATATGCCGGGGATCTGGCAGCACCTTTCCCTGTACCACGACCAAATCGACGAAACCGCATTCACAGACGGCGTACCCTTCGACGGTTCCAGCATTCGGGGCTGGAAAGCGATCAACGAATCAGACATGACGATGGTCATCGATCCGACCACCGCTTGGATGGACCCGTTCATGGCAGAACCGACCATCAGCTTCATTTGCAGCATCAAAGAACCTCGAACCGGCGAACCGTACAGTCGCTGTCCCCGCACCATTGCCCAAAAAGCCATAGACTACTTGCTTTCGACCGGTCTCGGCGATACAGCATTCTTTGGCCCGGAAGCAGAATTCTTTATTTTTGACGACGTTCGCTTCGACCAAACCCAAAATTCCGGCTACTATTACGTAGATTCGATCGAAGGTCGCTGGAATTCCGGCAAAGAAGAAGCAGGCGGCAACCTCGGCTACAAACCGCGTTACAAAGAAGGTTATTTCCCAGTAGCACCAACCGATACCTCACAAGACATGAGAACGGAAATGCTGCTGACAATGGCAAAATGCGGCGTACCCATCGAAAAACACCACCACGAAGTCGCCACTGGCGGTCAATGCGAACTCGGTTTCCGCTTTGCCACTTTAGTACAAGCCGCCGACTACTTGCTGACTTACAAATACGTCATCAAAAACGTCGGCAAAAAATACGGCAAAACCATCACCTTCATGCCCAAACCGCTGTTTAACGACAACGGTTCCGGGATGCACGTTCACCAGTCGATTTGGAAAGACGGCCAACCTCTATTTGCAGGCGATCAATATGCTGGTTTCAGTCAAATGGGACTGCATTACATCGGCGGCATTCTCAAGCACGCCCCGGCACTTTTGGCAATCACCAACCCCACGACCAATTCCTACAAGCGTTTAGTTCCGGGCTTTGAAGCGCCTGTAAACTTAGCTTACTCTCAAGGAAATCGATCGGCATCAGTGCGGATTCCGTTGTCGGGAACCAACCCCAAAGCTAAGCGGTTAGAATTCCGCTGTCCCGATGCCACATCCAACCCCTATTTAGCATTTGCAGCCATGCTGTGCGCCGGCATAGACGGCATCAAGAATCAAATCGATCCGGGCGAACCTTTGGACGTAGATATCTACGACCTTTCCCCTGAAGAATTGAGCAAGATTCCTTCGACTCCCGGTTCCTTGGAAGGCGCTTTAGAAGCTTTAGAAAAAGACCACAGTTTCTTAACTGAAAGTGGCGTATTTACCGAAGACTTCATCCAAACCTGGATTTCCTACAAGCTCGACAATGAAGTCAACCCGATGCGGCTGCGTCCTCACCCCTACGAGTTTGCTCTCTACTACGACTGTTAGAAAATTAAGAATTAAAAATTAAAAGTTAAAAATGGTATAATTACCATTTTTAATCGGTGATTTTTAATTAATAAGAACGCCGCCCTTAAAAGCGGCGTTTTTTTCGAGTTTAGAACTTCTGGATCGACGCCCACACTCTCCCGTTACCCGACACTATCTGGGCAACGCTGTTAGTAGTAGCACCCCTTGTAGCCTCAGAGACATCCTCTACAGCCCATTTAGTTGCTTTCTCATCAACAATAAACAAATCGTCAGAGGTAGTGCCTTCCTGAACCCGATATATCTTATTCAAAATGAAACGCTGTCGCGCCTCAGCTTTTGGTATGCCCGTAACTTCATCAGGATCGATAGAGATGGCACTGCCTTCTTTTAATGTACCTTTTGAGTTGCTTAAATTGCGATCGTCCCTTTGAGCAACCCGCACGCCGTGAAACTGCAAACCAGGCTCATTATCAGAGATATTCAAGACAGCAGCTAGCGCCCCACTTTTTTCCAAACCGAGAACCGCTGCAAAAGCCGTCAAAGTTAGCAAAAGCTTGAAATGATTCACTGTATTTATGCTCCTTTGTTTGTGAGGTGCTGCACTCATTCTAAATTAGCAATTAGCAATTAACAATGACCAAACGATGTCCGATATTTTTGTGATGATCCGCAATCAGAGTAACGTCGCCATGACTTCAGTTGACGGTATTGCCTTTGTCACTTTACTAACTCAAGAAGGACGAGTGGTGGCAGAAGAGACAGTTGACCTGTTGGAGGCAGATGTGAATTATGATGACCTCAAGCACGGAAAATATACTGTAGTTGTCAGGCACGAAGGCGTTGAACCTCGATCGGCAACCTGTAGTGTTACAATCACCGATGAAGATAAAGTAATCATGCTGACATTTGTTTACTTGGAGCTAGAACGGGTGCTGCTCCGCATTCAAACTTCAACCGAAGAAAGACTATGACTGTGAAAGTTACTCCGCCAAATTCAATTAAAATGTTTCGCTATCGAGTACATTTCTTAGCAAAAGACCTCTGGAGAGAAAAAAACCCGGTTTGTCGGATGAATCTGGCTTTACAGTTAGCCGATGTGGCGACAACTCTGGCTAGGTTAGAAGTAGAAGAGGCGCGAAAATTTCAACAAGAGTCTGCTATTGTTGAGGCTTCAGACTCGACGGAAACTGAAAAGTTTTGAGTGTATGAGGTTGCTGTCTGCGATCCGCGCAACCCTTGCGTGATAGCAGTTGAAAAAAATAATCTAACTGTAGAAAAGCTCCCAACCCTGATAGTCATCAGTCATTTTTCATCTAAAATCTAAAATCTAAAATCTAAAATGGTATGACTCGCAACTAAAAACTATTGTCATTGGTTGAGCTAGTAAAAAAAGTGTCTTTATAAAATTGAATCTCCGTGCTAAACAATAACTTTCTGCCTTGGGAGGTAATTGGTTGTCGAAAAAAGTGCGTTACACTTATATAAGTATCTTTACAAAACAACATAAAAGCATGACTGTTGCCTATCCCCGCAAGCTTCGCAACGCAATGGGAGCGCGCGAAATTTTAGCTAATGTAGTGCGCGATCGCGAAATTCACCTGATCACCCTCAACCGCTACCGATTTAGCGAACAGCGCAGTTGCAAAGACCTCACCGAGGTGATCGAACAGCTAAACGGGGAACCAGCCGAACTCGTGCGCGACCTTTCTCGGCACATTTCCGACGAAGCGCGGCACGCCATGTGGCTCACCGACTTGCTGGTAGACCTCGGCCAAAATGTGGGAACGCCGCCAGGAGTCTCCTACATTGACGAATTTGAAAGGTTGTATGACAGCGAACAACAAGACCCTACCAAAAACCGCGAAGACTTTGTAATTTCTTCCCTCGCCGCGATTAACGTCACCGAGAAGCGAGGATGCGAGTATTTCGGCGCGCACATCCACGCCCTCAAACAGGCTCCCCAAACCGCAGAAAACATCAAAATCCGCGAAACAATCGAAAAGATTTTTCCAGAAGAAGCTGGTCACGTCCGCTGGGGCAATCGCTGGCTGGCCCAAATCGCCGACAAAAGCCCGGAACACCGCCAAAAGGTGGAACAGGCAAAGCGCAAGTATATGGCGATCGAACAAGCAGCTTTTGAATCAGGAATGGATATCATGCTGGGGGCAGAACTCCGCCGCGTCACCCGCCTCGTGGATATTGCCAACACCATGCCGATGTGGGAACGCCCGCAATACCTGATGGAACGCTTACCCAGAACCCTGCTGGCCCCGGATCTGCAAATGACTAGAGTCGATGTAGCTCAGCGCGCCTGGAACCGCGATCCGCAGGCATTTATGGAGAAATTGGTACCCATGTTCCTCAACGGCTTGAATACCATTGAGAAGAAGCCGGCGACGGCTAAGCCCAAGGCTTAAAAACGATCGCGAACCTGGTTGAAACCGCTTTGCAAGTCAAACTTGCGTCTGCCTCCGCAAACAAGCGAGATATACTGGTTCCTTGGCATAGCCTCGGAACCAGTTATTTAAAATCATAATTTTAAGCTTTAGCAAGTAAACTGATTATTGGAATAGTTTTCCATCTAAATATAATCATGACTACCAGCGAGCCGAACATACAAACAGCTTCCGCAGAGAGCCTCTCAAGTGAAAGTGCGATCGCCTCCGAGCAGGTCGAAAAAGCCACAGCCGTCACCTATGCAGAAGAAATTGAAACTGTCATCGCCAGCATGGCTGTAGACCAAAAAGTGATGGTCGGTCAAAGTGAAGCTGGCGGACATCTTTGGAAGTTCAAGTACGGCAGTGTTGAAGTGTTCGTGCAACTCACGGGCGAAACCGAAGATGATACTTTGACTGTTTGGGCTTTTGTACTGCAGTTGCCAGCGAAGAATGAAGCTCAATTAATGCGGAAAATCCTAGAAATGAATTGGCTGTCTACTTTGGAATCTCATTTTGCCATTGTTGACAATAAAGTTGCGGTAGTATCGACTCGGACGATGGCGGAAATCTCGGCCGGGGAAATTTCTCGGGTTATTACTATTGTCGCCACGATCGCCGATGACAATGACGATATTCTGCAAGCAGAATTCGGTCAGTAGTCATTAGTTAACAGTTAACAGTCAACAACTAACAGTTAAAAGTTAACAGTTAACAGTTAACTAATATGCAGGCCCTGCGATCCAAGCAATAGTGATTCCCAGCCCCAAACCGACAAGCACTTGAAAAGGAGTGTGTCCCAGCAACTCTTTCAGGCGAGCCTCATTAAGGTTGTGATCTTCCTCAAAAAACTCGTCAATAATTTGGTTGAGGATGCGAGCTTGCTTGCCTGCTGCTTGCCGGACGCCTGCTGCGTCGTACATCACAATAATTGCAAAGATCGCAGCGATCGCAAAGTCCGGACTTTCCCATCCCATCGTTTGTCCCACTCCAGCAGCCAAAGCGCCCACAAAAGACGAGTGAGCGCTGGGCATTCCCCCCGTTGTTACCAAATACCGAAGATTAAACTTGCGATTTTTGACCAACTCGATCGGCAGCTTCATGATCTGAGCCGCCAGACAAGCAAGCAAAGCAACCACGAGTATATGATTGTTTAAGATGCCGCTGCAAATTTCCTGCATAGTATTTGGTATTTCTAGTTACTGCGGCTGGTAATAAAATCGGCGATCGCCAGCAGCGGTAGAGCTTTGCTCCCAAATACTGCCAATTGAGCCTTAGCATCATCAACAAGCTGTGAAGCTTGGCGGCGAGACTCCTCAATTCCCCACAAACTCGGATAAGTGACTTTTCCTGCTTGAACATCTTTGCCAGCAGTTTTGCCCAGTTCTTCTTGGGTAGCAGTAATATCCAGAATGTCGTCAACGATCTGGAAAGCCAGCCCAATATTTTGAGCGAAACGAGACAGCCGCTGCAAATCCGCAGCCGAGGCCCCAGCGATAATTGCCCCACAAACTACGCAGGCCTCTAACAGCGCGCCTGTTTTGTGAGCGTGAATGTAATTCAAAGTTTCCAGAGAAACATCTGTCTTTCCTTCCGATTCCACGTCTACCACCTGACCGCCTATGAGTCCACCAGCCCCGGCAGCGCGACCCAAATAGGCGATCGTCTGCAACACCTGCTGGGGGGGTACGTTCTCAGTTTTAGTGGCGATAAATTCAAAAGCATAGGTCAGCAAACCATCGCCAGCCAAAATGGCGATATCTTCACCGTAGACTTTGTGGTTCGTCAGTTTGCCGCGCCGGTAGTCGTCATTGTCCATTGCCGGCAAATCGTCGTGAATCAGCGACATCGTGTGGATCATTTCCAAAGCGCAAGCTGTCGGAATTGCCATAGATGTAGTGCCGCCGGCCAGTTCGCAGCTAGCCAGACACAAGATCGGACGCAGGCGCTTGCCCCCCGCTAGCAGCGAGTAGCGCATTGCTTCGTAGATTTTCTCTGGGTAGATGACCGGGAGTGCACTGTCGAGAGCTACCTCGATCGCCTCTTTTCGCTTGACTAGATAAGTAGATAAATCGAAAGAGGATTCCGGTTGGGACGAACCCATTTCTGTTGCCAATACCATCCCTTGCTCTCTTGTACTTAATAGTTACGTGGGATATTCTGAGCCGTTCGGGTCGATCGTGCCGACTTTTACGGCGGTAGTTGCTCGAACTCCGAGCATCAATTAATCATTCTACGGGTGTTGTTGCACAGAAAATCTTTGAGTTTTAATAACTTTGTCAAATTACCCGTCAATCTCAAATCTCAAATCTCAAATCTCAAATCTCTAATCCGCTGATTTGTCTGGCGACTTCCAAAAACCGCTGCACCGCCGCCGTTGGATCGCTGCGCCAAATCAGAGCGATCGCCACAGTGCAGGTTGATTCTGGTAACGCTTTGTAAACAACCCCGCTGCGCTGGAAATTTTGCATCGACGCCGGGACGATCGCCACTCCCATTTCGGCGGCTACCAGACTCACAATGGTTTGCATTTGAATTGCTTCTTGAGCTGCGATCGGGCTAAAACCAGCTTGTTGACAAAGACTGACGATCGGATCGTACAACCCCGGAGCTAGGGAGCGCGGAAACAAAATGAACGGTTCCGTGGAAAGTTCGCGTAATTCAAGATGCGTGCGATCGGCCGCCGGATGCGTTTCTGGCAGTGCCACGATCAGCGGTTCTCGAAAAACGATTTCAGAATTTATCCCATCTTCCTCAACCGGAGGGCGCACGAAGCCGATATCAATTTGCCCGAACCGCAGCCGCTGCAACTGTTCGTTTGTCGTCAGTTCGTGCAGTTCCAGCTTGACGGCGGGACAGCGAGTGCGAAACGCCTGCAAAATAGCTGGAACCACGTTGTGTGCTGCGGAACTCACAAAGCCGATCGTCAGTTGGCCGAGTTCGCCCCGACTGGTTTGTCGGCCCAGTTGAATTGCTCGATCGACTTGCTGCAGAATTTTCCCGGCTTCCTCGAAAAAAACCTGTCCCGCAGCCGTTAAATGCACCGTCCGCTTGGTGCGGCGAAACAGTTGAAACCCCAACTCTGCCTCTAAATGCTGGATTTGTTGGCTCAGCGGAGGTTGGGCAATATGCAGTTTTTCGGCTGCGCGAGTGAAATTCAATTCCTCTGCAACTGCAATGAAATAACGCAAATGCCGAAGTTCCATAAGTCCCCATGATTTATATTTTAAAAGTATAAGTTGTTAGTTAAACATATATTGGACATTAATGATGATATTTCATACAGTGATTAATAGGCGAAATTGAGAATTAAACAATGGTTAATTTGGATATCAAAATTAGAGAAGCAGATCTGGCAGATTTGGAATTAATTGTGGATTTTATTTCACAAAAAAGCGATTTTGATGGGTCTAAAAATTTGTTGGCAGCAACAGTAGATAAATTGCTGCAAACGTTGTTTTGCCAGCCTCCGCTAGCGCGGGTTTTGTTGGGGGAAGTTGCGGGAAAAGCGGTAGGATTTGCTATGTTTCATTCCTCCTATTCAAGTTTATTGGCGCAGCCGTGTCTTTGGCTTGATGATTTATTTGTGCAAGCTCCTATGCGCGGTATCGGAGTCGGTACAGCGCTGTTAAAGTATTTGGCACAAATTGCTGAGTCAACACATTGCGGGCGGATTGAATGGACTGTTAATACTGGCAATGCGCCGGGGATTGCTTTTTACCAAAAGCAGGGAGCGCGGATTTTGGAAAATATTAGGGTTTGCCGTATTGATGGGAATGCAATTAATCTGCTTGCTGGCAAATAAGTTAATAACGAACCGCGAAAGCGCGTTAGCGCTAGAACGCTAAGAGAAGAAAACAGAAAAGAGAAAAGGAAAGAAGAGAAGAGATGTCAGAAAATTCTTGGAATTCAGCTCTTTATGAGCAAAATCATGCTTTTGTTTGGGAGTACGGGGAATCGCTTTTGGAGTTACTCGCTCCGCAGGCTGGAGAACAAGTTCTAGATTTGGGCTGCGGTACGGGACAGTTAACTGAAAAGATTGCTCAAAGTGGTGCTTTTGTGCAAGGTATTGATTCATCTTTGTCGATGATTTCCACGGCAAAAGTTAATTATCCTCACATCAATTTAGCTGCTGCAGATGCGAGAAATTTTCAAGTAGAATATCCGTTAGATGCTGTGTTTTCTAATGCGGTTTTGCACTGGATTAAACAGCCGGATGCTGTGATTAATTGTGTGGAAAAAGCGCTGAAGCCGGGAGGCCGTTTTGTTGCTGAGTTTGGCGGTAAGGGGAACGTGGGGGCGATCGTCCGGGCACTTTTGAGTGTTTTGTCAGAAATTGGCTGCGAGGAGCCTGAAGCGCTTAATCCTTGGTATTTTCCGAGTATTGGCGAGTATGCTGGGCTTTTGGAAAAGCAGGGATTTGATGTGGGTTATGCGGTTTTGTTCGATCGACCGACTCCCCTAGAAGGTGGCAGCGCGGGTATGGTAAATTGGATTGAGATGTTTGCTGGCGGGTTTTTGTCGGGGTTGTCTGATGATGTGCGATCGCAGGTAATGAACTCCGTTGAAGAGCGTTTGCGATCGGCGCTGTACCGCGATGGTAATTGGATTGCAGATTATCGCCGAATTCGCGTTGTTGCTATCAAAAATTCCTCACGGTAAATCATAGTGATTAGTGATTTCGATCCGATCTTGAAAGCGCTACTACACCCACTTTCGTCCACTCCAAGCGGACTCAAAGAGTAAAGAATTTTACAGGACTTACGCTGCATAGCCAATTTTTACACGACCCATAGTAGTAAGGTGCGTATTTCACACCCTACTACTAGCGTTTCTGCGTAAGCCGTGTAAATATCAGGAGTTAATTTGTGGCTAACAATATGATAAGTTTGTCATGCCACCAGTGATTGTCCTGAACTTAGAAACCCTGAACGGAAACAATCCTGCTTTGAAGTTCATTAGGCGTTACATCCTGTACAAAACCTAAAATCGCGTTAGAATTCTTGACTCTCATTAGAGTTCCTGAATAAACTCCGGTAATTCCGCTTCTGGGTTGAGTTGCTGAAGCAGATCCGCTAAATGTGTCGGCCGGACCTGGAGGGAGTAATGGTTGTAAAGCTTGCGGCCCATCGAACGTATATGTTAATGCCACATTCTGTACCGGCTCCAACACTATATCATTGACCGTTAAGTCACTCGCTAATCCAATGCGATCTAAATCTGGATCAAAGCTTTCGATTATATCACTAGAATTGATATCTGTAGCGGCAGGATCTATTCCCAGAACGCATAAATTATTATTGTCAAACCCACACTCGAAGAAGTCTCTGCCCAAGCCGCCAACCAGAGTGTTATTCCCTTCTCCGTCGGATAACAAATCATTGCCTCTCCCCCCCAATAAAATATCATCGCCAGCGCCTCCAAGAAGCCTATCAGCATCTAGACCGCTACTGAGGGAGTCATTCCCCTCCCCTCCAAACAAGGCATCTTTTCCTTTTCCCCCAAATACAGAATCGTTGCCTGTAAAAGCTCTGAGAATATCTTCACCTTGATTTCCCAGGATTAACTCGCTAGCCTCTGAGCCATCTACTGTATCGTCGCCATCAAGGGCCCAAGCTCCTAAAGGGAAGTTGGTTAGATCTCCAGGAAAAAGTTGAATAAATTCCGAGGTGTTGTCGCCAATTAAGCGCACTATCCCTGATGGATCGGGTTTTAAAGGCATAGTTAAAATCTTTGTGTGTTGGTAGATTACTAACCCTACTTGAGCCAATACTGGCTCACAAGTGGGTCATAATTCAATTAGAACCGTATTCAATATAACTCGAAACGGTATTTTCCAAAAGCATAGCAACAGTCATCGGCCCGATTCCTCCGGGCACCGGCGTGATAAATTCGGCTACTGTTTTAACAGCATTAAAATCAACATCTCCGGCCAAACGACTCGTACCGTCTGGATTGACGACGCGGTTAATACCGACATCAATTACTACCGATCCGGGTTTGACCATATTAGGTGTAATCATTTCTGTGCGGCCGACTGCGGCTATTAAAATATCGGCTTGATTGGTAATCGATTCTAAGTTTTGCGATCGCGAATGAGCTACAGTAACAGTACAATCGGCTTCTAATAGCATCAGCGCCATCGGTTTACCCACCAAAATACTGCGGCCCAAAACAACGGCGTTTTTTCCTTTTAAATCAATCTGGTATTCCTGCAATAACCGCATCACTCCGGCGGGAGTACAACTCCGCAAACCTTCTTCCCCGCGCACCAAGCGGCCTAAATTTACAGGGTGAAGTCCGTCAGCATCTTTGTCGGGGGCAATTTGGTACAGCAGGGCAATTGCATCTAAGTGTTCTGGTAGCGGTAATTGAACTAAAATGCCGTCTACTCGATCGTCCTCGTTGAGTGCACGAATTGCAAGTTCTAGTTCGGCTTGAGTAGCGTTTGCGGGGTAATGCTGGCCGAAGGAAGCTATGCCAACTTTAGCGCAGGCTCGCTCTTTGTTGCGAACATAGGCTGCGCTGGCCGGGTTGTCGCCCACCATCAGCACCGCAAGTCCCGGAGGACGCCCCTTTTGGGGTTGTAGGGCGCGGACTCGATCGCTCAGCTCGCTTTGAATCTTTTGGGCTAAAGCTTTACCATCTAATATGCGAGCAGTTTTGGCTTCCATTGTAGACTGTGGGTTAGGGGTAAGAAACGGCTGACGATTTTAGATTTTAGCTTAAACGCTCACCTGGATCGTGCAGCAGTCTCTTCTGAGTTGCGATCGATTTTTCCAATTCTGTTACAGTAAGTCGTATCTCCAATCTTCTATCATTTGACTAAATGACTACTGTAATTAAGCAAGTTTGGGTTAAAAAAAGCTGCATCGGCTCTTTATCGCTCATATTCGCCAGCGCTTTGTTCAGTTGTGGCAATTTACCTCTGTCTCAACTTAATCTTGGCTTTAATGTCGCTAGCATTGGCGACGTTCAACAAAAGCGGCAAGTCGATGCTGAAGTTTATCTCCGAGGAAAGGTGGAAAATCGCGCTCCGTTTGTCGGGAATGCGGCTTATCAACTTGAGGATGGTACTGGCAGTATTTGGATTTTAACCAAACAAAATTTGCCGCAACTTGGTGATGAAGTGTTGCTTAAAGGCGAAGTCCGGTATAAAAGTATTACGCTGAAGGAATTGGCTGGTAAGGATTTAGGTGAGGTTTATGTTGACGAAATAGAACAGTTAAAGCGCACTCCCAGTTCAGAAAAGGGGAAATAGGCAGAAGGTAATTGGTTGTTTGTTATTTGTTATTTATTAATTGCTCCTTCTTCTGCCTTATTCGTTCTTCGTTCTTCGTTCTTCCTTCTAATTGATGACTAAAATTCACGTTGCGATCGCGATTTTGTACCAAGAAGGCAAGTTTCTATGCCAGTTGCGGGACGATATTCCTAATATTAGGTATCCGGGACATTGGGCTTTGTTTGGCGGACACTTGGAACCTGGAGAAACGCCGGAATTAGCCGTTTTGCGGGAATTGAAAGAAGAAATTAGTTATGCTCCTCCAAGTGTTGCTTTTTTCTGTTGCGATGTCGAAAAAGATGTTATTCGCTACGTTTTTCACGCACCACTTAGTGCGGATGTCAAGGATTTAGTTTTGCTTGAGGGTTGGGATATGAAGTTGTTGACACCGGAGCAGATTCTGGCTGGAAAATGCTTTTCTGAGCAGTCAGGAGATGTGCGACCTTTTGGCATTGCTCACCAACGTATTTTGTTAAATTTTATTGACTCGAACGCAAGCGTGAATATGAAATAGCGTACATTACAATCGCACACAAACCACATATGAAACCTGGCTAGGGCGGCGAGAATGCTCGCCAAATCCCACAGCTCATTCGTTAGTAGGCAAAAAATAGCAACAAGACCCAACAGAAGGTTACGCGCAGATAATGCAACCCTTTAAACTGCCAGAATTTTATATGCCTTGGCCGGCGCGGCTGAACCCAAACCTGGAAACGGCGCGAGTGCATTCCAAGGCATGGGCCTATGAGATGGGCATACTTGGTTCAAAAGAGGAAGCCCAAGGGCAACCTATTTGGGATGAACGCACATTCGATGCCCATGACTACGCCTTGCTTTGCTCCTATACCCATCCAGACGCACCAGCAACGGAGTTAGACCTAGTAACCGACTGGTATGTGTGGGTGTTCTTTTTTGACGATCACTTCCTCGAAATCTATAAGCGCAGTCAAGATCTGGTTGGGGCGAAGGAATACCTCGATCGACTACCCGCATTTATGCCAGTTTACCCGACTCAAGCCCCTCCCGTTCCCACCAACCCAGTAGAGCGAGGCTTGGTCAACCTGTGGTTTCGCACTGCTTTTACCAAGTCTGTGGAATGGCGGCAACGGTTCTTCGATAGTACCAAGCACCTCTTAGAAGAGTCGATGTGGGAACTCGCCAATATCAATCAAAATCGGATTGCCAACCCGATCGAATATATCGAGATGCGGCGCAAAGTCGGCGGCGCACCTTGGTCGGCCCATCTCGTCGAACACGCTGCGTTTGTAGAAGTTCCGGCTAAAATTGCCGCCACTCGACCGATGCGAGTCCTGAAAGACACATTTTCCGATGGAGTGCACCTTCGCAACGATCTATTCTCGTACCAGAGAGAAGTGGAAGATGAAGGTGAAAATTCCAATTGTGTGCTTGTGCTTGAGAAATTCCTCAACGTTGACGCCCAAGAGGCCGCTAACATCACCAACGATTTGCTCACCTCGCGGTTACACCAGTTTGAGAACACCGCA
This sequence comes from Microcoleus sp. BROC3, assembly GCF_036702515.1. Taxonomy (NCBI): domain Bacteria; kingdom Bacillati; phylum Cyanobacteriota; class Cyanophyceae; order Oscillatoriales; family Microcoleaceae; genus Microcoleus; species Microcoleus sp. BROC3. Next base: position 100,071 of record NZ_JAUBTQ010000024.1, read on the forward strand.
ATCACTGAACTTCCCCTACTCTTTGCAGAGCAAGGTATAGACCCCGTACAGCAGGTAAACGTTCTCCTCTATATCAAAGGACTTCAGGATTGGCAGTCGGGCGGCCATGAGTGGCACATGAGATCGAGCCGCTACATGAACGAAGAAGCGGAAAATTCTTCAGCCACAGGGCGATTGGCGATCGGCCCCACAGGGCTGGGAACTTCCCTGGCGAGGATTTTCGATTTACCGAGGGATACCAAGCGTCCAGGAGGATTGAAGACACCGGAGAAAGTCAAGGACGAGTTTACATACGAGTTTGAATTTCCCAACTTTTATATGCCGTTCTCAGCCCAGGTCAACCCCCACCTGGAAGCAGCCCGCGTGCATATCAAGGCGTGGGCAGGTGCCATGGGGATGTTAAGCCCCGTAGAGGATACACTCAACCTTGGCATCTGGGACGAACGCAGGTTCGACTCAATGGATCTCGGTTTCTTCGCAGCAGCAACCAATCCAGATATGACCGTTCTGCAACTGGAACTGGTGGCCGATTGGTGTGTCTGGATGTTCTTCGAGGATGACTACTTCCAGGAAAGATATAAACGCCCTCGGGATCTAGTGGGGGCTAAAGATTTTATCAACCGAATACCAGCCTTCATGCCAGTGGACTTAACCCCACCCCCTGTGCCAACCAACCCATTGGAAAGGGCTTTGATCGATCTGTGGCCGCGCACCGCCTCCCACCTGCCGCTGGAATGGCGGCAAAAGTTTGCTAACCATATGCAAAACTACGTTGATGGGGAATGGTGGGAAATTAGCAATGTCGTCCAAGATCGAGTCCCTGAACCAGTTGATTACGTTGAGATGCGTCGCCAGACTGCTGCCGGAGACATTACGATCGCCCTGGCTCAATATGACCTCAGCGAGGACATCCCGCCGGAAGTTCACTCTAGCCGACAGATACAATCGCTAAACCACATCACAATTGATTGGATCGGTTTATCAAACGACATTGTTTCCTACCGGAAAGAAATGGAGTTTGAAGGCGGAATCCACAATAGCGTGTTAGTCATCAAGCGATTTCTTGACTGCCCTTTACAGGAATCGGTCAACATTGTTAACAATCTCTTGACCGCTCGATTGAATGAGTTTGAACATATCGCCGCCGAACTACCAAATCTATTTGACCAGCTAAACCTAGACGCAAATGCCCGCCAGCAATGCCTTGCCTATGTCAAAAGATTGAAGATTTGGATGGCGGGTAATTTTGTTTGGACTCAAAAAACTCGCCGCTATATTGACTTTCCTTCCCCCAATCTTCCGAAGGCACGGCCAGGAGTCAGCACTCCCAAATGGCTCGGAAATTCAGCTTTCAATATCGGCTCTTTCGTCGGTACGAGCAATCCTTTTGTCAATAATCGCTAGACAAGACTTGAGTATAGTTTAGACACAAATTATGCAACCATTTAAACTGCCAGATTTTTATATGCCTTGGCCGGCACGGCTGAACCCAAACCTGGAAGCAGCGCGAGTTCATTCCAAGGCGTGGGCTTACGATATGGGCATACTTGGCTCAAAAGAGGAAGCCCAAGGGCAACCTATTTGGGACGAACGCAAATTCGATGCCCATGACTACGCTTTACTTTGCTCTTACACCCATCCAGACGCACCAGGGACGGAACTTGACCTAGTAACGGACTGGTATGTGTGGGTATTCTTTTTTGACGATCACTTTCTGGAAATCTATAAGCGCAGTCAAGATCTGGTTGGGGCGAAGGAATACCTCGATCGACTACCGGCATTTATGCCGATTTTCCCTGACGAAACCCCTCCCGTTCCCACCAACCCAGTAGAGCGCGGTTTGTTAAACCTCTGGTCTCGCACTGCCTTTACCAAGTCTGTGGAATGGCGGCGACGATTCTTTGAGAGTACCAAACACCTCTTAGATGAGTCGATGTGGGAACTCGCCAATATCAATCAAAATCGGATTGCCAACCCGATCGAATATATCGAGATGCGGCGCAAAGTCGGTGGCGCACCCTGGTCAGCCCATCTCGTCGAACACGCTGCGTTTGTAGAAGTTCCAGCTAAAATTGCCGCCACTCGACCGATGCGAGTCCTGAAAGACACATTTGCCGATGGAGTGCATCTTCGCAACGACCTGTTCTCCTACCAGAGAGAAGTGGAAGAGGAAGGTGAAAATTCCAACTGCGTGTTGGTTTTGGAGCGTTTCTTGAATATTAGTACCCAAGAGGCGGCTAATCTCACCAACGAGCTGCTGAACTCGCGGTTATATCAGTTTGACAACACTGCTGTTACCGAGTTGCCCTCCCTCTTTGAGGAGCACGGAGTAGACCCCGTAGAACGTGCGAACGTTCTCCTTTACATCAAAGGACTTCAGGATTGGCAGTCTGGCGGTCACGAGTGGCACATGAGATCGAGCCGCTACATGAACGAGGAAGCGGGTAATTCTGCGACACCGACGCTGAATCTAGGGCCCACAGGATTAGGCACCTCGGGTTTGCGGTTGGAATCGTTGTACACCACCTTGGGTTTAGGAAGGTTCAATAGCTTTACTCACGTTCCCTACCAGGCTGTAGGGCCCGTGAAATTGCCTAAGTTTTATATGCCCTTCTCTACCACTTTGAATCCCAATCTGGATAAGGCCCGGAAGCATTCTAAGGAATGGGCGCGCCAGATGGGGATGCTGGACGAGCTACCGGGCATTCCTGATGGCTTTATCTGGAATGACCACAAGTTTGATGTTGCCGATGTCGCCCTATGCGGCGCGTGGATTCATCCCAAAGGGTCTGAGGATGAGCTAAATCTGACAGCGTGCTGGCTGGTGTGGGGAACCTATGCTGACGATTACTTCCCAGCAATCTACGGAAACAACCGAGACATAGTTGGTGCGAAAGTGTTCAACGCCCGAATGTCGGTCTTCATGCCTCTCGACAACTCCACCCCTCCAGCCGTACCAACTAATCCGGTGGAACGGGGTTTAGCGGATATTTGGTCTCGGACTGCTGGCCCCATGTCCCTCACCGCGCGGACTGAGTTCCGCCGTGCGATTCAGGACATGACTGACAGTTGGGTGTGGGAACTCGCCAACCAGCTCCAAAATCGGATTCCTGACCCGATCGATTATATTGAGATGCGCCGTAAGACGTTCGGCTCGGATTTGACGATGAGCCTGTCCCGACTAGCCCAGGGCGGCGAGATCCCGATGGAGATTTACTACAGCCGGCCGATACGATCGCTGGAAAATTCAGCGGCAGACTTTGCCTGTTTCACTAACGATATCTTCTCCTACCAGAAAGAAATTGAATTCGAGGGCGAAATCCATAACGTCGTGCTGGTTGTGCAGAATTTCCTCAACTGCGATATACCCCAGGCTGTCGAGATTGTGAACAATCTGATGACCGATCGGGCAAAACAGTTTCAACACATTGTTGCCACTGAATTGCCTGCTCTATTCGACGATTTCAATCTGGATGAAAGTACCCGCAAGAAACTGCTCGGATACGTTGAAAAATTAGAAAATTGGATGTGCGGGGTACTGAAGTGGCATATCAAGGTAGACCGCTATAAGGAATTTGAATTGCGTAATAGTGCTTCCCCGATAGCGCGAGTGCTCGGCGGCCCCACAGGACTTGGCACCTCGGCTGCACGTATCACTTCGTCGATCGGTGCCGGGAGGAATTTTGTCAGTAATGGGTCTAGCAATTAAAACCCTTCTGTAAGAGAATAGGTCTTGCTGCTGCAAGTTCTTTTGTCAGCATTCGGTCATGTAAACCAGCATTGTTTTTGGACTAATTTGACTAACTAGATATTTGAGGATTAAGTTGTGACGTATTCTAATGATCCCGGTACAGATGTTGAACGTCATCAGCGCCACTTAAGTTTGGGGACAGCCGCCGCCCGTAATTTGGCAACGACCACCAAATCTGCACCGCAAATGCAGGAGATTACCTCCCGGTGGTTGTTGAAGCTATTGCCGTGGGTGCAGACGAAGGGCGGTGTGTTTCGAGTCAACCGTCGGTTGAGTTATACCGTCGGTGATGGGCGCGTCACTTTCACCAACACCGGAGCGACGGTGCAGGTGATTCCCCGCGAACTTACTGAGTTGCCATTGCTGCGAGGGTTTGACAACGTTGACGTGTTAACTGCGTTGGCAAACCAGTTTGTGCAGCGGGAGTACGTCGCCGGCGATACGATCGTCGAGATTGGTCAGCCTGCCGATCGGGTGATCCTGATTGCTCATGGCAAGGTGAACAAGATTGGTGTTGGCAAGTATGGCGAGGAAATCGTGTTCGATGTGCTCGCCGACGGCGACCATTTCGGCGATGAAACTGTGGTGGAGTCCGAGGACATCTGGCAGTACACCCTCAAAGCGATTACCAGATGCACGGTTTTGTCGCTGTCGGAACAGGTGTTTGAGCAGTTGATCGACCAGTCCGAGGATTTGCGAACTCATGTTGAGCAGTTCCGCGAGCGCCTGAGACAGCCACAAACAGCCCAAGGTGAAGCAGCCATTGAGGTGGCAACGGGTCATGCTGAAGAGACTCCATTGGCAGGAACCTTTGTTGATTACGAGATTGCACCCCGGGAATATGAATTGAGCCTCGCCCAAACCGTGTTGCGGATAAGTACCCGGGTAGCGGATCTGTACAACGAACCGATGAACCAGACGGAACAACAACTGCGGCTGACCGTCGAGGCATTACGCGAACGTCAAGAAGACGAAATGATCAACAACCCCGATTTTGGGTTGTTGCACAACGCTGACCTCAGACAGCGCATCTACTCCCGCGGTGGCACACCCACCCCCGACGACCTCGACGAACTGCTGGCTACGGTATGGAAGGAGCCATCGTTCTTCCTAGCTCACCCCCGCACGATCGCAGCCTTCGGTCGGGAGGCAAACCGCCTGGGCATCTATCCACAAAGCGTAGATGTGAACGGCGCTCAAGTGACGGCTTGGCGCGGCGTACCCATATTCCCCTGCAGCAAGATCCCCATCACCAAGGCCCGCACCAGTTCTATCATCTTGATGCGCACTGGCCTGGAAAAACAAGGAGTGATCGGCTTACATCAAACGGGTATCCCCGACGAATACCAACCCAGCCTCTCTGTCCGCTTCATGGGTATCAGCGAACAAGCCATCATCTCCTACCTCGTCACTGCTTACTACTCCGCAGCCGTCCTAGTACCCGACGCACTCGGCATTCTGGAAGATGTCGAAATCGGCCGCTAAGCATTCGTGAGAAGTTAAGGTAAACGGCTTTTGTCAATGAGTAATTACGATCGAATTTAAGCGTAATTACTCATTGACAAAAGTCTTATTGCTTTAACCTCTTAACTATTTGAGCAGGCATTTTTGTGAGTAACTAGAGGATGAGGTAATGACGTATTCTAATGATCCCGGTTTAGAGGTTGAGCGTCACCAGCGCCACCTGAGTTTGGGTACAGCGGCCGCCAGAAATTTGGCAACAACAACCAAATCTGCACCGCAGATGCAGGAAATTACATCGCGGTGGTTGTTGAAGATGTTGCCGTGGGTGCAGACGAAGGGTGGTACTTATCGGGTGAACCGTCGGTTGACCTATACGGTGGCTGATGGCAAGCTAAGTTTCACCAACACCGGATCTGTGGTGGAGGTAATTCCCCAAGAACTTTGTCAGTTGCCATTGCTGCGAGGGTTTAACGACACTGGGGTGTTGAGCGCGTTGGCAAGTAGGTTTGTGCAACAGGAGTTCGTGCCTGGTGACATCATAGTGCAGTCAGGTCAGGCAGCCGATCGGCTTTTCCTGATCGCTCATGGCAAGGTCAACAAGGTGGCTGTTGGCAAGTATGGCGATGAACCTTTGCTGGATATGCTGGCAGATGGCGACCATTTCGGCGATGAAACTGTGGTGGAGTCAGAAAGCACTTGGAAGTTCACAATCAAGGCTGTTACCCGATGCACGGTATTGGCGCTACCACAACAGGCGTTTCGGGAACTGCTCAACCAGTCGGGGGCGTTGCAGGCTCAGGTTGAACAGTTTAGGACTCGTGCCGAACAACCACAGAACAAGCAGGGCGAAGCTTCGATCGCATTGTCTGCCGGTCATCTTGCGGAAACCCAGTTGCCAGGGACTTTCGTTGATTACGAACTCTCACCCCGCGAATATCAATTGAGCCTTGCCCAGACTGTGTTGCGGGTGAATACTCGCGTCGCGGATCTGTACAACGAACCGATGAATCAGACGGAACAACAACTGCGGCTGACTATTGAGTCATTGCGGGAACGTCAAGAACACGATTTGATCAACAACCGGGAATTCGGGTTGCTGCACAATGCTGACCTGAAACAGCGTATCTACACCCGCAGCGGTCCTCCCACCCCCGACGATCTTGATGAATTGATTACTCGTCGGAGGAAGTCGAAGTTCTTCCTGGCTCATCCCCGCACTATTGCCGCCTTCGGTCGGGAGTGCAACCGCCGGGGCATCTACCCAGAAAGCATTGACATGGATGGAACCAAGGTAATCACTTGGCGCAATACACCCATTCTTCCCTGTAACAAGATCCCAATTACCAAGAACCAGACCAGTTCTATCTTGGTGTTGCGGACTGGTGAGGAAGATCAGGGCGTGATCGGCCTGCACCAAACTGGTATCCCCGACGAATACCAACCTGGCCTGTCTGTCCGATTCATGGGCATCAACGAAAAGGCCCTTATTTCCTACCTCGTCACCGCCTACTACTCGGCAGCCGTTCTTGTTCCCGACGCCCTCGGTATCCTTGAAGATGTTGAAATCGGGCGCTAGGAGGGTATATTTATTGAGAAGTTTCTGTTGCAAAAATTGTCCGATCGGACACCCCCGCGGCTTCCGCTAAATCCCGATCGGTAGCCAAGAAAACCTTCACTCAGCAACGCCAGAACTCCCACACTACTCTAGCCAGTATCATTACTTTAGGACTTACGGAAGTGTAACAAGTAGTAAGGTGCTCTACTATCCCAAACTTTCGATCGTCGCCCTATAACGAAAGTAGTAGAGCACTCTACAAGTCAATAGAAGTGTGCCAGTTGCATAAGTCTTATACTTGTTAGGCACTACCAAATTTCAAAATAAGAGTAGGCGGACATCAATACAAACAATATCAAGAAACCCGGTTTTTGTAGGCAATCCCCCCGTGGTTGCCATAGGGTTTCTTTGCAGTCTTTACCGAGCCGCAATCATTCCTGTTTGGCGCGCGTAGTCAAACAGCCCTCCGGCATCAATCACTGGCCCGACATCTCCTAAAGGCTTGAGGGAGCAAGTTAGATTTTGAGTGTGGTTGATAATTCGATCGTTCGCAAAGTCGATCGTCACTTCTTGGCCCGTTACAAATAAGTCGCAGAGTCGATCGACAGATTCGATCGGGTACAATTCGCCAGTAGCCGAGCAATTGCGAAAGAAAATGCGTGCGTAAGACAAAGCCACCACTGCTTTAACGCCGGCGGCCCCCAGAGCGATCGGAGCGTGCTCCCGCGAAGAACCGCAGCCAAAATTTTCGCCCGCTATTATAATCGGATACCGGGTTTTCTGTTCGCCGGATTCGATAAACTTACCGTAGCGATCGGGCAACCCAATCATCGCATAACTGCCTAGTTTCTCGTACTCGTCCGGCTTCGAGGGAACCAGGGTCAGGTATTCGGCCGGGATAATTTGATCTGTATCGATGTTGTCGTCTACAACAAAAATTTGACCGCTAATTACTTTACCCATAGTTTATTTCCTGTTAGCCTCGCTCGATGTTGTGGTGATAATTTTAAGTGGATCGGTATGCAAGATTTGCATCTGTTCATTTTAACCTGGCAGTGTCAGTGATAACCTGTATGAGTAAAAATTAAATCCGAGACTTTGGGTTAACAATTAACTGATTGCTAAGCGTCAAGATAGTTTTATGACCAATCCAATTGATGACATTGCTCGACAAGCTCGCGAGGGCTCGGTTGCATCGATTATTCAAATCCTTAATGACGAACTCGCACAGGTAGGCGTGAGGGCCAGAGCCGTGTTTGCAGAGGGGGTGCTGCAACTGCTGTGCGAAGCTGCAACACCCCAACTGCTCGAACAGTCTAGTTTGGTCGATCGAGTCCGAGAAATTTTGGAGGGCATTTCGCCCCGCAATATTCGCCGAGTCAACATCAACAGTCGGCTTGTCCGAGAACACCAACTGCTGTGGCTCGAAGAAATTAGCCGCGATCCCGAGAATCAACTGTTGTGGTCTCAAGAAGTTAAACTCAGAAAGCCCAATTTGTTTAAGCGTCTGGCCACCGCCCATCACGAACGCCAAGCTCTGGCAGGGAAGCGGGGTTTGCCGAGAATAGCTGTACCTCGCTCGATGCAGCAACCGCGGCAATTTGAGCGCGGTATCGTCGGTGGCATCAGCTTGACCGTGCTGTTGCTCGGGGCAGCGGCCGCCATCTACAAAGGGCTTAATTCCCAAGTGCTAAACAGCACGCAAGCCACAACCCAAGCAGTTGCCACTGCCCCTCCCTCGGAGGCAAAACCTGCTGTGAAAATTTCTCAGGAGACGGCTAATTCTGCAGTTGACTCTTTTGCACAAGCAGTGCGAGTCGCCTCGCAAGCAGCTACCGACGGCAAAACCGCTCAATCTCGCGAGGATTGGTTATTCGTAGCTGCTAAGTGGCAGCAAGCTTCGGATTTGATGGCCGCCGTGCCCTCCCAGCATCCACGCTACACAACGGCTCTGAACCGGACGGTACTTTACCGCCAAAATAGCGATAAAGCCCAACAGGAAGCACAAAATAAGTAAGCAGGTAAGTCGGATAAATTTAACAAGAGAGTTGGCTCGGCTGCGGTAGGAGTTGTGAAAAATGAGTTTTTGAGCAAAAACTCGAAAACTCTCAAATATCTTATGAGTGATAATTTTTTGATTTTGAATTTTTGCGATCGGCGTCACTCGATCGGCAGATTTGTATCACAATAAAAATTTGTTAGGCTCACAAACTTAAATAGGAAACATCACAGAGTGAGGAGAGGGGTGTCACTAAGCGGTCTCTAGAAAAGCTTCATACTACCAATAACGGTCAAAATTAGCGGGAATATGATTTATCCTCATCCGGTAAAGGATGGTAAAGTTCATCCCCTACAGATCGAAGGGTAGAAAACAGGAAATATAGAACTAGGTAAGATCTGGGTATATTTTCACGTATCTAGTGACCCGCCGACAGGCTGCGCAAACACAGAAAGCAGGCTCATAACAGTCAAGCCGACAGTTATGGATAGGTTCTCTATGTGCAGCGGGAGCCGCCTCAAACATCTTAGAATAAAGGCTTGGTTGCCATGATCGATCGCCAGGGAAATCAAGACTTTACTTCGATCGACAGATTGTCGTTAGAGTCTTGCACTTTGCTTCTACCACAAATCCCAGAACCACTATCAGTCCAAAAATTTCTGGATCGTCTTATGCAGTACCAGGTCGATCCTGCCCTTCTCGGGCGACAAATTTGCCAAATTCTCGCGACCAGCTTCGATCGAGAAATCCTGCTGCTGCAAATAGCAAATACTTTGGGCGTTGCTTGTCAGGCAGATTTCTGTTTGGTTGCTGCTGTGGTTGACCAGAAAGTAGTAAATCCGAATGCTTGCTGGCAAAATAGAAGCGATCGCCCAAATGCTGGCGGTGCAGCAGCGGATTCAACTCCAACACCGGAACACCTCCAAACCACAAAATTAAAATCGCCTAGCATATCACTCGAACATCCCGTCTTGGCAAACGTGCTAGCAGACGGCGAGATAGTGGCGATAGCCGACTATCTCGATAGTCCGGCACCTTCATCGCCCAATTCCTCTGTGACACCGCTGCCTTTTCGAGCAATTTTGGCAGGGCCTGCGCGATTTGGAGGGGCTGTAAATGGCATGATGATTGTGGGTAAGTCGCAACCTCACGAGTGGTCGGCAGGCGATCGGCAGCGTCTTGAAGCAGCATCAGATGCGATCGGCATCGCGATTTATCAGATTCAAAAAAATCAAGAAATTGCAAATTTAAATCAACAGTTACAGCAACAAACTAAATACAAAAATCTCATCGGAGCAGTTGCTACATCGCTCGATACGAGTTCCGAACTCGATCGAGTTTTGCAACAAGTTCTTGAAAATACCGTCGATACCCTGGAAGTAGATAGAGGTCAAATCCTGCTGTTGAAATATACAGACTCTATCTTAAAGCCTTCCGCCCCCAATCAAACACCCAAAGCAAAAATTGTATTAGTTTGCGAATCTGTTTTGACAAAAAATGAAATAAAACAAGCAATAGAACAAAGCGAGGCGGCGAAACAAAGCTCGACAGCCAAAACAAAAAATAAGGAGAAAACTGCTAATTCTAAATCCACAACTCCCAACTCAAAACCAAATAACTTTTCCGCTTTTTGGATGTCGGAATCGAATTTGTGCGAAAAAGCATTCCACAGCGCACCCAAACCCCTCGCCCTCGCTGACGCAGGCGAATTAATCGGCAAGGAACAACACAGCACCGCAGAAATCTTGAAACTCGAAGGCATTCGCGCCATGCTGTTGGTTCCCCTCACGGGCGATCGCTCCCAGGAAACCGTCTTGGGGTTCTTGATTTTGCAGCACTCCCAGCAGCGCGCTTGGATACCTGAAGAATTGGAAGTTCTAGAATTAGTCGGCGCTCAAGCGAGCAGGGCGATTATCCAAACTCAAACGCTCAAGGAAGCGCAAACCCTAGTCGAAGACAGAAGCGCTCAGTTGCAGCAAAGTCTCGACGTGCAGGCGAAACTTTACGAACAATCTGCCATTCAACTAGAGCAACTGCGCAAATTGAAGCTAATTAAAGACGAGTTTCTCAGCACTATGAGTCACGAGTTGCGCACCCCTTTAACAATCATGAAGCTGGCGATTCTGATGCTCAAACAAGCTGAAGGGCCGTTGGCGAGTCGGGCTAAGTATCTCGACATTCTAGAGCAGCAGTGTTCTAAGCAAACCTCTCTGGTTAACGATTTGCTGGCCCTCAAGCAGTTTGAGCCTCAACAAGCCCCTATTTCTCTACTCAAAATCGATCTCAAGCGTTTAATTCAAGATTTAGCTGGGGATTTTGAGAAACAGTGGGTCGATAAGGAATTGACTCTGAAGGTGGATTTGCCCAAGTTTGCCCCTTGCTTGGAAACCGATCCGGACAGTCTCAAGCGGGTGCTGCTGGAACTGCTGACAAATGCTGGAAAATACTCGGCTTCTGGAACGGCCGTAGTTTTCGAGGCGTCTGAGGCGGCCGACTGTATTGTCCTGAGCGTTTCTAATTTGGGGCCAGGCATTTCTGCTGCTGATTTGCCCCACATCTTTGAAAAGTTCCGCCGCGGTACTGGCATTACTGACCAAGCTATCGCCGGTACGGGTTTGGGTCTGGCGCTGGTAAAGTGTTTAGTGCAGCACTTGAATGGTACTATTGATGTGTCTAGCTGTCCGGCAGAAAGTTCAGAACCTGACAAGTTGTGGCGCACATCTTTTACTCTGACTCTGCCGCAATTTGCAGCGGAACTTTGTAATCTAGAAGAATAGTTGGGTGGAGAAGCGGCCCTTAATTGGCAGCGAACAGGCGAAGACTTGCCAGAAGAGGGAGATTTGGAAATATTGCAAACGCTATAAAATCCTCCTTTTTGATTTGTTTTTCTGGTTGCCGGTCTACATTGTCGATTCTCCATTGCTAGTTCTCCCCAGAACTTATATGATGTCCACTTATTTGCCCCTAATTAGTGCGTGTTTGTAGTGAGTACGATCGTCCTCTATTTATGAATTAATCAGGACAGTCCTGGACGCAAAAACCCGGTTTGTTGACGTAATTTGGTCATATACGCTCGATCGCGACAACGAGAAACCGGGTTTTTTGGGAAGCGCGCCTCCAGGACCGAAGAACTTGCATTCCTTACGACGAACTTAATTATGATTGTATAACTGGAGATGATATCACCCAGTATTGACCAAAGAAACCGGGTTTATTAACTGTTTCAAAAGCCTGCAACGCGTCTTGTCGTACAAGCCTGTTTTTGCGTCCAGGAATGTCATATAAAAATTGTCGCGGTGCATGGAACTCGATCGCCCTTATTATGCTCACAAAAGCTGCACCTAAAACCCTGCGTTGGCAACGTTCTAAATATTCGCCGCTGGCACGACAAATAGACGTTTTTGCAGCGGCGGGAAAGTTTATGTTTTTTTTGTGGTGGGATGGACTGCTGCAAAATAATTCTCCTCATACTAGAAGAATTCGCGCTCATTGGTTGGTCAATACTTTGCTGAATTTAGGCCCGACTTTTATTAAAATCGGGCAGTCTCTCTCGACTCGGGCAGATTTGCTGCCGCTTGAGTATGTGAAGGAACTCGAACAGTTGCAGGATCGGGTTCCTCAGTTTAGTTCCGAAGAGGCGATCGCTCTTGTAGAATCAGAGTTAGGCAAGGATATTTATGCTTTGTACCGCGATTTTGACCCCTCGCCGATTGCTGCTGCGAGTTTGGGACAGGTGCACAAAGCGAGGCTGCACACCGGGGAAGATGTGATTGTCAAGGTGCAGCGTCCGGGTTTGGAAAGTTTATTTGATTTGGATGTGAAGGCGGTTCGCCAAGTGATGCGTTTTTGCGATCGCTATTTGCCTGGGACGCGCAAGTACGATCTCGAATCTATTTATCACGAGTTTTTTAAGATTTTATATCAAGAAATTGACTACGTGCAAGAAGGTAAAAATTCCGACCGCTTTAGCCATAATTTTCGAGAATATCCTCAGGTTATTGTCCCGAAAGTCTACTGGCAATACACGACTAAAAAAGTGCTGACTGTAGAATACGCACCAGGAATTAAGGTAGACGACCGCATTAGTTTAGAGGCGATAGGACTAGATATTGCGAAGCTCAATCAACTCGGAATTTGCTGTTATTTGAAGCAGTTGTTAATTGACGGTTTTTTTCAAGCTGACCCGCATCCGGGAAATTTGGCGGTGACAGAAGATGGCAGCTTGATTTTTTACGATTTTGGGATGATGGCTGAGGTTAAGTCTCTGGCTAAAGACCAAATGGTCAAGACTTTTTTTGCTGTCCTGAGAAAGGATACTGACGAGGTACTCAATACTTTAATTACTATGGGCTTGGTTGAGCCAATGCCGGATATGATGCCGGTGCGCAGGCTGATTGCTTTTTTGTTGGATAAGTTTATTGATAAGCCGATCGACTTTCAAGCTTTTAATGAAATTAAGAACGAACTTTACATTATGTTCGAGCAGCAACCGTTTCGCTTGCCAGCAGAAATGATGTTTATTGTCAAGTCGGTGACGACTCTCGACGGCATTGCTAGAACTCTCGACCCTCACTACAATTTCATAGCATCCGCTCAGCCTTTTGTCAAGAGTATTGCGGTGAGCAAGGGGCGGGGAAATGCGATCGGAGAATTGGCAAGGCAAGCGCGAAGTTTTATTACATATAAGTTGCAGCAGCCAAGTAAAGCGGAAGTTTTTTTCAAACGTTTAGAGAAGCGGATAGAAGATGGCGAGTTGCAAATTAGAGTGCGAAATATCGAGAGCGAAAGAGCCTTGAAACGGATTAATTTAGCTCTGAAAACTTTAATTTTTGCTTGTCTGACTGGTTTTGTGTTTCTGTCGGGTGCTGTGCTGCTGGCGGGCGGATATCAAACGGGGGCGATCGCAGCTTTTGCGGTTTCGGGATTCGGCGGCTTGTTTGTGTTGCGATCGCTGTTAGATTTGTTGGTTAGGGAAAAGCTCGATCGAATGGTCGATCGATAAATATACTTGGTAATTCGGAATTGCGATCGCAGTCAATCGATTTGAGATTTGAGATTTGAGATTTTCGATTGACCCCACGGATAAATGCGGGGGCTTGAGGATTTTCGATTTTCGATTTTGGATTGATTCCACGGATAAATCACGTGGCGGGTACCA
>NZ_JAUBTQ010000025.1:0-86377 GCF_036702515.1 Microcoleus sp. BROC3
TACAATTATGAGTTAGCTCTAGGGGGCTAAATTTAAAACTTCTGATTATAACATATATCTTTTTTGCAAGAGGTCTATTATCAAGAGTTAGGAAAAGCACTCTTAGTTTGCGTTTGGACAAGTTACATCGTCAAATATTTTTAACTGGTTTACACACTGCTGTTATTGTACCTCATCTTTCTGAGAAAGGCTATAGTATGGTTCTGCCTTTTTTAACCAATCAATTAGTTCTAAGGTCTCTTTTCCCAAATTTTGACTCTGCTCAAATAAATAGAGCGTGAAACTCTTCTTTTAACTCGTGCATAATTCCTAGTAAGGCTGCAGCATTTTTTACTTTTTTTAATTTCTGTTTTTGTGGTTCAGACAATTTAATTGCTGCTTTCATTAATATATATTTACTTACTTTTAAACAGTAAAATAATTTAGTTATTTCTTTAACTTTTAGTGCTGATGCTGCTTTTTTTTGAGCAATTCTCGCCTGATTAAATTCCTCCTGAAGCATTTTTGTTACGTGAAATCTGTCTACTGTTACATCAGCATTCGGACAAACTTTTGTGACTAATGATTTATAATGACCCGTCATATCTATACTTACTTTTTTTTATTGGATATAATACTTTTTCTCCCCATTTAAGCATCACTTTCTCTATCTATGACTGCTTTTTTTCGGCAACCAACCCTATTAATTTATGTGTTTCTAGGTCAACTAAGACCACAATAAATTTTCCTTGTCCTTTCACTAAACTAATTTCATCTATTCCTAATTTACTTAAGTTTTATACATTGATAGGAATATTTTCTTAGCTACAGATTTTACCATTGACCAAACTACCTCTTCTGTTAATTTTTTATTTTTAGCAACGTTATTAATATCATTATGGATTACTTGTTTAGTAATACTTTCCGCATATCGATGGGTGAATTTTTATTTTTTACTACAAAATATAAGGTTTCACTAAAAGGTTTTTGGCAATTTTCACACTTAAATCTGCGCAGATTTACTCTGAGAATTACTTCTTGGTCGCTGATGGGTAAATCTCTCACCATAATTCCTTGATTTTGATGAAGACGATGGCTGGCTTGACCACATCGGGGACCAACTGCGGTTTTATTCTCCGATTTCACGGCGAAAATTAATGTTTCGCCTGTCTGTTTTTTATTTTCTACTATGACCACCGCTAAATTTAGTATATTTGTCATGAACCTCTTCGTAGCTTATTTTTTTAAAACCTTTCTTTGAGCATTTATTAACATTTTAGCACAGACAGTAAGTACGGAAGAACCAAAAAGTTTCAGATCTACTTGGATACTATGTTATTTTTTTGGCTGAGAGTGGCACTGCCAATTTCTCTGCTAGCTCGTTTCATCGTCCAGACTCTTTACGGCGAGCCATATGCAGCTTCAGCCAGGGTGCTATCAATCTACGTCTGGGCTCAATTTGGCAACAACATCGGCATAGCTATAAATATCTATTTTGCTATCGAAGGTCAACTGCGATACAATCTTTACTTGACGGTAGCCGGCTGAATTTTTAATATAGTATTGAACTCTCTACTGATTCCTCAATATGGAGCCTTGGGAGCAACAGTAGCAAGTTGAATAACTTATTCTTATGTAAGTATTTTACTAAAGTTTTACATAAAAGAATTAAAACCTTTCGGAAGTTTAATTTTTGGCTCGTTGAATTTATACAAAGTAGCTTCTCGGCTGCTCGGAGCGAGCGGGTCATTGAAATTCAACCAAACCTCGCGTACCGCTCGCATGGTTCCGATGTTGGCAAGGTACTCAAACCAATGGAAAAATTCTCAACCAGAACAGCGAGAAGTTTTTCAAGAAATGTTTAATTTCGGGTAAAACTTATGATATACTATCATAAGAAGCCTGGTTGTTAATTCCTTCTTGACGGCTCAAAAAACATATTTATTTATTATAAGGATTCAAAACTTTCTGATGTTAGAAAAGCTAACTGCGGCCAGTCAAAAACTCGGGCCAGGTCTCCGTCAGGTACTCGTGAATCTGGCGTGGTTGTTCACTGACCAAATTTTGCAAATGGGTCTGGGTTTGGTGGTAGGCCTTTGGGTAGCCCGCTATCTGGGGCCAGTTCAATTTGGCTTGCTGAACTACGCGATCGCCTTTGTGTCCGTCTTTAGTTCGGTAGCGACAATGGGATTGGGCAGCATCATCATCCGCGATATCGCTCGCAATCCTGAATGCAAAAACGAAACGCTGGGGACTGCCTTCGGGCTGCAATTTACTGGCGGTTGCATCACTCTGTTGTTAACTGTCGCGGTGATTTCGCTATCCAAACCTGACGACAGCCTGACTCGCTGGCTGGTGGGCATCATCGCCGCCGGAACTATCTTTCAGGCTTTTGAGGCGATCAATTTTTGGTTCGAGTCCCAAGTGCAGTCAAAATATACAGTGCTGGCGAAGAATTCGGTATGTTTTTTGGTTGCCGGAGTCAGAATTGGATTGGTGCTGATTAAGGCACCGCTGCTTGCCTTCGCCTGGATGAGATTGGCAGAGGTGGCGATCGTAGGAATAGCTTATGTATATTTTTATCGCCTTACAGGAAATAAAATTCAGGATTGGCAATTCAGTTGGGCCCGGGGCAAGCAACTGCTGCACGAGAGTTGGCCGATAATTTTGTCGGGATTGGCAGTTTATTTGTACTCAAAAACCGATCAGCTTATGCTGGGTGCGATGAATCAAAATGCTGAACTGGGATATTATGCGGCGGCTGTTAAAATATCGGAAATCAGCGATTTCTTCCCGATGATCATATCTTCCTCTATTTTTCCAAAATTAGCGAATTTGAGAGAGAGAAATTATGCAGAATATCTAAATAAATTTCAAATTTATTGTGATACGATGATGATTTTATGGTTGGGAGTGGCAATCCCGATTTCATTACTTTCTCCGTGGATAGTGGACGTGCTTTACGGTGAAAAGTATGCTAAGTCAGCAGCGGTACTCGCCATCTATGTTTGGGCGCAATTTGGCAGCAACTTTGGAGTAGCGCGGAACACCTATTTTACGATCGAGGGTCAGTTGCGCTACAGTCTTTACTTGACTGTAGTCGGCTCGATTTTAAATGTGGGGTTAAACTTGTGGCTCATTCCTAAGTATGGAGCTTTTGGTGCTACGGCTGCTACTCTAATTACTTATTTTTACGTGATTATTTTAGTCAATTTCCTAATTAAGGAATTGCGCCCTTTTAGTAAATTAATTTGGCGATCTCTTAACTTGTACAAGGCTGCTTCCCGGTTAATAGGATTACTAAAATGATTGAAATCAAACCCCAAATTCAGCATAAATCTAATTGCCCCAAATCTGGGACGGCTTTACAGCCAGCAAAAATTTTGTGGCAGGGTATGCACATTTGTGTTGAATTCAAGTCGGACTCTGGTAGTGAAATAATCGATTTATTGAGAGTCGGTCATGGATCTAACACATCCCTTCAAGTAGATTTGGCAAAAGGAGAGGTTTTTTCGGGCAACAGTTACGTTGCAGAATGGTTGGGAAAACCGTTACTAAATTCACTCCAAAATCCTCGAAGCGAGAAACTTGAAATCACCAAAGAAATTTTCAAGCCGTGCCAGCGGGTCATCATTTTAAACTGTATTGACTATCTTTACGGTCACTCGTTATTAAAGTTACTGAATGCACAAAGACACTTGGAGTGTAACCCAGAATGCGGGTTAATTGTGATAGTGCCTAAGTTCTTAAGGTGGATGGTTCCAGATGGAGTCGCTGAAGTGTGGACAGTACCTATTTCTTTAAAAAATGGCCGCGATTACTATCTTGATTTCGCCAAGTTTGCTGAGGAAGAAACCAAACGCTTCGACAAAATTTATGTGAGCGAAGCCTATTCTCATCCGAGTCAGTTTGACATCACGCGGTTTACTAGAGTTCCCAAGCACAGTTTCGACAAAGAAGATGTAAATATTACTTTTATTTGGCGGGAAGATCGCCTTTTTATCAACAGCTTGCTATTCCGAATTCTGAGAAAGCTGAATCTGCTGTCAATTGGGCTGGCGGTTCAAAATTGGAAGGTGCGGCGGTTATTTGAGGGAATTCGATCGCGCGTACCGTCAGCACAATTTGCAGTAGCAGGTTTAGGGACAAAGACTGAGTTTCCAGAATGGATTGAAGATTACAGGGTAGAGATGTTTAATGAAAAAATCGAGCAGGACATCTGCCAAGTCTATGCTGATAGCCGTTTAGTAATAGGCCTGCACGGCTCTAATATGCTGCTTCCTTCTGGTCATGCTGGCATGACCATGGATTTAATAGATGAACGGTGGGGCAACTTTGCACAAGACATTATCTACCAAGAGAGCGATCGGAAAATGGCTGCTTTTCGCTATAGATTTTTGCCCTATCAGACGCACACTGATACACTAGCATTCATAGCGGCTGTGATGGTTCTGACTTTTGATGAGTTTAAATCCTACATGACTGCTGATGTTGTTAATTGAAAGGATGGAGGATAGCAGGAAAATATGACGAACTCTAAAGCCATAGTAACGCTAGCAATTGGTCAAAAATTTTTGGAAAACTGGAAAATTTTGTGCCAAGCAAACTGGCAAAAGTATGCAGATAGGCACGGATACGATCTTATTTGTATTGAAAAGCCTTTAGATGATTCAGCACGGGCACAAAAGCGATCGCCCTGCTGGCAAAAATGTTTAATTCTGGGCGAGGAATCTGTCAATAAATATGATAGAGTAGTCTGGGTAGATGCAGACGTTTTGATCAATTCGGCAAATGCTCCCTGTATTGTGGAAGGTGTGGCTGTTGATCAAGTAGGTGCGGCCCCAGAATGGGCAACACCTAACGAGCAGTTATCTGCTGAAGCTAGAGACCGATTGTTTGAAACTTGGGGAATTACGGACGAAAAAAACGAGCGGGGTACTTATGCTAAGTACGGTATTCCTGCCGAATTCGATCGGATTGTCCAAGATGGTATTATGGTACTGTCACCGTCTCACCACCGCTCGATTTTAGAAAAAGTGTATTATGAATGCGAGGAAACAGGGTTCGGTGAAATGCCTTGGCTTTCTTATGAACTGTTAAAAGCCGATTGCGTTCAATGGATCGATCCGCGCTTCAGCACTGTCTGGAGCGTTCACAAAGCTTTGTATTACCCATTTTTGCTGCACAAACCGCACACAAAACCCAGTTTATTTAACCGGGTCAAAGGCAAACTTTTATCAAAAGGAATACCGGGGCGGTTGGTTGACAGGCGGGCTAGCGAGTGTGCAACAACGGCTCTAATCAATACTTTTTTTCTGCACTTTGCGGGTACTGCGGGTGAAATGAGACTGGTAGACTTAGAATCTACTTCCTGGCGAGATTTGCGACCTGGTTAATGTTTTTTTAGTCAATGGTGGAAGTACGGTAAATACTTGGAATTGTTTTTGTACGAAGCGAGACTTGCATACAATCATAAACATAGTAGAGTAGTTAAATGCCCGATTGGCAAGTGAAGACCCCTGTTGCATTTATTATTTTTAAACGCCCCCAAGAAACAGAAAGGGTGTTTGCAGAAATTCGCAAAGTAAAGCCGCAGAAACTATTAGTAGTTGCTGACGGGCCCCGTGCAGATAGACCGGGGGAAGACCAAGATTGCGATCGGGCTCGTGCGATTATTGACCGAGTAGATTGGGAGTGCGAAGTTTTGAAAAATTACGCTGACGTAAACCTGGGCTGTCGGCGGCGGGTTTCTAGCGGTATAGATTGGGTGTTTGATACGGTTGAAGAGGCAATTATTATTGAGGATGACTGTCTGCCTCATCCTACATTTTTCCGTTTCGCTGAGGAATTGCTCGATCGCTACCGAGACGATCGCCGGATCATGTCAATCTCCGGTCAAAATGTTCAGTTCGGCCGCAAAAGAACTGATTACAGCTACTACTTTTCTCGCTACAATCACTGCTGGAGTTGGGCCAGTTGGAGGCGAGCTTGGCAGCACTATGATTTAGACATGAAGCTGTGGCCGGAAATTCGCGATGGTAATTTTTTGGCTGACGTACTGGGAGATCCGCAAACTGTAAAAGTTTGGACCAATATTTTTCAACTTTGTTATGAGGGAAAAATAGATACTTGGGATTTCCAGTGGGCCTTTGCTAGCTTTATTCAAAATGGTATGAATATTCTGGCAAATGTCAATTTAGCTTCTAACATCGGACACGGTACGGGAGGAACCCACACGGGAGATGCCAGCAGTCCCTACAATAATATGCCAACAGAAGCTTTAACATTTCCGCTGAAACACCCGCCTTTTGCAATTAGGGATACGCAAGCAGATAATTTTACTCAAAATACTTTGTATGATTACGATCCGCCGCTGCTGAAGAAGGTGCAAAAAAAAATACATAAACTGTTGAAAAAAAACAAGTAAAATCCGAGATAACTCTAGATGATAGGCAGGGGAGATGAAGGTTGTACTTATTAATAGTTCTGATATTGAAGGCGGTGCAGCCCGCGCCGCTTATAGACTGCACCAAGGTTTGCAGGGAATTGGCGTGTCTTCGCAAATGCTGGTGAAAAATAAGAAAAGTGGCGATCCGAATGTCATCTTGTCACAGAATGGTATTGCGAATAAGTTTGATAAGATTATTTCAACCATATCAAACTCGCCATTGCGACTTTACCCTGAGAGAAATCCCGCTATATTTTCTCCAGAATGGCTGCCGGACTCCCTGGCTGCTAAAGTTGCCAAAATTCAGCCAGATATTATTAACCTGCACTGGGTTTGTGGGGGTTATTTGCAAGTAGAAAGTGTTCCGAAGTTTAATAAACCCCTAGTCTGGACGCTCCACGATATGTGGCCTTTTACAGGTGGATGCCACTACAGCGAACAGTGCGATCGCTACACTAAATCTTGCGGTAGCTGCCCGCAACTGCACAGCACCAAAGATTCGGATCTGTCGCGGTGGGTGTGGCAGCGGAAAGCTAAAGCTTGGAAAAATATTGACCTAACTCTGGTTAGCCCTAGCGCTTGGTTGGCTAAATGCGCTAGTTCAAGTTCTTTGTTCAAAGATTATCGAGTTGAGGTAATTCCTTACGGCATCGATATTCAAAAGTACAAACCCATCAATAGTCAATGGGCGCGAGAAATCCTGAATTTACCTAAAGATAAACAAATTGTACTCTTTGGAATTGCAGGTGGAACTAGCAACCGCTGGAAAGGGTTTAATTTGCTAGTATCGGCGTTGCAAAGCCTGAGCAAATCGGGCTGGAAAGATCGGATAGAGCTGCTGGTTTTTGGTTCTTCTCAACCGGAAAATGCCGTTGAACTGGGTTTTAAAGCTCACTATTTGGGTAATCTAGCAGATGATATCTCCCTAGCAACAGTGTATGCAGCAGCAGATGTCTTCGTCGCCCCTTCTGTTTACGATAATTTGCCAAACACGGTGATGGAAGCTGGAGCCTGCGCAATCCCCAGCGTCGCATTCAATATCGGGGGACTCCCGGATATGATCGAACACTGCTCAAATGGCTACTTAGCGAAACCTTATGAAACAGAAGACTTAGCTAAAGGTATTGCATGGGTACTCGAAGATCCGCAGCGGCACCAAAAACTCTGCGCCAGGGCCCGTCAAAAAGTGGAACAAGAATTTACCTTAGACATACAAGCAAATCGCTATTTGTCTCTTTTTTCAGAACTCGCCACGGCTTCAAACAGCACCGCCCCTTAAACCAACTGTTTCCGCTGCTCTGGCGTAGCAAAAAAATTAGACTTTCTAAATTGTCCGTTTTCTTTAACAAACACCATGTCTACTTGAGCTAAAGCTCCGTCGAGGGGACGGATGTAACCCCCAAAAATATCGTAGGTGGCGAATCCGCGCTCTTTCATATAACTGACGATATCGTAGAATTGTGGCCCGCCGACAAAGAATTCAAACAGGGATACTTCCAGAATGATTATTTCTGTATCCTCCAGCACCTGGCGAGAGCCGTCTAAAACATTAAGCTCAGCGCCCTGCACGTCTACCTTCAATAAATAAGGCCCTTTTAAGTTTCTTTCCCGGCACAAATCATCAAGGACAACCAGAGGAATTTCCCTGGGAACACCGTCGGCAACACTACCTTCTGACTCCTTGAGAGTTGAAGAGCCGTAAAGTTGAGGGTGAACATTAATCGTAATATTTCCCGCTTGAGCGCCGGCACCAGCCATGATATACTGAGCGTTGTATTTTTGACAAATTTCTTTTAAATTTTTCTCGTATTCGATCAAAGGCTCTACCAGCAAAAAATTGGTTTGGGGAAATTTTTCGTACAATTCA
Source organism: Microcoleus sp. BROC3 (assembly GCF_036702515.1). Taxonomy (NCBI): domain Bacteria; kingdom Bacillati; phylum Cyanobacteriota; class Cyanophyceae; order Oscillatoriales; family Microcoleaceae; genus Microcoleus; species Microcoleus sp. BROC3. The sequence goes on from NZ_JAUBTQ010000025.1 coordinate 8,295, forward strand.
AAAGTCCCGTAGGCAACGCCGACATCTATAACGGTTTCTGGTTGAAAACCCAACTTGATAAACTGATCGAGTACGCCGTACATAGATGTTCTCATGCCTTGACGCGGGAGATCGAATCCCAAAGGCTTAAGTATTTTATACGCTATTTTTTTGAGTAATTGCCTCATATTTTTTTCCAGACTACAATATTGAATGAAACTATTATAGATTGATGAAACCACACAGCACTATAGCAACAATCATAACTTGCCACAACCGCAAGCAAAAGACCTTAGCTAGTCTCGCGGCGCTATTCAATCAGGTACTGCCTGCAGATGTCTTTCTGGTGGCGTACTTAGTGGACGACGCCAGCACTGACGGTACGGCCGAAGCTGTGCAGGAGACTTATCCGCAAGTTAAATTGCTGCGCGGAGATGGGAACCTGTTTTGGAATGGAGGAATGCGGCAAGGACTTGCTGAAGCCATCAAGCAAAATTATGACTACTACGTCTGGCTCAACGATGACACTGTACTGGAACCGGAAGCCTTGAACACAATGCTGGCAACGTCCCGCTGCTTAGCTGAGCAAGGCAACACGCGAGCTATTGCAGTGGGTTCTACTCGCGACTCGGAAACTGGGGCGCTGACTTATGGAGGCTGGTTGCGGACTAGCTGGTGGCATCCTTTGCACTTTCGTCTGCTGGAACCGAGCGAGGAAGCTCAGCCGTGCCATACTATGAACGGTAACTGCGTTTTGATGCCGCGATCGGTAGTTGAAGTAGTGGGAAACCTAGACCCCGCATTCATCCACAGCATGGGAGATATTGACTACGGTTTGCGAGCGGTGCAACAAAATTGTACAGTTTGGGTGGTTCCTGGATACGCGGGCACCTGCTCGACCAACCCGCCTGAGGGTAACTGCTGGGAAGACCCGAACATGAGTTTGCTCGATCGATTTAAAAAGGTACTGCAACCCAAGGGTTTTGGACCAAAAGAGTCGAAAGTGCTGGTACAGCGGCACACGAATATCTTGTGGCCGATATATTGGCTGTTACCTTATTTGAGGTTGATTTTGATCTCGCTCCGCCGAGGATCTGTAGGCTATCGCGGCTGATAGTATTTTTGCAAGCACAGGGAATGGGGAAGATTTTTGGCGATACCGCCGGCTTTCTTGTCGTCGCTACAACTAAAGGTGAACCGCATGGATGAACTCCGCATCGCTTGGCTTGTCCCGGAAGTGGGTCTGGGAGCCTACTGGCAGCCTGTTTTGAGAGAATTTACGAAAGTGTTTAAAAACACTGTGTTCTACACCGGCGGTGTCTGGCCGGGATTCGATCCGACAATGCCTGGATCGTCGGCAATTCAGCTAGTAGGAAAGACGAGTTTTGTCGAAACTACAAAGATAAATACAGGCTACGATCGCGGGTTTATTGTAGTCTCACCATCCATTATTGGCTATCTGCTTGAATTTCGACCTCATGTCGTATTTCCGCAAGCTTTCTCTTTGTGGACTGTAATTGTGGCTTTGTTAAAACCGCTGATCGGATGGAAAATTGCGATTATTTATGATGGCAGTTCCCCGAATACAGACTTTAGAGATTCCAGTTTTCGGACATTTGTTCGCCGCATACTTGTGCGGTTTGCTGATGCTTTTGTTTCTAACAGTAATGCTGGCAAACAATATCTGATGGAAGTTCTAAACGTACCCGAGGATAAAATTTTTACTAGAACCTATCTCGTACCGGATGCGGGAGCTTTGCTGAAACGGTTGGATCGAACTAAGCCACCAAATTTGCAGTTAAAACGCCCAATTTTTCTGTATGTAGGGCGGCTCACAGCTAGAAAGGGAATTAAGACGCTTTTAGAAGCTTGCGCTATTCTTAAAAGTCAAGGTTATGCTGATTATTCGCTGTTGATTGTTGGCAAGGGAGATCAGCGGGAGGAACTGGAAGCTTTTATTAAAGAGCGCAATTTTGAAGAGCAGGTAACTTGGGCCGGATGGGTGGAATATGGAAGTTTGGGTGCTTACTTTCAGCAAGCTGATGTTTTTGTATTCCCTACTTTTGAGGATGTCTGGGGAATGGTGGTACCGGAGGCGATGGTTTTTGGCAAACCTGTACTCTGCTCAAATGGTGCGGCTTCCTGCGAATTGATTGCTGAAGGGGAGAATGGTTACATTTTCGATCCTAGAGACTCTCAAGGTTTGGCCTCGGCGATGGGGCGTTTTCTGGACAATCCAGATTTGATTGAGTCGATGGGAGAGCGATCGCGCGAACTAATTGCTCAAAAAACTCCCGAAACAGCCGCCCAAGCTTATGTCGAAGTAACATCATTTTTAATGGTTAGCGGTTAAGCTGTTGTGGGTAGTAGAAAAAAACAGCGTTTTAAGTAACCAACAGAAACTAACCACGAACAAAAAATTAAAAACTCATGCCTAACCACTAACCACTAAGCACTAACAATTGCCGATGAAAATTCTTTTATCTGCCTTTGCCTGCGAACCCGGACAAGGATCTGAGGAAGGAGTGGGCTGGAATGCGGTGGTAGAAGCCGCCAAACACCAAGAAGTGTGGGTACTAACTCGCACCTTTTACCGTACCGCTATTGAAGCCTTCCTCGCCGCGAACCCGAACTCTAACCTGCACTTCGTCTACATTGAGCCTTTCGGCTGGAGCGAAAACTTTAAAGGTAGACAGGGAGGTCTGCAATTGCACTATTACCTGTGGCAAATTTTGGCTTATTTAGAGGCGCGCGATCTCCACCGCCAAATTAATTTCGACATCGCCCGCCACGTCACCTACGTTAAATTTTGGTCGCCGAGCTTCATCTCGCTGCTGCCTATTCCTTTTATTTGGGGGCCTGTGGGCGGCGGCGAAGCAGCCCCTAAACCTTTTTGGGAAGATTTTAGCTCCAAGGCAAAACTTTACGAAACAGCGCGAGACTGGGGGCAGCGCCTAGGTGAGAGAGATCCCTTTGCCAGGATGACGGCTCGCAGAAGCGTCTTAGCTTTGGCGACAACGGAGGACACGGCGAAGCGGGTGCGGGCGATGGGGGCTAAAAAGGTGCAGGTGCTTTCAGAAGCGGGTCTGTCAAAGGCAGAGATGGAGCGGCTGGGAGAGTGCAAGCTGCCAGGGCCTTCACCGATCAGGTTCATCAGTATGGGGCGGTTGCTGCACTGGAAAGGCTATCACCTGGCGGTACGGGCCTTTGCCCGAGCTAACTTGCCGAATGCCGAATATTGGCTGCTGGGGGATGGCCCGGAACGCGATCGCCTTCAGTCTTTAGCGCAAGAATTGGGCATTGCTTCTCAAGTTAAGTTGTGGGGGAGGCTGCCGCGCGAGGAAAGTTTGGACAAGTTAGGGGAGTCTCATGTACTGATTCACCCTAGCTTGCACGATTCAGGGGGGTGGACGTGTCTGGAGGGGATGGCGGCGGGGCGTCCCATCATCTGCTTGGATCTGGGAGGGCCTGCCACTCAAGTGACTGCCCAAACTGGGGTAAAAGTACCTGCTTACAATCCAGAACAGGCAGTGCAGGGTCTAGCTGAGGCGATCGCTCATTTAGCCGGCGATGCCGAGTTGCGATCGCGCTTGGGTGAAGCAGGTCGAAATCACGTCAGGGAAGTATATGATTGGAATATCAAAGGTAAATTCTTTGCTCAATTGTGCGAAGATATAGTCTATCGAAAATTAGGATGATATCTGATTTGTTCTAGCGCACAAAACAAAGAAAACTATATTTTTTAGGCGGTAAAACGTGAGCGTTGCAATCATTACTGGATCGGCGGGTTTAATTGGCTCGGAGGCGTGTAAGTTCTTTGCCAAACAAGGCTTCGAGATAGTTGGTATCGACAATAATATGCGCCAGTTCTTTTTTGGGGCTGATGGTTCTACAAACTGGAACCGCCAACTCCTCGAAAAGTCCTTGGGAACCAAGTATTATCACTTAGATGTGGACATTCGCGACTACGAAGCGATTACCAATATCTTTCAGCGGTACGGCGAGTCGATCGAGTTAGTCATTCACACAGCAGCACAACCTAGCCATGATTGGGCTTGCCGTGCTCCGAAAATAGACTTTACCGTCAATGCCAACGGCACTCTCAATCTTCTAGAAGTAACTCGCTTGTACTGTCCAAAAGCAGTTTTCATTTTCACTTCTACGAATAAAGTATACGGCGATACACCCAACAAATTGCCTTTAATTGAATTAGAACACAGGTGGGAAATTGAATCTGGCCACACTTACGAAACCGGCATTCGGGAAGATATGTCGATCGACCAGTGCCTGCACAGTTTGTTTGGTGCTTCTAAGGTAGCTGCTGACATTTTAGTTCAAGAATACGGTCGATATTTTAATATGAACACCGCTTGTTTTCGCGGCGGCTGCTTGACGGGACCAAATCACTCGGGAGCTCAATTGCACGGCTTCCTCGCCTACTTAATGAAGTGCGCCGTCACGGGAACCCCTTACACCGTGTTTGGCTACAAAGGCAAGCAAGTCCGCGATAACATTCACAGCGCGGATTTAATTTCGGCATTTTATGAATTTTATAAAGCTCCCAGAAGCGCCCAAGTTTATAATACAGGAGGAGGCAGGTACAGCAATTGTTCTATGTTAGAAGCTATCCAGATGTGCGAGGCAATTGCGGAACGCAAATTTAATTGGACATATGCTGAAGGAAATCGCATTGGCGATCACATTTGGTGGATTAGCGACAATTCAAAATTTGCAAGTCACTATCCTGACTGGAAAATGAAATATAACGTTAAACAAATCCTACAGGAGATTTATGAATGTAACCGCGAGCGTTGGCTGAAAGAGGGGTCGAAGGATTGAGTAAAAAAAAGAACAGGGTGCCAATTTTGCAAACGATGGAATACAAAGTTAAAAAAATCCTACAGGATATTTATGAGTGTAACGGCGAGTGTTGGCTTAAAGAGGTCTTCCATGATTGATAAAGGGAAAAAGAATGTACTGGGCATATTAGTAAATGCGGTTAATTATGAAGCGGCTGTCAGCAAAATTATTGCGGCAGCCAGCGCCCGAGAACCTATGTCTGTTTCGGCTCTAGCGGTTCACGGGGTGATGACTGGGGTTCTTGACAGGACTCATCGCTATCGGATCAATCACATTGACTTAGTATTGCCAGACGGACAGCCGGTGAGGTGGGCGTTAAATTTGCTCTACAATACGGGATTGCCCGATCGAGTTTGCGGGCCCAATGCGATGTTACATATCTGCGAACGTGCCGCTCAAGAAGGATTATCTATCTATTTGTACGGCTCTCACGCTTCTGTACTGGAGGCTTTATCTCACAATCTGTGCCAGCGTTTTCCCAAGTTAATTATCGCTGGAACTCAGCCTTCTAAATTTAGGCACGTTTCGGCCCAAGAAAAACAAGAAATTGCGCAGCAAATCCGCAACAGCGGTGCCGCAATTACTTTTGTCGGTTTGGGATGTCCGCGACAAGAGGTCTGGGCTTACGAATACCGGGACGACTTATCAATGCCGCTGATTGCTGTAGGTGCTGCTTACGATTTTCATGCGGGTAATTTGGCTAAAGCTCCTGAGTTTTTATCTAAGATAGGTTTGGAATGGCTGTTTCGGATGATTAAGGAACCCAAGCGCCTTTGGCAGCGCTATGTTTTTTTGAATCCGCTTTATATCTGGCTGTTTTTGCTGCAAGCTTTGAAAATCAAACAGTTCGACCCCACAGACGCCACGCCGCCTGTGGAAGAAGTATTGTATGGTTGAAATTTAAACGTTTCTGGTGAATTATAAGCGTTCACAACTAAAAAGTAAAAAAGCAAAAAGTAGAGAGCGTAACTAATTGTTTTGATGTGTAACTGCGATCGCATCTTCAAGAAGACTTACGCCAGAAAGCAATTTTTAGATTTTTTATGGGGTAAGGTGCGCACTGCGCACCCTACATATACAGTTTGTGGGTCAGTCTCGATCGAGTCAGGTTGAGTGCTGGGTCAATAGTCGCATTTTGTCCGATCGCACTCCTGGCATTGGGAATTATCGCAGGGGAGGGCAAAAGTATTGTGACTGTGTAACCACACTTGATATAAAACCAAAAGTTTATTGCCCTTAGCTCGCTCTTCCTATGGCTTTTGTGCCACAACCCGGATCGAATCGTACTTGTTTTCATCAGCCGCAAAAATTGTTTTCAGCAGTAGGTTCCAAGCTTGGACTTTACTGTTTTCTTTGGGCTTTACCATCTGATGAGATTCCATTGAATCGAACACATTAAAAATGTTTCTTTCATCATCGATCCAACTGTTGGCAAATTGGCGATAGTAGCCATTAAACTCGGTAGAAATTATCTCAAATCCCACTTTTTCACAGATAGCGCGGAAGCTCTGCGGTGTGAAGAAATACAAATGCCTCGGTACATCTAGATGCATCCATGCCACCCCTGATGACTTTCAGTCCAATACAAGAGTTATTTGGTACTTCCATCACCAATTTGCCGCCATCCACGAGCAAACTCATGGCATTGCGCAGTGCCAGTAAAGGATCTCTGGTATGTTCGAGTACGTGGTTCATCACAATCATGTCGTACTGTCTAGACTTGACTTCCGGGGGCAAAGATTCAGCAGTACCGTAAAATACATCAAGACCTCGCTGCTGGGCGAAAACCAAAGCTTGTCGATCGGGTTCTACGCCCCAGACTTTGTGACCATCTGCTTGCAGTTCTTCCATCAGTTCGCCGTTGGCGCAACCGATTTCTAAGATCGACTACGAAGCAGTCCCGAACTGTTGCTTCCACCATTGACTTGTGACATCTACTCCGCGATCGAAACGCCACGCTAGATGCGTGCGCAATTTATCCAAGAAGGAAATAGAAGAGGAAGAGTCAGAATCTGTAGAGTCTGCATGGTGAGTATAATACTCGTCAATTTCGTAGAAGCTGGCGATTTTGTTGAGTTCCGGTAAAGGATGAATGCGTCCAAGTTGTGACTTTTCGCAGCAGTACAATTGAAACGATTCTTTGTTTCCAGGTCTGCGCCAATCACCCGGTATCAATAGCCACGGTTTCATAGTCTCTCCCGATATAGGACAGACGACGGTAGGACTTAAGCAATTTTGACTTTGCATTTTAGTTTTCATTATTTAGGTACTTGAGGTACTAATAACCACTAATGTTGGATTTCAAACCCGCAAAGAAATTATCTGCCAGTTACCATTGCGGAATCCGAAATACAGCGGATGACTGCCCCAAAATTATTAGGTTTCGGAAACACGATTGCTGCAGCGTGGTTTTCAGCTTACATCGAATTTAAGCTAACGCATTTAACTGGCTCTGTCACGTTTGATAAAAAACTACACATTCCGCGATCGGGCTGTGAGTAAGTTTTCCTATATTTAGAAATTCAGCAATAATTTAAGTATAAATTAAGTTATAAAACTGGGTAGCGATGTAGGCTGCGATTGAGACAAATAAAAACTTTCGGCGTTGCTTAATCAGGGTATGAAAAAAATAACTTGAAAATCCCGAAGTTTTGTGGATACTGGTTTCTCTGACTTGCATATTTAGCCCTTCATACCCTAAATCAGCAACGCCAAAACTTTCTTGCATTTGTAGCTAAATAATATTGCTGAAATCTTTAGCGACATCGAAGTATAAAATTTGCGATTTCATCTATCAGTAGCCACAAATTTTGCGTCCGCTACAGTTCCTTGACATCAAAATTTAGCTCCCAGTTGAGTTAGGAAGCCAAACTTTTGTTTAATCTTAAGTACAAGAGGTGGTTGACAAGCGCGCCTTTTTATGATGAATGTGTCGCGAATGCCTCCTATCGATCGGCGTAAGCCCCGATCCGTTCTTTGATAAAGCGGATATAAAAATGCCTGAAAGTAGACTTAATCACCCGCGGCATACCAAAGTCGATCGGCATCATGCTTTCCGGTAACTTCCAATCCAAAATTTTCACATCTTCCGGCTGCAAAAGCGGAAAATCAATCGCCTCTAAATTCGAGCAAAGTCCCAATCTCATCGCCGCAGCTACAGTCGGAACCGCCGCCGGATCGGCATTAATAATTTCAACTAAAGTTCTGTCCAAAGCAAACACATCATCAGACGCGCCCAAAATTCCCAAAAACTTAGGTTCGCCGCCACTTGGCCCGTTACCTTCGTGGCCGATAATGCCATCCAAAATCGTCAAATTTGGGTTAATAGCGCGGGCAGTTTCTACCAGCATTTCACCGAATCTGGCGCTATCTTTGCCAGCTTCCATGTGCCACCAAGCCTTCATTTTGCCGGGGACGCAGCCGAACAAATTTTTCACGCCCATTGTTACGGTTAATTGAACGTGAGATTTTAGTTTGGGCAAATTAATCACTACATCCGCTTCCATAGCTTCTTTGCAAATTCGCAGATGATTGAAATCTTCGCTGACTGTTTTGTAGCGTTTTCCTTGAAACTCAACTACTGGCAAATTCAGTTCTTCCAACAGTGGCAAATAACCGTTGGCTTTGGCTACACCCATGGCGCTGCCAAAAGCTGGACTATCACCTAAAAACGGTTTTCCTCCCGCTTCAATGACCATTTTAGCCACGCAGTAAACCAATTCCGGGCGGGTGACGCATTCTTTGGTAGGGCGAGAACCAGTGAGGAGATTGGGTTTGAGTAAAACTCGATCGCCCGATTTGACAAAAGCCGAGATTCCGCCCCACGGTGCCAGCAAACTTTCTAAAGATGCTTGCAAGATTTGGCGATCGTAGGAATTGGCACGAATTAAACTAACAGCAGACATATTTAGGAATTAATTTGTAATTGTTGAGCGATCGGGAATAATTTCAATGTAACGCACGCACGGAACACCTTAAGCAGGGCGATCTGCGCGCACCTTACCCAGAATAATCTCAATACAAATGGGTCCTAAGTATCCATCGGCAATCTACCAACAGCAGCCCGCTGCATGGTACTAACTCGCAGCGAGTTAGAGAATATTCCTTGACCTTGAAGTTCCGGAATAGCAGGTTTTACTTCTATTTTTACCACCCTGGCAGTGCAAATAAAAACGGTTTGATCGGCTAAATGAAAAGTCAACCAAGGTTGATTTAACAAATTCAGCACTTCCTCTTGGAATTCAGGTGCAGGAATCGGAATAGTAAAGGTTTCTGCGTGACCTTCCACATAATGAAATGTCACTTGAGTCGTGTTCTCTTTATCGTGAGTTAATTTGCCAAAAGAACCTGCGCGCATAAACTTTGCTCCCAAACTTTAGACTATAAAAAAAATCCAGAATTAAATGTAAAAAACTTGAATTCTGAATTTTTTAACTTTAACCTGTGACAGCGCGTAGGCAGAAATCAGAATGCTGAAGGCAGAATTATATCGAGTTCAGCCTTCTAGTTTCTACCTGATACCTTCGCTCTTCTAAACGTTAGCAGAAGATGCCGGCATCGCACTCATTTTCTCTAAATCTAGAACTTTTGCCAAGTCTTCTGCACTCATTAAACCCCTTTCTAGCACAATTTGCCGCAAAGATTTGCCAGTTTCTAGAGATTCTTTGGCGACGGCGGCGGCGTTGAGATAGCCGATGTGAGTGTTGAGGGCGGTAACGAGGGCGAGACTGCCTTCTGCGTAAGCGAGACACCGATCGCCCTTCGCTTCAATTTTGGCGAGGCATTGTGTAGTCAAAGCGCTGATGGTATTGCCCAAAATTTCGATGCTGTGAATGAGATTGTAGGCAATCAGGGGCATCATCACGTTCAATTCTAATTGTCCTGCTTGGGCTGCCAGGGCGATCGCGCTATCGTAACCCATAACTTGAAAACAAACCATCGATGTCATTTCTGCCATCACAGGATTGTATTTTCCCGGCATAATTGACGAACCCGGTTGCACGGGAGGCAGTTGAATTTCTTTCAAACCCGTTTTCGGCCCGGAATCCATCAAACGCAAGTCATGGGAGATTTTAACACAATCCTGAGCGAGATTTCGCAGTGCACCGGACACATTTACAAAGGGTGCCATACTCTGCATAGCAGCCATTAAATGCCTTGCTGGTTTCACGCGGTGGTCGATTAATTCGGAGAGAATTTCAGCAACTTTTTGACAGTATTCAGGATGAGTGTTTAAGCCTGTTCCTGCCGCACTTCCCCCCAATCCCAGAGATGTCAAATCATCGGATGCCCTGTCAATTCTCAAGGTATGTTCTCTGAGAATTTGCGCCCAAGCGCCAAAGGTATCGCCGAGTCGAACCGGCACAGCATCTTGCATATGAGTGCGGCCGGATTTAACAATATCTTTGAATTCTTCTGCTTTGTTTTCTAGGGCGACTACCGCATCCGACAAAGCCGGAAACAGAGTTTTTTCTAACGCCAACAATCCGCCGATCCGAATCGCCGTCGGAATCACATCATTGGTTGATTGACCGTAGTTTACGTGGTCGTTAGGACTGACGCGCTTGTAGTTGCCTTTTTCATCGCCCATAATTTCCAAAGCGCGATTGGAAAGAACTTCATTAACATTCATGTGGTGAGAAGTTCCGGCGCCGGCTTGGTAGACATCAACTACAAATTGATCGCGCAATTTGCCAGCTAGGATTTCATCTGCTGCTTGGACAATTGCTTGACTGATGTCTTGGGGAATGCAGCCGAGTTCGCCATTGGCGATCGCCGTTGCTTTTTTAATTAAAACACAAGCATCAACGTAAGTTGATAAAGGCTTAATGCCGCTAATCGGGAAATTTTCAATAGCCCTTAGAGTTTGGATGCCGTAGTAGACATTAGATGGAATTTGTTTGTCTCCCATTGAGTCGCTTTCGGTGCGGTAGCTGATGGTTGGGTGTTCGCTCATATCGCCTTGTTTGTGATGATTGGGAATGGGGGATTTTTTTTAAACACTGCTGACTGTCACTGCTGTTTTACCGCGCCTGCACGCCCCGTAAAACAGCAGTCACGATTGTAAATAATTATCTCACACTCCGAGTTAAATCTCAAAGCTCAAATTTGAACTTAAGATTTTTCCCCTAAATTTTTGCAATAGTATTTGTGTAATTCAGAGTTTTTTATTTCGCATAATTCTTTACTTTATTAGATAAAATATACCTGTTTGACAATAAATATTAAACCATGCTTCTGATTTTTGTAACAAAAATTCAAGTTCCCAATCGGGGAAAGTTGTTATATTTGGTAGCACAAACAATTTTGCAGCAGGCGAATTGCCAAAAATTATGCCGCGTTACCAAACCCTAGATGATGTTACTACTCTCCAAGAGGCACTCGAAGGAATAATTGTTGAAGATTTAAAAAAGCTGAATGCGCTGTTGTCGGGCGATCGCAAATTAACTCGCAAAGCTGACCTGGTTGCTGGGATTAAAGAGCAAATGCAGGGACAAAAACTCAAGCAAGTTTGGGCGCAATTAGACGACCTGCAAAAAGCAGCCGTAGCGGAAGTTATACATGGGTCAGGTGGTGGCTATGATCCCGATGTATTTGTGGCGAAATACGGACAACAACCAAACTGGGGAATGAGCGATCGCTATGGATACAACCGAGAACCATCCCTACTATGCTTGTTCTTCTACGGGAGTGCGATACCCTACGATCTTGAAGAAAAATTGCTGAAGTTTGTGCCAAAACCTCAAGCAACTTCCTTAAATCTGGTTGGCGATGTACTGCCAGATAATTTTATAATTCGTGTAGAAAAACAGAACTTTCGTACATCTAAAATAGAGGTATCCGAGTACGAAATTCCTTTGACAATTTTTGAAATGGAACGGGCAGCCCCAAAGGACTTGGAAGCAGTTTTGCGTCTGATTCAGTCGGGCAAAGTTGCCGTTAGTGAGAAAACTGCATTACCGGGTGCCACAACTGTAAAAGCGATCGCCGCCGTATTGCAAGGGGGTGATTTTTATAACGACGAACAGCGCCAAGCTACCGTGGAAAAGGGCGATATATTCTACGAGGTTGGTAACATCAAATCCTTTGCTTGGGCCGCGATCGCCCAAGCGAGCAAATTCGCCGAACAATCGGGCAAAAAGCTAGTTTTGACCAAAGCGGGACAGAAAGCTTTGCAAGAATCACCTGCTAAAGGATTACAGACAGCATGGAAGCGCTGGTTAAAAACAAACACTTTTGATGAATTTCGCCGCATTGATGCGATTAAAGGACAAACCGGCAAGGGCGCGCGCGGCATGACAGCGGTGGCGGGGCGGAGAGAGGCGATCGCCTCAAGGCTAGCAGAATGTCCTGTCGGTAAATGGATTCTGTTTAGCGAATTTAGCAAGTATATGTTGGCAACGGGGAATCGGTTTGAAGTAACGCGCGATCCCGACAATCTCTATATTTCTGAATTTGGGTATGGTAACTTAGGATATTCGGGCAGTCACGATTGGCATATTCTGCAAGAAAGATATATGCGCTGCCTGTTATTTGAATATGTTGCTACCCTGGGAATAATTGATGTTGCCTATGCCGATCCGTCCCTCATACCCAGCGATTTTGACGATCTTTGGGGAACGGACGATTTGAGATTTCTCAGTCGCTACGACGGCTTAATATCTTTTCGCCTGACAGCTTTGGGGGCTTACTGTTTGGGATTGACTAACAATTACACCCCGCCAGCAATTGAGTTCCGTCAAACACTCCGCGTACTGCCCAATTTAGATATTGTTGTAGCAGGAGAAGGCATCGCGACATCAGATGCGATCGTCCTCGATCTCTATGCTAAAAAAGTTTCAGATGTCGTCTGGCAACTCGATCGACAAAAGCTATTTACCGCCATTGAAGCGGGATACCCGCTAGCAGAATTTCAAGAAGTTTTAGAGACAAGAAGTATCGAACCGCTACCCGAAACCGTACAGCAATTTCTGACGGATGTTACAGAACGATCGAATAGTTTGCAAGATGCAGGAACTGTCAAGTTAATCGAATGTAAAAACGCCCATTTAGCATTGTTGATTGCCAATGATTCCCGTACCAAAAAATTCTGTCAGCTAGCGGGCGATCGCACTTTGGCAGTTCCATTATTCCAGGAAACTAAATTTCGCAACGCCCTGCGGCAGATCGGCTACGTCTTACCCCAGCGGGATAAATAGTAATACCATTTCTCTAAAATCGTGCAACACTCTTCGACCCCCCCTAGCCCCCCCCGCTGCATTGCGGGGGGGACAAGAATACTGTTATTTCGTTTAAAAGTGGTATAAGATCGTGTCCGGTGTTATCGATCGCACTCGCGCCAGGGTGCAGCAGTCGGATACAAATCCTGAAATTATTACTCAGATTATCGCCCGACTCCTTCACCGCTACAAGTATCTATAGCAATCCTAAATCATTTGTGAGTTTCTTACTCCCTCCCCTTACCAAGGGGAGGGTTGGGGTGGGGTAAAAAATTTACGACTCCTCCAAGGATTGCTATACAACCAATTAAAATTATCTACGTTTATCTGCCTTTTATCTGCGATCGAAACAACCTATGAATTATGTTCCCGAAAATGCTTTGATCGTGCAAAGCGATCGCTCAATTTTACTAGAAGTTCACGCCCCAACAGCACAACAGGCGCGAGAAGCGATCGCCCCCTTTGCCGAATTAATCAAAAGTCCCGAACACATCCACACCTATCGCATCACGCCCCTCAGCGTGTGGAATGCGCGGGCGGCGGGAATGCCTGTTGAAGACGCGATCGCAGCTTTGCGAAAGTATGCCAAGTATCCCATTCCTGACTCCGTAGCGCAGGAAATTGAACTGTTAGGGGCGCGGTATGGATTAACTGTAATTGAAAGAATCGATGCGGCTAGCCCCGATTTACAACTGCGAATTGCCGATTTGCCCCTAGCGGAATTGCTGGTACGAGACGATCGCGTCAAACCAATGTTGGGGAAGCGCATCTCCGATCTTTGCTTTCAAGTCGATGCCGGAAATCGCGGCGTACTCAAGCAAGCTTTACTAGCGGTGGGCTATCCGGCAGAAGATTTGGCGGGATATGTGGAGGGTGCCGATTTAGGGATTTCTTTGCGCGATCGTACTCTAACAGATTTGCCCTTTAAGTTGCGTGCTTATCAACAAGAAGCAGCAGAGGCATTCTATCAGGATGGGGAGGTAAAAGGTGGAAGTGGGACGATCGTCCTACCGTGCGGGGCGGGTAAAACAATAGTCGGGATGTTAGCCATGAGTTTGGTAAAGCAAAAGACACTCATCCTCACCAGCAGTTTGACTTCTGTGCACCAGTGGCGCAGGGAAATATTAGACAAAACGAGTTTAACTGAGGATGCGATCGCTGAGTACAGCAGTGTCACCAAACAGACGGCTGCTGTCACCCTATCGACTTACCAAATGCTAAGTTATCGATCGAATAAAGATGATGAATTCCCGCATTTCGAGTTGTTTAACGCCCAATCGTGGGGACTGATTATTTATGATGAAGTCCATCTATTACCTGCACCGATATTTCGGATCACCGCTGAATTACAAGCACGGCGCAGGTTAGGTTTGACTGCGACATTGATTCGCGAAGACGGGAAAGAAGGCGATGTATTCACGTTGATTGGGCCCAAGCGCTATGACGTACCTTGGCGCGAATTGGAAGGACAGGGATTTATTGCCACTGCCAATTGTACGGAAATCCGCGTCGCCCAAAATGAGGCGGAAAAAATGGAATATGCCCTAGCGCCCCGCCGCAATCAGTTTCGCATTGCTGCGGAAAATCCGGGTAAGTTGGATGTGGTGCAAAGTTTGTTGCAAAAGGAAGCGGGACATCGTATTTTAATTATCGGTGAGTTTCTGGAACAGTTGGATGCGATCGCCAAAATTACCGATTTGCCTCTGATTACGGGGAAGACGAAACAGGCTGAGCGCGATCGGTTATACGAAGCATTCCGTCACAAAGAGATTCCGGGATTAATTCTATCTCGCGTGGGCAATTTTGCCGTCGATTTACCCGATGCCGATGTGTTGATTCAAGTATCGGGAAAGTATGGTTCTCGCCAAGAAGAAGCGCAGCGCCTGGGACGAATTCTCCGCCCGAAATCCGACGGACATACGGCGAGTTTTTATACATTAGTATCGCTACAAACTTGCGAGGAAGATTTTGCCCGCCACCGCCAACTCTTCCTCACTGAACAGGGCTACAACTATCGCATAGAAGTTCAAAAAGATGTTTAGTCAACGAGCGATAAATTCTTGGTAAAACTGCTCATGCAAACCTAAGAAATTCTCCATCCCCTCCTTTGTCAGATACCCGCTATTCTTACCAGTGTGCGGGTTTCTTACGTAGCTAGAAATGGTTTTTGAAACATTAGGATTCTCGCTCCACCTAATGTTGAACGCTGCATAGTTTGGGAAAAAGGTCATTTCTGCATAAGCATCAATGTGGTCATGTATCCACCATGCCAATGCTGTCCAATCTTGAGTGCGTTCATAGTAAGGGATGAATGATGTAACAACAATACATACTGTTGCTCCCATATACCCATCTGAATCTTTTACGTCCCAGATATGTTCTGCATAGTTGTCCTCATTACTGGCACAGCCGTACTGATTTTTATTCTCTGCTCCTTTGGCGTTCACCGCACAAGAACGATAGGCTGAGCGGATACTAATCCGACCAAGCGCATCTTGAATTGGTTCAAGCACCCTCTCACACAAATTCTTTCCTGCTGCGATCGCCAAGTCAGGATCGCTAGGAATGTTAGGGATACCTTCAATTTGAGAGATTTCTGAATAAAGAAACTCACGCATGAAAAAACTCTTAGAGAGTTGAACCCGTCCTAGCTCTTCCAAAGCTTTAACAGTTTGTGGCTTTCTCATAGACTGAACTACAGTAATTAGAGGTGAATAGCTTAATGTTAAACACTGGCAGATAATTTAGAAGCATTGTTTCAGCCAAAAGCGGAGCCAGCTAACTTATAATTGTACCGCAGATGCGATACAATACATAATAAAGTCTAAAAATACCGCAACTTGCCCATGTCTGTCCACCCCTTCTTACCTCCGTCGGAATCTTCTGTTCTCGATCGACGGCGCACCACCAGACTCAAACATCTTACTCGTCGCACTTAAAAAAGCGATCTTTGATTACATATTAGACTATTTACTTTCACAATAAGGGACATCCACAAGACATGGGAGCTGAAGAGGTTCGTGCTGAGCTTTCCTAACCTAAATTCTGGAATATCGAATGTCTAGACGCGATAATTTACATTCCTCCCTGCGTCGCACCCTCGAAAAAGACGGGTGGACAATTACGGACGATCCTTTAGTCTTAGTGTTAGAGCAGACTCTTTTGAAAGCCGACTTAGGAGCAGAAAAGTTTTTCAGTGCCGAAAAAGAAGGGCATAAAATCGCTGTTGAAATCAAAGACTTTGATTCACCATCAGTCATTAGCGAACTGGAAAAAACGATGGGACAACTTCAGCTTTACCAATGGGCATTGGAAAACCAAGAACCGGAGCGTCAGTTGTTTTTAGCAGTGAGCCAAGCGATCTACATTAAGCACTTTCAAAAACCGATTTTTCAGTTAGCCGTCCAGCGAAATAAAATCAATTTATTAGTTTACGAACCAAGTCAAGAGGCGATTCTCCAATGGATAACTCACTAACCTATGCAGACATTCTCAAAAAAACCCTGCAAGAAGCAACTCGCGCGCAACCCCGTTTACAGGCGATCGAGCTTTACTCCGTCTGTGATGTCGATTCGGGTCACTTTCTGGTTCTGGCGACAGGCTGGGATAAACAGCGCTGGATGGACACCATTCTGTTTCATGCTCGTTTAGTCGATCGTCAAGTGGTAATTGAAGAGGATAACTTCGAGGAAGGGCTAAGCCAATCGCTGATTGAGGCTGGTATAAAAGCAGAGCATATCGTGACTAGCTCCTTCCTTGACAACAGCGATCGACAAAGAACCTATCAAACACTGTAAAGCCCCTCGATCGGAGCTATTGGCGGCGTATTTGCGATCGCCAGTTGACGCTGTTATTGTCCGCGTCCCGGTTTGCAATCTGCAAAACCTAATGCCTCTGTGTCAAGGAAACTAGCGATCGCCATCTCAATGACTGCTTCGATTGGGTATTCAATTTCAGCAGCACGAGCAATTAGGGCAGCACGAATTCGTTCAGGAAAACGTCCTAAAATAACTTCGGCATCAGCGAGGGAAAGTTGCTCTTGAAGTTTGGCTTGCATGGCTTTACATCTCAGTTGGAATTTGGACATTGTAAGGGGGCTCAGCAGCTCTTAGAATGATGGCTTCTAGCTCCAATAGTAACGCAGGGTTCTCAAGCGTGAGAAATTGTCTGTACTGCAATCCGTATGTCTTCATCGCTATATTTATCGAGCCATGCCCACAAAAAAGCTTTGTGCCCACCACTGAAGCGACCTCGTAAGCTCTTGGTTTTACCGATGTAGAGCAATCCATCAGTTCTGTGCCTGATTGCATAAATGCCAGGACGCGCAGGAATGCTCTCAAACCCACGGGTCAAGGGTTGACATTGCTCAAAAGGAATGAAAGCAATCGCGTCTAGAATTCTTCGCGCTTGGATTTGTATGTCAGAATCATTCGTTGGCATGAAGGCAAGAAGGCTAATTGCACAGAAATTATAATCCCACAAATTCTGTTACAACCATCATCCACTAGGGATGGTTTCCTGCGCGATCGCACAGAGAAGGCGATCGAGCCCGAGCTGATTTGAGCCTTGACCGTGCTTGTATTTTTCTAGGATATTGGAAAGGGGCGAGCGATCGGGTTTCACCTGTCGGTAAAAAATGTAACGTTATTTCCGTAAAAAACCCGGTTTATGCGTCCAGGAGTATTCATGATGAAATTCAATCTAAAAAGCAACAAGTGCAGAATAGTTGGCAACCATCCGAATTATACCTCCTAACATCCTGCTACACTATTAATAACCGCATCCTCACCCACAATTATGTTCGCAAAAGCAATCCTCGCTCTCGCTCCCTTAATCTCGGAAGTGCTGTCACCCATCGCCAGAAATATCGGTCACAAACTAGGAGAAAGCCTCGGCAATAAAGCTCAACAATGGGTAGAATTTCTGATTCCCGATCCCAATCAGATATCCTCCGATTCGACTGAGATAGAGCCAGTAAAACAGCGTTATTCCCAGGAAATGATCGAATACGCGAAAGCGAAAGATGGCAGAGATAACGAATTGTTAAAGCTGACAGTAGCACAAACGGCGCGTCGCATAGAGTTGCAGGAACAGGAACAGAGAGACAGACGGAAGCTGGCCGCCTTGCAACGGGATTTGATGCGGGAATTGCAAGCAAAAGATATTCAGGTCAAGCTGGCTGAAATTCAAACAATTTGGGATAAAGATACTTGGTTTTCTAAGTTGAATCGAGAGGAAACTAAGCAGATTTTACTTCAGCAGCAACATCGCCTCTTAATCTTACTATCACCGCCAAAAATTAGCAAGCGATGCCCGGAAACCTTCTGTGAAGATTTGCCAATTGAGATGAGAAGTGTGGGAGATTTTCTCAGACAGCATTATCCTCAACAGGATGTCTTACGTCCAGTTAAGTTTTATAGCGACTATTTCACTGAGTCGATTGGTGATATTGATGTGGAACGCTTGCAGCGAATTTTATCTCCGGTTCCTACTACAATTTTATATAGCGATATCAGCGACTATGCAGTAACTTTTCGCGTCGGCTTTTGGGGATTCCTGAGTAATCAGGAAGTCTCCCTGTTTTCTACCAAAGTTTTTGACTGGGAAGAGGCAAAAGATGCACTTTTAGCATCTGGGGTAAGTGAGAAAAAAGCCCTCCGCATGATTCGGCAGTTGATTGTAGCGATTCACAAGTTACTGGCTGGATTTTTGGCAGATTTGTATTATCTCAATATTGACCCCGGCTATGAACCTTTGTTATTTAATTTAAAGGATGAATTGGCTGAAGATGGATTAGCAGAAGAGTGGGTGAAACCTTATTTTGATATTCTTCATGATATTCAGCGACGACAGCGAGAACAGTATGAACAGGAATTGAAAAAGCTGATTGAGCAAGTAGAGACTGAACGTCAATCTCAAGAAGCTGCCAATGCTGAAGCTCAACGCCAACAACAAATAGAAGAAGCTGCCAATGCTGAAGCTCAACGCCAACAACAAATAGAAGAAAAAATAATTAGGAAAGCTTACTCCTTCAAATGTGTAAAAACTCTTAATGGCGTAGCTATGTCATCTGTTGATTGCGTAGTTATTAGTCCAGATGGCAAGACTTTTGCTAGTAACAGCAGTGGAAATTGCAGCAAACTTTGGAATCTCCATACAGGAGAGCTGATTCGTACTTTTTCTGCGGATTCAGGTGCGGTTTATTGCGTTGCCATTAGCCCTCATGGAAAAATTTTAGCTGGTGGAAGTTCTGACCAACAAATTAAGCTGTGGAATCTGGAAACTGGACAAGAGATTAGCACTCTCAAGGGTCACTCAGGTTTAATTCGGTCTCTTGCTTTTAGTCCAGACGGAGAAACTCTTGTTAGCGGCAGTGGTGACCATACTATCAGACTGTGGAATCTGAAAACCAAACAGGAAATCCGCACTCTCACTGGACATTCAAACCTGGTTATGTCTGTCGCTATCAGCCCGGATGGAGAAAATATTGCTAGTGGCAGTTGGGACAAAACTATCAAACTGTGGAGTCTGAAAACCAGACAGGAAATTTGCACTTTTACTGGGCATTCAGAGTCAGTTTATTCTGTCGCCTTCAGCCCGGATGGACAAATTCTTGCTAGTGGTAGTGGAGACAAGACTATCAAACTTTGGAATCTGAAGACCACACAGGAAATTTGCACTCTAAGAGGGCATTCACAGGGGGTTTTTTCCCTTGTCATCAGCCCGGAGGGACAAATTATTGCAAGTGGAAGTAATGACAATACTATCAAGCTTTGGAATCTGAAAACCGGACAGGAAAATCGCACTCTCACAGGGCATTTAGCCAAGGTTAATTCGGTCAGTTTTAGCCCGGATGGAAACACTCTGGTTAGTGGCAGTAATGGTGGGAATATCAAGATTTGGCGGTGTGATGGGTGAAGTAAGAGGGAAAGATGACAATTATGGCGCGATTGGCAAACAGGGAACTACAAAACTTGACTGCATGAGAAATAAACCGATAAACGCTTAGGGAAGGTAATTGAAATGTCAGAAACAATTAATTTTGAGAAAGCACTGTTAGAGAAGTTGCGACAGTTGCCCACTGAGAAACAACAAGAATTGCTCGACTTTGCACAATTCCTGGTGCAAAAAACGGAACAGAAACAGCAGTTCTCCAGCGAAAGTTCTGAGTCTAACAGTTCGTCAATAACCGAACCTACTCTCAAGCTATCACTTAGAGAAATTGCTAGCCTGCCAATAGCAGAACGCCATAAAATACTAGCACCGTATATGGCTGCTACAGCCGAAGATTTTTTGACATATCCTGAATTAACCGAGTTTTCGGCACTCGATGGCGAGGAGTATTTAATTGATCCAGCTATTACTCGCAGCCACGACGCTTTTTTGAAAGGTTACGCACCCGAAGACGAAGGACTTTATGATGACTACAGTACGTTTGTTTAGATTAGATTGTCTGGAAAAGTTTTTGTTGCTAGCGAAAATCGGGCAAATTTCTCAACCAGATGCAGCAGCAGTGAAACCAGTCTGGGATTTGTACGTTAAGTCTCAACTTTAATCATAATTCGATCGCCCTCAACCCCCCAACTCCCCTCCCATCCCCCAACCCCGCACAATACTTAATAAAAACTTTACAAAACTTACCCGATCGCCCAACATGGGTTAGAGTTATCCTAGAAAATCCAGCAATCCTGCAAAGCGTCAACATTCTCGTCACTTATCCAGTGGTTCGATGACTCAAACCCAAAGCACCAAAACCGCCACCCCAACTGCAATTTATTCCTTGACAATTGCTCCCGCCTGTGTATTGCGAGGTCGATCGGCCATCGCACAAGCCGGAGATGCGATCGCCCGTTTCGGAAAGCGGCCGCTAATCGTCGGCGGCAGCAACTCCCTCGCCGCCGCCCAACCCTACCTGCAACCAATCCTCGAACAGCAGCAGTTAAAATCCGCCGAAACAGCATACGGCAATGATTGCAGCGAAACCAGCCTCGAAATCCTCCGCGCAGCAGCCCAAACCCATCAAGCCGACTTCATCATCGGTGTCGGCGGCGGCAAAGCCTTAGACGCAGCCAAACTCGTCGCTTATCAGTGCAAAATCCCGATCGTCACAATACCCACATCAGCAGCCACCTGTGCCGCTTGGACAGCCCTTTCTAACATTTATTCAGAACAAGGTGCATTCCAATACGATGTAAGTTTAGCCAGATGTCCCGACTTATTAATACTCGACTACGGCTTAATTCAAACCGCACCACAGCGGACATTAGTAGCAGGAATTGGAGATGCGATCGCCAAATGGTACGAAGCATCAGTCAGCAGCGGACACTCCGAACAAACCCTGATAATTTCCGCCGTTCAACAAGCTAGAATACTGCGCGATATATTATTCCAAAAATCAGCCGCCGCCCTCAAAGAACCCGGTAGCGAAACCTGGCAAGAAGTCACAGATGCAGCCGTATTGCTAGCAGGAGTAATCGGCGGAATTGGTGGTGCCCAATGCCGCACCGTCGCCGCCCACGCCGTCCACAACGGTCTAACTCATCTATTAGCAAGTCACGGCACATTGCACGGCGAAAAAGTCGCTTACGGCATTTTAGTACAACTGCGACTAGAAGAAATGCTGCAAAACAATCAACTCGCCGCTAGCGCCAGACAGCAACTGCTAAAATTCTACAGCGAGATTGGATTGCCCCAAACTTTAGACAACCTCGGACTCGGAGACATTACCCTAGCAGAATTGCAGCGCGCCGCCGATATCGCCTGCAATCCCAATTCCGACATCCACCGACTGCCTTTTAAAGTTGTTCCCCAACAATTAATGGCAGCGATGGTTTCTACCACCGCACCTGTGGGAGAATTAAAGATTAAGAATTAAAACAGTTTGTAGTAAGGACTAAAGTCCTGAAAAGGCTGTGCTAGCAAGGACGAAAGTCCTTACTACAAACCAGGAAAACTGACAACTGACACAAAATAAATGACCTTGGATTGGATTAGCCCTGCTGACAGGTTGCAAAAACTACCGCCCTACGTATTTGCCCGTCTCGACGAACTCAAAGCCCGCGCCCGCGAACAAGGACTCGATTTAATAGACTTAGGAATGGGAAACCCCGACGGTGCCACTCCTCAACCAGTAGTAGAAGCCGCCGTCGCAGCCATCCAAAATCCTGCAAATCACGGCTATCCACCCTTTGAAGGAACTGCCAGTTTCCGCCGTACTATTACTAAATGGTACAGCCGCCGCTACAACGTTGAACTCGATCCAGAAAGCGAAGCATTGCCTTTATTGGGTTCTAAAGAAGGTTTAGCACATTTTGCGATCGCCTATATCAATCCAGGGGACGTAATATTAGTACCAAGTCCCGCTTATCCCGTATTATTTCGCGGCCCGATTATCGCCGGTGCAAAAGTTCACAACATCATCCTCAAACCAGAAAATGACTGGGTAATTGACTTAGCCGACATTCCCGACAGCGTAGCCGAACAAGCCAAAATACTTTATTTCAATTATCCCAGTAATCCGACTGGAGCAACAGCACCCCGCGAATTTTACAAAGATATTGTGGCTTTCGCACACAAGCATCAAATCTTGCTGGTTCACGACTTGTGTTATGCGGAATTAGCCTTTGACGGCTATCAACCGACAAGTTTATTAGAAATTCCCGGCGGTAAAGAAATCGGCGTCGAATTTCACACGATGTCCAAAACCTACAATATGGCCGGCTGGCGCGTCGGTTTTGTAGTAGGAAATAGCAAAATTATCCAAGGTTTGCGGACATTAAAAACTAACCTAGATTACGGTATATTTTCCGCTTTGCAAACAGCAGCAGAAACAGCACTGCAATTGCCCGATAGTTACTTGCACGAAGTGCAGAATCGTTACAGGACTCGCCGGGATTTCATGGTGGAAGGATTGGCAGAATTAGGGTGGAATATTCCTAAACCTCTGGCTGCAATGTATCTGTGGGTTCCCTGCACTCGCGGCATGAGTTCGACAGATTTTGCCCTGAATGTTTTGCAGCAAACGGGTGTTGTGGTGACTCCTGGTAATGCTTTTGGCCCAGGCGGCGAAGGATATGTGAGAATTAGTTTGATTGCAGATTGCGATCGGCTGGGAGAGGCACTGCGGCGCATGAAACAAGCAAACATTCGCTATCAATAGTCATGGTCATGAGTCATTAGTCATGGGTCGTTAGTTAGTAGTTAGCAGCTAACAACTAATAACTATTTAATCAAGATTGAGGACAAATAAAATCCGCTAACAAGGGTAAGGTGCTAAAGCCAGGGGCTTCCCGCTCGTTCTAGGGTGATATTCGGCGCACCGTACAAATAGGGGTAAGATACGCCGAATATCACCCTACAAATAATATCAAATCCGGTAGCCTCGGAATTAATATTACCCACAGTCAGGACACGGCAGTGCCGTTTCCCTACAATTGATGGGGGTAGGGAAACGGCACTGCCGTGTCCTCCGTTTCTATCATATCTGAGTGTAACTATAAGGTGTTAATTTGATCGATCACCCAATCAAAAGTTTCCATCACTTGCTTGAGGGCAGATTCGTCTTGCAAAGTAAACAAAGCCAGACTCGGCGACCTTCTCTCACCCGGTTCGATAGGCAGCGACAGACCGATCGAACTCAGCTTACTTCTCAATTCCAGCCAATTTTGTTCCGCATTAAAAGGCGGCTGGGAACCATAATTATCAGCAGAAATCTCCATTCTGCCAGCAATATCTACAGTGAATAACTGATAGGGTTTTCTTCCCTTTTGAGGCAATTGAGCGGCGAAACCGCCGTAGGCATCCCCCGTTCCCCAGTGGATTTTAACTTCTGGTTCTTGACTTTTTGCCCACAGGTAAATTTCTCTTGCCATTTGCGCCTCGTCCGCGCCTCGTCTAGCTTTGATTTCCGCAAAAAATGAAGATTCATCCCAGCGCCTTCTTTCGCGCGTTGCGCTGGATTTTTTCTGCTGTGCTTCGGCTGTCTGACCGATCACTCTGGGAACCAGCGTTTTCAAACCGTCTTCACTTACATACTGTTTAATTTCCAGGGCCAAAACTTCAACCGGGTCCATTTGTTCGTTGAGAAATTCCACAACTCGGCGCATTTCAGCGGAAATCTCGTCAGCTACAAACACTAAGCGAACTTTACCCGCTTGCAAATTAGTTTTAACCTTCTGCCAAAATCTGTCTTCATTAGCATCTGCACCGAGAAACTCTTCAAAAATCTGTTCGGGATCGCGACCCCGATCGCGACAATTAGCTTCAAACAGAGCAATAATTGAATCAATGGGCCAGTAAAACAACGCATTAGCAGCATAGTCGATCGACTGACCCAAAACTTTTTGCCGCAGTTCGGCATTAGGAGTTCGCCGGACATCCACCAAAGTAGGAACTGCATTTTGGTCGAGAAACAAATGATCCAGCGACCACTGCACCGCTGTTTCCTCATCGCTGGGTGCAGCTTCCCGCGAAATTAACAGCCACCTCCGCGCCGTCGCGCGATCGATTTGGTCTCCCGCGATCAAATTAGGATAAGTTACTAACAAATCTTGTAACTGGTCTTCCGAGTCGTAGGGCTGTTCCATCATTTCTACCAGCCTGTCGTCGTCCTGAATCAGATAAATACCTCCAGCCATGCCAGCCCACCTACTTAATTTTAGATTTTAGATTTTAGATTTTAGATTTCAGGCTTAGTTATTAGTCTTCAGTCTTCAGTCCGCAGGCAATGATTTGTGAAGGCAGAAGGCATTGGTCAGAATTCAATAAAAATTTTGAAGTCAATAATTTTTATTGTTTGTTAATTCAACAAAAAATTCCTTCTGACCAGTGACTGATGACTAATAACTAATGACTAATAACTGATGACTAATGACTAATACAACCAGTAAATACTCGCTGTGCCGGCCCAGTCATGTAAATCCGCCCCGAAACTTCTGCCCATTCGATTTCCAAAACGCCGCCGGGGAGTTCAACCGCAGTTGCCCGATCGCACTTCCCTACCAACACCCCAGCTACCACAGCAGCACAAGCACCAGTCCCACAAGCTAGAGTAACACCCGCGCCTCTTTCCCACACCCGCATTTTTACATAGTCCGAACGTACCACTTGAATAAATTCCGTATTGGTACGCTGCGGGAAGGCTTTGTTGTGCTCGAATTGAGGGCCGACAGTTTCTAAAGCAACAGCCGCAACATCCTCTACAAACGTAATGCAGTGAGGATTACCCATGCTGACACAGGTAACAGACCAAGATTTATCAGCAACTTCGATCGGCACATCTATAGCTTTGGCATCCGCTGCAGCCAAAGTGGTCGGAATTTCCGCAGCCAGCAGCCGGGGAACTCCCATATCCACTTTCACCTGACCGTCCGATCGCAATTCGGTGATAATAACGCCCGCACCGGTGTGAATCCGGTACTCAGTCTTAGATTCACTCCCCCCCTTAGCAAGGGAGGGGTCAATTTCTTTCGATTCACTCCCCCCCTTAGCAAGGGGGGGTTGGGGGGGATGAATTTCTGACGCTTCCAAATCGGCGATAAACTTAGCCAAACAGCGAATCCCGTTGCCGCACATTTCCGGTTCCGAACCGTCAGAGTTAAAAATCCGCATCGTATAGTCAGTGTCGTTTTGACCCGGAAGAGCAAATATCACACCGTCTGCGCCAATCCCGAAATGTCGATCGCACAACTCCACAGCTTGTTCTGGTGTAATCGCCGGTTCTGACGAGTGGCGGTTGTCAATCAGAATAAAATCATTTCCCAGTCCCTGATACTTCGCAAACTCGATCGGCATAAAAACCTCTGAATGTTAAAACTGATTAGTTGATAGACTTCATAAAGTCATTAGTCATTTGCCAGTTGCGTTCCGCCCGCATCTCCTTAGTCCTCACTCCTCAATCCTCAGTTTGCCACCCCAGACTAATGACTAATGACTAATGACTAATGACTAATGACCAAATTACCCATTTCCCACTATGTCAGAATTTGAGACCGGATTGCCCAGCGTTCGCTTAATACAAAGCTACATCAAAGACAAAGAACAGGTAGAGATTAAACTCGTGACCGGCGACTTGCTAGCGGGCCGAATTTTTTGGCAGGATCATAGCTGCATTTGCCTCCTCGATCCCTCAGAAACACAAATTCTGATCTCGCGGCCAGCAATTGCTTATCTTAAACCCAACGGCTGAGGAGAGGGGGAGACGGGGGAGACGTGGGAGAGTGGGAGATGGGAAAAATCTTCCCTCGAACCTTGAACCTCTTACCTCTTCCTTCTTCCCTCGAACCTGTTTCAACTTCGGTCTTCCCGATCTCCGTTACATCCGAAGAAAGCGAATCCGTTGCCGAACTTCCCTAATCGCTAAACAGCTTTTCGCTGACTTGGGCGGTAATAAAAGGCAGCTTTAAAGCAGATTGCCGAACAGGCGGCGAGGCCGTCCGCTGCATCAAGCCTAGTTCGTAGAAGCCGCCGCACAGCAGTAAACGATCGCCTTGTTGCAGATTGGTAGTTCCGTCCGGCCAGCGAGTAAATTTCCCTTCTCGGCGGATCGCCCGCACCTGCACCCCGTACTGACTCAGCAAATCTACCTCTGAGAGTTTTTTGCCCGCCCAAGGGCTGTTTGCTGGCAGCCTCAGCCACTGGCAAGAACTGTCGCCCTGCGGCACTGCAACTTCTCCCTTCGCCAGCAACTCAAAACTGATGAGTTCTTCGGGTTCTCCCACTACAAAAAGTCGATCGCCCGACTGCAAAGCTGTCTTGCCGTTGGGATAATCAATTTCCTCGCCATCTTTGCGGACGATCGCCATCACGCTGACCCCTGTCAACTGCCGCAAGTTAGTTTCTTCCAGAGTCATGCTGGCGATGGGAGAACCCGACGGCAAGCTGTACCACTCGCTGTTCATATCTCGAACCGCCACTTTCAAATCCCGCGAAACCGCCAAAGGTTCGCGCGCTGGCCGCAATTCCAGATAGCGGCTGCTGCGAATTTGCTGCACATCCCGCGCGATCGCCATTGCCGAGAGTCCCATGCCAGCCAGCAAGTGGGAAGACAGTTCTAAACTCGCCTCAAACTCCGGCTGCACGACTTCCCAGGCCCCCAGTTGGTAAAGCAGTTCGATGTCTTTATCTTGGTTGGCCTGCACCACAATATCCAAATCCGGGACTAATTCTAAAGCCCGCTTCAGACACAAGCGAGTGCTCATGGGATCGGGAAGGGCGATCGCCATGGCTTTGGCCCGTTCCACCCGCGCGGCTTCCAATACGTGCAAGCTGGCAGCATTCCCGTAAATGTAAGGAATTCCTTGCACTCTGCAGTCTTGAATACTACTTTCTGACTCGTCGATCACCACAACTGAACAGTTGCGGCTTTGCAGCATTTTGACTAAAATTCTGCCGACTCGCCCGTAGCCACAAACCACAACATAATTTTGTTCCGGCAAAGTTTCAGCTATTGCCACAGGTTGAGATGTTTCGTCAAAATAGCGCTGCAAAGGCCCAAAATTTTCCGCCCATTTCAATAACTGCGGCACGCTTCTCAATAGAAATGGAGTCAGCACGAGGGTGACGGCTGTCGTTCCTAAAATTAACAGGTAAACGTTCCGCGAAACCAGCCCCATAGCTTGGCCGGAACTAGCGAGTACAAAGGAGAATTCTCCTATTTGAGCTAAGCCCAAACCTGCGATTAATGCTGTTTTTAGCGAATAGCCAAATAATCGGACGATCGGCGTTATAATCAAGAATTTGCCTACAAATACTAGAAATACCAATCCCAGAATTAATTCTAGATGGTTCCAGAGAAACACCGCGTCGATTAACATTCCGATCGTCACAAAAAATAAGGATGCAAAAATATCTCGCAAAGGCTCGACATAAGTTAGAGTTTGGTCGGCATATTCCACTTCCGAAATCATCAAACCTGCCACAAATGCGCCCATCTCGATCGAAAAACCCAAATATTCTGTCAGCAGTGCAATTCCTAAAGCCAAAACCACAACTCCCAGCAAAAACAGTTCCCGACTTTCTGTTTTTGCGAGGTAGCGCAGCAACTGCGGTACGATCCAAATGCCCGCCACTACAGCACCGACAGCAAATAACCCGATCCGCAGCAGGGCCCAGGCTACCGTCATGCCGATCGCTTCTGCTGGCTGGTTGAGTGCCGGCAAAACTGCTAGCATTAACCCCAAGGCCAAATCTTGAACTACTAATATTCCCAGCATGACTTGACCGTGGGAAGTACCGCCTTCATTGCGCTCCATCAAGCACTTCAGTACAACTGCTGTCGAGGAAAGCGACAGAATCGCTCCTAAAAACACGCCTTGAGCGGGCGATTCTACCCAGCCTACAGCCAAGGAAATTGCAGTAGTAAAGGCGATCGTCAGCACAATTTGCAAGCCCCCTCCGCCTAAACTAATGGCTTTTACTTTCTGGAGTTCGGCGAAGGAAAATTCCACTCCCAAGGCAAATAACAGAAAAGCAACCCCGAATTCAGCCAGGGTTTCTACCTGAATTAATTCTTTAATCAGCCCCAAACCGGCCGGCCCAACTACGATCCCTCCCAGGAGATAGCCGAGAATTACCGGCTGTCGCAATAACGATGCAAAGAGTCCTCCTGCTGCGGCAGCAGCGAGAACTAGAACTAAGTCAACGATCAGTCGGAAGTCTTCTTGCACAACTTTATGAAAAAAGTATAAAGTTATATTATAGTCTCTAATGTGTTGACTATGTTTGGCGCGTTGACTATAGTTGAGGAACAAGCACAACGGCTACCCTTAGCTAAGGTATTTTCTCATGACACAGAGTTCCACTCCTCACAAAAAGCTTAACCTCTTGCAAGTTTATCGAGGCATTGCGGCTGTATTCGTGGTCATGGTTCACATAACTATTAAGAGTGCGAATAATTTAAATCAAGTTCCTTTTTTTAATTTATTTGGGGCTGGGTGGACCGGTGTTGATTACTTTTTTGTCTTGAGCGGTTTTATCATGGTATACGTTCACCGCTCGGCGATCGGTAAAAAAGACCAGTTAAAATCTTTTTTAGTCAAGCGCGCCGTGCGAATTTATCCGATATACTGGATAGTAACTCTGACTGCTTTGTGTTTATTTCTAGTAATTCCAGGTTTTGCTCACAATCAAGATTTAAGTTTGGGATATGTAATTAGGTCGCTGCTCTTGATTCCTCAAAATGACAAGGCCATTCTGGAGGTAGCTGGGACTTTAACTTACGAAATAAATTTTTATTTATTGTTCAGCATAGCTATCTGGCTGAAACCTAAACATTCTGTGCCTATTCTTTCGGCTTGGCTATTGGTAACGATTTTACATTATAGGAAAATTGTAACATTCCCCCACGATAGTTTTTTGCTGGAAGCAGTATTTGGAAATATGAATCTAGAATTTGTTTATGGCTGCTTGGCTGCGTATATTGTAATTAAATATAACAATAATATAGGTAAGTACAGGTGGATATTGTTTGGGATAGCAAATTTAGGATATATTTTAGGAATGCTCGCCGTATGGGGAAACATATGGGTCGGACGCATCCATAGTTTTGGAGTGCTAGCAGCTCTGTTAATCATTGCTGCCACCTCGATAGACCTCAAGGATTCCCCTAAAATTCCTTATCTTTTAATTTTCTTGGGTGAGGCCTCATACTCGATATATTTGACGCACATGCCGGTGATTACAGCAATTACAAAAATAATGCAAAATGCAAATTTAGAAAAATATTTCGACGGTTTCTTTGCTCCCGCTCTACTAGCAGTGTTCGCCGTAGTTTTCGGTTGCATATTCTACTCTTTGATAGAAAAACCCTTGACAGTTTTTCTGCGCAAAAATATTGTTGAAAAAAAGTTTTTTCCCAAAGCAGAAGGCAGAATCTAAAAAAGCCGAAGATTTGACGGCGTTGGAAGCTAAGAATCGCGATACTGTCTGCTGTGAAATTAATCTCCTTCTACCTGGTTATTGTTACTTTCGGACCGAGAGAGCCTAAACTGTGATTTGAGTCATCAAAAACTCACTGAGTCTAGATATTTGAGATGTATAGTCAACAGGAATATCTGCTTGACAACGCTTAAGGAAAGCTAACTATGATAATGACTGTGAATCGAGGCAAGTGCGGGCAAAGTGCAAAAATAATTGCGGCTGCTATTGTCCGGTGGCGACGGTTGAAGCCAAACCAGCTAACGGTGAGTTCGATCGGGGGAATTGTTGCTGGCCTTCTGAGTTTTGCCCTGCCAGTGCAAGCTTTGCAGGTAGTTGTGACGCCGGCAAATCCCGAACTGGGAGATACGCTGTCAGTAATGATTCAGGTTGACGGTAACGGCGGGGAAACTCCAAAAGTTTCTTTACAGCAGAAAAACTACCCTGCGTTTCCCATCGGCAACGGGCGCTTTCGGGCCCTGCTGCCGACGACGCCGGTAGAGAAACCCGGTGCCCGCCAAATCCAAGTCACAGGTGACGGACAAGTGCAGAAGTTGAGCGTGCAAGTGCGCGATCGAGATTTTCCCACCCAATCCATCTGGCTACCGCCTGGAAAAGACGAGGAAGGTACAGATGCCGAATTCGATCGTGTAGACGCATTTAAAGCACTGGTGACAACCGAAAAATTTTGGGACGGCAAATTGTTGCGCCCCAACTCCGGCGAAATCACCACTATTTACGGGGTGCGGCGGTATTATAATGGGGTATTTGCTCAGGACTACTACCACCGGGGCGTTGATTACGCGGGTGCTTACGGTTCCCCTGTCGTGGCACCAGCAGCCGGTCGGGTGTCTCTAGTGGGACGCGAGTCGCAAGGGTTCAAAATCCACGGGAACGTGGTTGGTATCGATCACGGTCAGGGGGTAGCAAGTATTTTGATGCACCTCAGCCGGATTGATGTCAAGGAAGGCGATGTCGTCAAAGCAGGTCAAGTAATTGGTGCTCTGGGGTCAACGGGGGCTTCCACAGGCCCTCACCTGCACTGGGGATTGTACGTGCACGGGCAGTCCGTCGATCCTGTACCTTGGCGGCTTCAGGGAGTTGAGTAGGAGTTTTTACAGGTTTTGACGGATAAAGCCGTCAATTATGGGGTAAGTTTGTGGCTGGGGTCTACACATAACTGTTATGGGTTATCAGTATTGAGTTAGGATTTGTATAAAATTTCTCAACTCAACCCTCCAAACTCGAATCTCAAGACGCTAACAATTGCGTCTTCACAAAACTTTATTAATGATGCCGTTGAGCGGGGACGCATATATGAGTATTGAAAAAATTGTTGAACAGGCTTTGCAGGATGGTTATTTAACGCCGTCTATGGAAGCTGAGGTGGGACGGATATGCAATACGGCTTCGGAATTGTCGATCGAAGAGTACATGGCTCTCGATCGTCTGATGGGATCTTTGTTGACTGGCGAAGTTGTGGTTCTGCCACGCAAACAGTTCATCAACGTCATGGAAGAATTGGTGCTCAGCGATGCGATCGCTAGGGTGGCAGAAATTGAGGCGACGAGCGACTTGAGTCTGGATGTGGGAGATATTGCAGCTTATGCTTTAAATAGGCTGCCACCTCTTTACGCTACGACAGAAGAGGGAGCTCACTTTCAAAGGGCTAGGGCTAAAGAGCAACTTCACGATTTGATTTCCAAAGAAGTCAACGCAGCGATCGCCCGCAACTTGGACAGGCCCGACACCCCAAACCCCACAGCTTTGGGCAAGTCTTCTGGGAACGAGGTTCTTTCACAGCTAAGCACTTGGCTGCAAGCTAACGCCACTAATTTTGAGCCGCAGCCTTAGCACCACCCCAACAGCTCTATTTTGGTTAAGTCGATCCCGCTCAATTCAGAAAGCGGGATTTTTAGTTTCTGAGCAAGCAACATTCATCTGAAGGCACAAGGCCGAAGCCAGAATTTAAGAAAAAAATTAAAATTTAAGAGTTTTTTGTTTTTTGAAAAAACAAAAAACCCCTCTTCCTTCTTTTTACCCGCTCGCGAAGCCGAAGGGCCTTCTTCCTGACATCCGTTACATCCTCAGAAAGCGAATCCGTTGCCAAACTTCCTTCTTCTTCCAAACGATTAATTGTTGCTGTCAGAAGAGTCTGCTGAGGGGCTGGCGGTAACTTTTGTTTCTCGCTTTTCGCGTTTTTTTCGTTCCGCTTGGATGACATCTTGAAGCACTATGCGCGCTTGGGTCATTTTTTCCAAATTGCTGCGGTACAAATCTAAATCTTTGCTAACTTTGTCTTCTGGCAGGTGCAAGGCCGCACTGACTTTGGCGATCGCGTCGTTTCGCGTTTCTTGGTCTTTTACCAAGTCGGCGTCAGCTTTTTCTAACAGCGAGAACAAACCGATCGCGAACAAGCGGCTGTACTTAAATTGAGGGTTGCTGGCGATCGCCCCTAAAGACGCTTGCAAATCCGCTGTATCTTCAAAGCTGGTCGAGCGATCGAGCCACGAGAGCAACTCTTGCCCGGAAAGCCGCTCCGCCAAGCTTTCCAATCGCTGAGCGTCTTGCTTGTAGCGAGCTGGATCGTCGCCGAGAGATGAACACAAACCGTTAAAAATCGAAACTCTGTCTGCTTCTGGGGCGTATCCCAGCATAAATCGATCGAAAGCTGTCACTACACCCAAAGCATAAATTGGGTCATATTGAAAATCGGCATTCGCCGAAAGCAAGTGCATTTCTACCATCAACTCTTCCACCACTCGACGGTAAATTGAATTGATCGGTCGAGTGTGAATCGTATAGAAGCTTCGCTTAGTATCTGAAACAGTACGGTTATTGTTCACCTGAGTCTTATAGATAAATAATTTTGCCGCAGCGGGCGTGCCAGCGCGGCGTGAGTAAAGTCGGGGGAGTCAATTCTGCGATCGGGCTGACAAAAATTGCCAGTTTTTTTTAAGCGTTGCCGCCTCCAAGCGACACAAAATTTTATCAAAAAGATTTTACGCGCGATCGGCAGCAACAATTAATATGTCGCAGTAGGAGGGCAAAACCCCAGTATCTTTACAATCATAGCTTAGCTGGGATCGCTCATAAATCTAATCTTCTGACTTGCCCAGCCCAGACCTTCCAAGGCTTATCACAATAACTTTTTGCTGTCAAGCCATAAACCTGAAAAATCAAACAAACATGACAATTTCTCCTGAATTAATAGCTTTAGCCCAGTATATGGCAGGCGAATTTGACAACCGGGAACAAGCGCTAGCAGACCCGACTTGGTACGTTCACCTTCGTTTGTGGCAAAGACCCCTGCCGGTTGCTCTCTTGGAGGAACCCAGCATTGTGCTGTTTGCGGAACAAGCCAGCATTCTGCAATTAGACAAGCCATACCGCCCCCGCATCGTGCAACTGAGGCACTCACAGACAGCGCCGGGACTTATCGAAGCTCAGTATTATATGTTCAAGGATATTGCAGCCGTCAAAGGAGCCGGTCGCAACCCGGACTTGCTCAAAAAGCTAACCAGCGAGCAAATTCAACTTCTCCCCGGCTGCACCCTCTCGGTTGCGGTGCAAAATTTCGGCTCAAACGGCTATCGGTTTCGGGCTTCTTTGCCGGAGGGCACTCGCTGCGGCTTTACCTACGGGGGGCAAAATTACCAAGTAGATTTGGGATTTGAAGCCGCAAGCGAGGAATTTCTCAGCTACGACAAAGGAATAAACCCCACGACAGGCGAAGCTACCTGGGGAGCTTTAATGGGCCCTTTTAGATTTGTCAAGCGTCAGGATTTTGCTGCTGAGATATTGGTTTGAGGGCGGTGTCACTCAATTTGCACGTTCCGACGTTGCACAGATATAAATAACGTCAGTTCGGGTTAAGCTGGACTTCCCCCATACAAATGTACTAACAGTCCTAAAATTCCTACCCAACAAAGGTTTCAATTGTTGAGCTATAAATTTGTACCCATTTATCAGCAATAGCTGACGCAGGATCTCGCGCTCAATAGTTGTAGATTCAATATAATTGCCGATCGCAAACAGATATCAATCATCTACATAGGTACAAAATTTTTTACTCAACAATTGAAACCGTTGTGAAGAGAGGCTTTTGAGCCGGAGTAAGTATATTGGCAGGGGGAAGTTCAGGTTAATGCTCCTCTCTAATATTTGGGGCGAGATGGCTCCACTGAAACGTAAACCCCCACCACTGTTGTAGTGGCAACTGTCAGGTTTCGACGGCTGCCAATACCAGATAAATTCTTGCGCGACAGACAGCGGTACGTATGTGCATCGCGCTACAGGGGCCAGAAGTGGTAGAGCGTCAAATGCCCCCTTCCCGGAAGACTGCACCTGTAACTCAGTTTGGTATGCAGTTTCGTCGCTCGCCTTGCTCAGGGAAGCGATGGTGGGCGCTTCAAACAGATGGCGTAGGGGCAGTTGGAGCGAAAAGGCTTGCCGGATGCGAGAAATGATTTGGGTGGCCAGCAGGGAGTGTCCCCCTAATTCAAAAAAGTTGTCGTTAATACTTACCTGTTGCTGTCCCAAAACTTCGCTCCAAATAGCAGCTAGTTTGGTTTCAGTAGGTGCAGTTGGTGGAGCAAAATAATCTTCCCGTTCCCCGACAGAGGTCTCTGGTGCGGGTAAGGTGTGGCGGTCTATCTTACCGTTGGGTCACGTTAAATAGGAATGCCTAGCTTCGGCATAGGTTTTTCGGAACGGAAATGAGAGCTTGTCGGTTTAAAGTGGCCTATCAAATGTGTCAGGAAAGCAGAATAACAGGAAGCAGGCAAGAATTTACCTGCTTCCTGTTATTCTGCGGGGTTTCTGCACGCTTCTGAGCCTCAAGCTTTAATTGCCGTGACATCGCAACCGATACCAGCCCGGCGATCAACTTGCGCGCGGCACCCCCTCTAGAGCTTCTTCTTCCGTTTCAAAGATTTCAAACACAGAATCCATCATGGTGACTTCAAACACCAGTTTGGCTTCTGGATGAACATTGCAAATGCGGAAACTTCCCTTAACTTTATCCGCATCCCGCATACCTGCTACAAGTGAGGTCAGGCCAGAACTATCGATAAAGTTAACCTGACCAAGATTCACTACGACATGGCGGCTGAGTTTGGAAATACACTCTTGCAACTTGAGGCGGAATTGCCAAGCTGTCGTGATGTCCAACCGTCCTGTCGGTGCTAAGACGATAACTGTTGTACCGTCTTGAAGCGTGTGGGTTTTTTGATCAATATGAATCACTGACCCTTCCCTCAAATTTATTATCTATCGCGGTGGTTACTGTCCCAGTAGTTTAACTCAGGTCGGTGACTGCTGAGGCATCCAATTCGCCCAATCTTGCGGTTTTAAGAACTTGGAGTAGAGTTCGGCTTCGGGAGAGTTGGGTTCTGGCTCGTAACAATATTCCCAGCGTACCAAAGGTGGCAGGGACATGAGAATCGATTCGGTGCGTCCGTTGGTCTGCAAGCCAAAGGTCGTGCCTCGATCGTACACCAAGTTAAATTCAACGTAACGGCCGCGGCGGTAAAGTTGGAAATTACGCTCGCGCTCGCCGTATTCTTTCGATCGGTGCTTTTCAATTATGGGGGTGTAAGCCGGCAAAAATGCCCGGCCGCAGTCCTGTACAAAGGCGAAGAGCGACTCCCAAGTCCTAGGTTCCGGCACGCCGATGTTGTTGCTGCACTCAGCGGCCTTGCCTTTGACATGATGGTCGCGGTAAAGCGCGCCTTGAGCGCTTTGGTAGTCAAAAAACAGACCGCCCACGCCGCGGGTTTCTTGGCGGTGAGGCAGGTAGAAATATTCGTCGCACCAGAGTTTAAATGTCGGATAATATCCGGGATGGTGGCGATCGCAAGCTGCTTTCAGAGTTTTGTGAAAATGAGCTGCATCCTCAGCCAACGGGTAATAAGGAGTCAAATCCACACCGCCGCCAAACCACCAAATCGGCCCCGCCTCAAAATAGCGGTAATTCAGGTGAACCGTAGGCAAGTAGGGATTGCGCGGGTGCAGCACCATCGAAGTGCCAGTTGCATAGAAATCGTGACCTGCAGCTTCTGGGTGCTTGGCCAGAATCAAAGCCGGCAAACTTTCGCCCCAAACTTGGGAAAAATTGACTCCCCCTTGTTCAAAAACATTGCC
Organism: Microcoleus sp. BROC3; assembly: GCF_036702515.1. Classification (NCBI taxonomy): domain Bacteria; kingdom Bacillati; phylum Cyanobacteriota; class Cyanophyceae; order Oscillatoriales; family Microcoleaceae; genus Microcoleus; species Microcoleus sp. BROC3. The sequence goes on from NZ_JAUBTQ010000025.1 coordinate 44,411, forward strand.
TTCGCGCATGACGCGAGAACGTCCGCCGCCGCCTTCAGAGCGTTCCCAAGAGTCCTCCTTAAATTTGCCAACGCCATCGACTTGTTCGAGGGATTGACAAATTTCGTCTTGTAGGGTTTTCATAAATTGGCTGACTCTAGCTCTAGAGTCAGCGGGAGGCAAAAACGGGGAAGTGGCGGTTTTAAGTGTGGTAGAAACTGTCATCCGATTTTAGATTTTAGATTTTAGATTTTAGATTGAAGAATTGCGACCACGGATCAATTCGGGGATTGCGAGCAAATTGCTTTCGGTCGTAGAAATTCTTGCCGAGCGCATTTGAGTTTGAGATTGACCGTGAGTCCCAAATCCTGTCGTCATGTAATTATGCCACCGCAGGTCTGCAAATGATCGCTATGAAGTTACATTAAAAAATAGCAATAAAAATATACTTAAACGTGCGATCGAAAATTCGCTAACCCAATTGCAGAGCTATGGTGGAGAACACAATGCCCAATACACTCGATGTTAGTTCAGTCTTAGAAATCCTGCGACCCGTGCAAGACCCCGAACTGCAAAAGAGTTTGGTGGAATTGAACATGATTCGTAACATAAAAATTGACGGCGGTGTCGTCAGTTTTACTTTAGTGCTGACAACGCCTGCTTGCCCGCTGCGAGAATTTATTGTCGAAGATTGTCAAAAAGCGGTCAAACAGTTGCCAGGAGTCGAAAAAGTGGCGGTGGAGGTGACAGCCGAGACGCCCCAGCAGAAGGGAGTGGTCGATCGCCAAGGCATTGAAGGAGTGAAAAATATTATCGCAATTTCCAGCGGCAAAGGCGGCGTCGGCAAAAGCACGGTGGCGGTAAATGTGGCCGTAGCGCTGGCGCAAACCGGCGCTAAGGTGGGTTTGCTGGATGCGGATATCTATGGGCCCAACGACCCGACAATGTTGGGTTTGGGGGACGCGAAAGTCATGGTTAGGGACGGAAAAAGCGGGGAAAGCCTCGAACCCGCCTTCAACTACGGCGTCAAATTAGTGTCGATGGCGTTTTTAATTGACAAAGACCAGCCCGTGATTTGGCGCGGCCCGATGTTGAACGGGATCATCCGGCAGTTCCTCTATCAGGTAAATTGGGGCGATTTAGACTATTTGATTGTCGATATGCCTCCGGGTACTGGAGACGCGCAGTTGACAATGGCGCAGGCTGTGCCGATGGCTGGTGTCGTGATCGTGACGACGCCCCAGACTGTGGCTTTGTTGGACTCCCGCAAGGGGTTAAAGATGTTCCAGCAGTTGGGAGTGTCGGTATTGGGAATTGTGGAAAACATGAGCTATTTTGTGCCGCCCGATATGCCAGACAAGCAATACGATATTTTCGGTTCCGGTGGCGGGGAAAAGACTGCTGCTGAGTTGGGAGTGCCGCTGTTAGGCCGCATTCCCCTGGAAATTCCGTTGCGGGAAGGTGGCGATTCGGGGGTGCCGATCGTGGTGGGGCAACCGGGTTCTGCTTCAGCTAGGGAGTTGCGGGCGATCGCGGGCCGCATTGCCGGTAAAGTTTCCGTAGCAGCCTTAGCCTAACTCACATCTTGCATTGTTAATCAGCTTTTGATGGGCGGGCGGGACGCCCACCCCACAAGAAACCTGTTTAGTTTGTGGAACAGGCATCTTGCCTGTTTAGTTTGTGGAACAGGCATCTTGCCTGTTTAGTTTGTGGAACAGGCATCTTGCCTGTTTTAGCATCAAGTCTCGATCGCCAAGAAAAGGTAAACTGTAAACAGCAAACATAACATTCAAACAATTATGATTTTTCCAGGTTCGGCAGTTCGAGTTAAAGATAAGGGTGAGATTTACTACGCCTTTCAAGGACAAGTCCAGCGAGTTACCGACGGGAAGGTCGCGGTACTGTTTGAAGGTGGCAATTGGGACAAGCTGATCACGTTTCGGCTGTCGCAATTGGAACTTGTGGATGCGACGGCTGGTCGCGTGAAATAGTCAGCGGTCATTAGTCATTGGTAAGGGTTAAGGTGTAATTTGTACTTGGTAAAGTACCCAAGACCAGGTTACTAAATGAAAACCCTTGACTAATGACTAATGACTGATAACTGATGACTAATGACTAATGACTAATCACTAAAACTATGCGTTTACCTTTACCCCAATTTGCTACAAAAGAGCGCCATCCCGATCGCATTGCTGAGGTGATCGAGACGGCAACTTCGGAGTTTTTGGCTCAATGTTTGGAACCGGAAGACTTAAGCTTTCCCGTGATGCCGCCTTTTGGGAGTTGGGTGAAGGCCGAGGATGAAGAGTCGAAAAATCAAATTTACGGGGTGGTTTATTACGCTACGACTAGCCCGATCGACTCGGTGCACAGAGCTCGCGCTTTGGGTTTGTCGCTGGAAGAGTTGCGGGAAGAACAACCGCAGATTTTTGCGATGCTCAAAACCGAGTTTCGAGTGGCGATAGTGGGGTTTGAGGCTGCGCCGGAAAGGTTGAACGGCCACGGCCCATCTAGGGGTAAAATTTATCAGTATTTGCCGCCGCGCCCGCCGCAAATTCACCAGGCGGTTTATCGCTGCGAACCGGATGAAGTGATTGATTTTACCGTGCAGTTGGATTTTTTGAGGACGCTGCTGGGGGTGGCTAATGCGCCGGTGGATGCGCTGACGGCGGCGGCGATTCGGGAGATTTATCAGTTGCGGATGCGCGATCGATCTTGGTTGGTGGAAGCGGGGAGGAGTTTGAGTGTTTTGCTGAAGGATGATTACGACAGATTGAGGGTGATTTTAAGCCAGATTCATCCCTAGGGAAAAGCTGAATAGTATGTTTGAGGCCGATCGTCAAATATTGAGGCGATCGCACCAGCCAGACTCTGGTATTTGAGCAGCCTTACAATTAAATTGAGAAGGAAGAAACCCTCGCACTTAATTCAAAATGCGATCGCCCCATTCAGTTTTGCAGAACACTGCGTCTGATGTAAAAGAGCATTTTTGCCCAATTTAATCTAAAGAAACATAGCGAATCAAACTCCGCATGAGCTTGCCGATAGTCGGGGCAGGTAAAATCTGCGACCATTCTTGAACTGCTGCAAAGCGACGCAAGTAGAGTGCGCTAACAATTTTATCGATTCCCTTCTGGGAGCCAATCACCAGAATCAGCACAGGTTCTCGGTTTGGTTCAGCAGGCACAGGATTTGGGTGCAAAGTCGGCGATGTAGGGATTTCGTTGATATCTGTGGAAACAAAAAGCTGTGTTTGAGTCATGGCCGTCGATCTCCTCGATCTGATAGGTGCTAATTGTCAACTACTCGCAGTGTAGCGCATTAGATGACAATCAGCAACGTTTACAGGAGCATGACTCTCTGACACAATCGGGAGCATGGGAAGAGCAGGTAAAGCCCTCAAAAAAATATTAGAGGCATACGATATCAGTCAATATCAATTGGCGGCAAAGATGGAAATCGATCGCTCAAACGTTAGCCGTTGGGTAAGTGAAGAACGAGACCCATCTGCCGAGGCGGTATTTGCAATTAAGCAAGCGTTGCAGACTTTCAATCGGCAGGCGGCTGATGAATTTGTCAGGTTGTACCTGGGAAATGGCGAGGAAAACGGTTAGGTTCTCAGGTGTGGAGAGTGTCGCACCGATCGCCCTTGCTGCATTCAAGGACGATCGCCCATTAGTTTGCAATCATTTATTTAAAACGAGAAAGATTATATGTGGGTAGAGATAACAGCAGTAAATCAAGTTCCCGAATGGGGTGTGTTGAAGGTAAAAGTTGAGGAAACTTCAGTGATATTAAACCGTCAAGGCATGAATGTCACTTGTTACCGCAATGCTTGCAGTCATTTGGAATATCCGATCGACATGGGTAAGGTAAGCAGCGGTATCATTACCTGTCCGTTCCATAAGTATCAGTACAAGTTAGATAGCGGTAAATGTTTGAATGCACCAGCCGATGCCCTTGAATCTTATCCGGTAAAGATTGAGGGCGATCGAGTTTTTGTGGAGATAGATTAGTCATAATTGATCAGTCATTTACTCATTACCAGGCTGGAAGCTGGAAGTTAAAATTCTGAAAGGTAGCGGTAAATATAGATTGTACGCGATCGTCTGTAGGGACACGGCAATGCCGTGTCCGGCCCGGGGATCTGCGACTTTTAATACTTTCAACCTACCGCTTTCGCGCGCCGCTGGCGGAGGAAAACCACCAAAATCCCGATCGCACCAACCCCCAAAAGCAGCCATTCTTCCGGTTCAGGAACCCCCGAAACATTCAGAGGATTATTCGGCTTACTCAACTCCTCCTTACCGGATTCTACCTCTCTGTCAAATCGATCGCTCTTAGCTTCCGCTGCTTTTAGCTGCTCCCTTTGCGCGTCATTAACTAACACAATCATCGAAGAATAAGGCGTCACCACTTTGAAATTTTTAGCTACTGCGTGCATCGCATCCAGTTGCGTCAATTGATTTGAACTTTTCTGCTTGCTAAGTGCAGTTATCAACTGCCGCGCAGCTATCGGTTTAAAGCCTTCATTTCCGGCATTTTTTGACTCTGCAACTGCCGCCGATTTAGCGGTTTTTTTCGACTGCGGGGTTTTGGCATAACTCCAAGCATAGCCGTCAACAACGCTAACTGTAGATGGGCCGGAAGCTGCTGTGGTTGCTACTCGCTGCATCGCCTCTTTGACATCCGTAGCAACTCCACCGCCGCTATCTTGAATCACCTTTAAAGTTGCGTCGTCGTAGCCGGGGGGCAAACCTCCCAAATGCACTGTCCATAGGGGTGCAGAGATGGAAAGTTTAGGTTTGCGATCGTCCGATAATTCGTAACTGTGGCGATCGCTCACCAAAAATACACTATCGTAACTTTTATCGCCCCGCAACTGTGTAAACTGTTGGAGCATATCTTTGAGCTGGAGCGTACCATAAAATGTCACCTTTCCCGCATCGAAATTGCGTACATCTTCCACAAACTTAGGTGGCATTCCCGCAGCGCTGGCGACATACAAATCAACACCATTTTTGCCTGCTGCATTCGCTTTCAACCATTCAAAAGTCTCTTTTACTTCCTTACTTTCCGCCGCCATGCTGCGAGAAGTATCGAGAATAACTGCAAATTTTTTGCCTTGCGGTAGCGAGTAATTTGCATCAGCCAGTGGCTTAGCAGAAATGATATTTCCTCCCGGTAGAACCGCCTGCTGCGCTGTTAGCGGTTGCTGTGCGGCTGCGGGCAAAAAGGATGGCAGCCAAGTTTCTATTGCTTCTTTCCCGCTGTATTTTACATCTTTCCCGGCGATCGTGCGGCGAGTATTTTGGTTCCAAAAAATGTTGCGTTTCTCAGCCAAAACAGGCATAGCCCAACCCTGCGGCTGGCGCATGACTTTGTAAGTAAGCCACAGGTGCATTTCCGTTGGCCCGTCTGTTTGGGTGAATTCTCGTTTTACCGGAATTGGAAAAGCCCGCAAGCGGTATTGTTTGGGGCCAATTTGTTCTAACAAAGCCGGATCTACTCTTTCTGCTACCTGTTGATTGTAGACTTGCTGGGCGGCACCTCTAGGGGATACCGTAAATACAAAACGTTTGTTTAAATCGCCAGTATCTCCCAGCCAAACTCCTGTAACTGCGGCGCTTTCCGGCAGGGAAAAGTAGTAAAATACTTCTTGCAAGTTCGGCGTTTGATTTTTGTAAACTTCGTAGAGTTGAACGTCAGCCCAGTCGCCGTTTTCTTTGACTGTCACTTCTTGCGACTGCAACCATACTTTTTCCTGATTGACATTCAGCAAACCTGCTTTTGCTTCTTCCCGGTTTGATGTTGACTGTACCGCGTGTTTTACTGCTTCTGTGTCGCCTTTTTGCAGTTCCGTATCGAAGAATTGGCCATAGAGTTTTTCGGCTTTTTCCACATCAGCACTAGAGCCTTGATACAAAAACGGCGACATTAAAAAATTATAGCTGTTCTGCACTGTCTGAGCGGCTGCGTCAGAAAAATTCAAAGTGTTTTTGTACATCTCATAAATGTGGTTGTTTTCTCCTACAGTGCTGAGGTAGCGGTAAGGGGACAAATAAGCATTGACTAAGCCCGATCGAATCATATCAGACTTGGCTAATAAAGTTTGGCGAGCAGTGTCATTTGCTGCGGGAGTCGCCAGCATTTTCATTGCTGCAACTTGTGGTTGCTGCTGCAAAGCGGAGAAAATAGCCAGCCAAGCTGCTATGACTCCCAAACTTCCGATTAGCGCTTTATTTTTCCCGTATTGTGCAGCAAAACTCTGCCATATTTTCCGCCCGGAATGAATGTATAGAAAGCCATACAGCGAAGGCATAACCACGAACAAGCTACAGCTTAAACCAAAGAATATGAAGGATAGCGGTATCCAAATGAAAGCCCAGGCAAAGGCCTGGTATTTAAACATCTCCAGAAATGGTAATACCCATGTAAATTTGAAAAATTCAATGACTACGGTAAAAAATCCATAAAGTGTAAACAATGCCACAGGTAGAGCGTAAAACATCAGCAATGTTGCCGCCCAAATACCAACTACTAGCATTAAACTGTGGCATCCTAATTGCAGCCAGACACTTGGCTTTTCTCCGATTAAGCTTAAAAAACGAGGTTGTTTTTTATGGGAAGTTGGGAAATCTGAAATGTTTTGAACATTTTCTATTTGCCCCACATATCCGTACAGCATTTCCACTAAAAAGGCTGCAATGCACAAAGCGATAGTAGCGATGATTTGAGAACTAGCTGGGGTGAGTTCTCGCAGGATAAATAACCGGAGTAAGCAGAGCAAAAATAATGGTGTTTCTACTCCGTAAAACAATCGCATTAGCTGCAAGGGTTGCTTCCTAAAACTCCTGAATCCGATTACGGTAGATAGTGTCGGTATTGCTATCAGTGCTGTTAAGGTTAACAAAAATTGCAGGGGGATTGTTCTGTCTATTGTGGCTTGAATTAAGGGAATTCCTACATAGGGCAAAATTCCTAGATAAACAATTGACAAAAATGTCAGATTCCACAGCCAAAATATTGACTGAAAGATTATATTAAATGCCTGTTTCAAATTTTTCATTTTTACCTATTTTTAAGCTAAAATCGACGGTATTATGTACAGTATTAGCGAAGTTTTTGATTTCATAACTTGCGGGGTTTACGGAACTGTCAAAGAGAATGGAAACTAGCACCCAAGTATGATTTTTATGGGTGATGTCGCTGCCGATGCGGGACAAGAAGTTATCGGTAGTTTGCTGCGCCGATTGCAGCCAGTATGCAGCGGATAGTTTGTTGTCTTTCACAGACAGCCAGCGCGCCGTTACAGCAGGAGTTAGCTGTTTTCTTTCTATTCGATTGACGGGGATACCGCTGGCTATAAAACACAATTCTGGTGCGTGATAAGTCTGCCAAGATGTGCTGGCTACTGTGAGCATGGAACCGCGCAAGTTGCCTGACACAAATCTCTTTTTCTCTGTTTGGGTGCCGGGGTAATTGCCAAAAAATTTTAGTTCGCTGGAATTCAGCGGGATTGATTCGGATACAATCGGTTCGGGAAATTTCAGGGGGGCGATCGCTAATTTTTCACTTTCTACATGATACAATTGAGAAATTGCACCCAAAACAGCCACCGCCACAATTAGTCCCGGCTTAGCCAAAGGCTGATTTTTGAGTATTTCTAAATCCCGTTGCGAATTAAAATCAGTTTCTTTTGTTTCTTGAAATTTTGGAACCTTTTGCAGCATCAACCAACTTAAGAAGCAAGCGCAGATTAAACCCACAATTCCCAGGGGTACGTGCAGGATTTCTGCATAGGTGGGCTGTTGGAAAACTTGGGCAACCAGCACTAGCACGGCAACCCGCAAAGCGTTAGCAGACACCAACATTAAGAGATTAGCAGCGCATACAGCCAGCCATTTTAAACTCAATTTACGCTTTTCGAGCCAGGTAGCAGCCAGCAAAAATAGGGTTCCCACTAAGAGAGTTTTAATGCCGCTACAAGGCACGTCAACGTGAGCGATGCCGTTTTCCAAAACGATAATATCGTAAGAAGAAATAGCCCCAACGTGCAGCATTGAGAGCAAATGTTCTACTACTTGAGCAGTCACCACTCGCGCCGGCAAACCTAAGCCGCTATTCAACTGACTGTTGAATGGTAAAATACAAGCCAGCAAGCCCGCAACTGGTAAGTTTTTTCGCCAAAAGTTCTGCTCCACCAATAAGCCGCACAGCCCGTAAGTTCCTAGGATAAATAGCAGAACATTAATTTGTTTGATATCAATTATGCACTGAAGGGCGATCGAGCAAATACCAGCACCCAACATCAACAGCAGCGGATATCGCCTCAAAACGAAATTGGGCGAAAATCCCGGCGGGCGATCCTCTTCGAGGGCTGCGCTAACGGAGTTCCCGCTCGAGCGCACTACTAATGCTACAATCAAAAAACCAATTACTATCTTGTACAGTGTGGGTATCTCAACAAACGAGGATAACAGCCACTTAACAGCCGAGATATTGGCCCAAAACCAAGCAAGCGCCAGCAAAAAAGGAGCCAGCCAAAGCAAATTTACCGCAGGATGAGGAGTAACAGAATTTGGAATTGCAGAATCAGTGATCTTGGTGCGCTGCATGATACCGCTTGACATTCACGTTGGTGACATCTTAGCTCAGCCAAATTGGTAATGTCTAGACCGATTATTTAAGTTTTGTCAAGCTTCGATTTTCTCTACAGAGAAGCTAGCGTTATAATAATTAATTTTAGCGGAGGTAAAAATGAGCGAAAAAAGTCCCGGATACAAAATTGTTAGCGATAACCGACAAGCGCGCCATCTCTATGAAATTATAGAGACATATCAGGTAGGCATCGAGTTGAAGGGAACCGAAGTCAAATCTATTCGGGAAGGAAAAGCCAATTTGCGGGATGGATATGGCTTAGTTCGGAACGGGGAACTGTGGCTGATAAACGTTCACATTTCGCCTTGGAGAAGTGCTAGCAACTATTTTAATCACGAGCCGCGCCGCACCCGTAAATTGCTGATGCACAAGCAGGAAATTCGCAAATTAATCGGCAAAGTCGAAGAAAAAGGTTTGACTTTAGTGCCGTTAAAAATGTATTTGAAAGGCGGTTGGGTAAAACTGGATATCGGTTTGGGTAAAGGGAAAAAACTGTACGACAAGCGCGAAGATTTGAAGAAACGCGAAGACAAGCGGGATATGGAAAGAGCGATGAAGCAATTTTAGTCATCAGTCCTTAGTCATCTGTCATGAGACATCTCCGGAAAAAAACTGAAACCTTTGCGACTTAAAGGTTGAGATTGAATTTCGGGAGATGTTTATTAGTCAGGAGTCATTAGTAATTAGTGATTGGTGATTGTCCCTAGTGATTGATTATTTTAGCTCGCGTTCGGTTAATTACTCATCATAATATTTTTCAATATCCTCAAGGGAGGATTTTGAGGAGTTCCACCGTCACTACAAACTTAATTTAGACAGGACTTACGCACAGACTCTACTTGTAGAGTGCGCTAGGCGCACCTTACAACTACAGATAGTGTAAAAAATGATTTTTTGCGTAAGTCCTATTAGAGTTAATTCAACGGAGTCCATCCTATCGGCTCTCCTGGATTTGTGGTGGAAACGGTAGTGTGAGCGTCTCCCTCACGCAGGCTTTAGAGCCCGTACCGCAGGAAGTTTTATTTTAAAATCGGCGTTGCACAATTTGAGGATGATGATTGTGGGGAGTAGGGGTTAGGCGTCCCGCCTGCTATGAAAATACACCGCACGGGCCCATGAGCCCATCCTACAAAAAAATCAAAATCATCCCGCTATTATGCAACGCCTTAAAATCACCTAAAACTCAGGAGAGCCCTCTTACCTCCTAATACAGTCACATATTGGTGATCGCCACCTCTAAACTAAGTATTATTACTTATTTAATCGCCAACCGTCCTGCCTTCTTCCCGGTTCCGACTTCCCGGTTCTTTTTTCCTGAAAATATCCGGATGGCTTGTGGAGTCTCATGAATGATTAACCTATGCTCGAATACATCTAGGTAGTGGCAGCATTACTCAAGCATTCGGCTGTGGACTTACAAACTCTTATGGAGAAATGGGCTCAATCCTGAGTCATTTCCTAAGATTATGATGCCATTAGGGTGGCAATTAAATCTGGAAAACAAAATATCGCCCAACTCTCAAGTTAAAAAATGCTAAAAATCACACCATTAGCTAACCTTTTCAATGCCATGAAAGAGCCAGCAAAAAAGCATCATAACTCCAAGTGGGGAGCCTTCTTACTGATGCTAGCAGTAGGCTTTGGCGGCTGGAAAATTGCTTTGCCGGAACTGGCATCTTTTTTTAATAATATTGCGTTTGAAAACTACAAAGCCAATCGATTGGCGGATACTCAAAAAGCATATGAGTTAGCCCTCTGGGTAGATCCAAAAAGCCGAACAGCTCTTTACAATTTAGGATGGCTTTGCGAAGAGGTGCAAGATTTACAGTGCGCCAGGGGAAAATATCTGCAAGCTGCAAAACTCGGTCTACCTGCTGCTTACAGCAATCTGGCTAGATTATATATAGTTGAGCAAAAAAACTATCCGGCTGCGGTTCATTTCTTGTGGCTAGGTTTGAAATTAGCTGAGGACGATCGAGTAAAATATTCTTTACTCAAAAACTTGGGATGGGCTCGCCTGGAACAGGGTCGATATTCAGAGGCATTGCAACATCTGGATGCAGCGATTAAACTTGATAGTGAAATACCAGCAAGCTACTGCTTAAAAGCGCAAGTCCTAGAAAAGATGAAAAATACGAAGGAAGCGCTACCGCAGTGGAAAATTTGTCTAAAGTATGCGGATTCTCAAGAATTCGATGAGGATATATGGATAGGGATGGCACGTCAACGATTAAACGAGGAAAAAACAAATAAATGAAACGCACAGTTTTGTTTTCATCAACCATACTGGCAATTATAACGGTACTGGAGCTAAGTCAAGCCTCAACAGCACTGCCAACTCCTTCGACTGTTAAAATTACCGTTAATGAATCAGTCGAAACGCCGTTCGACTCTAATCAAGCGAGGAGGAGGGGGTGCAGAGATAGAGATGGTGGAAAATATCCGTGTCCCAGATTCATCATGCCTTCGGATAGCGAAGAATAAGAGTTATTTTCAATAAATTTTGTAGAGTGTACCATCACCACTTTACAGCAACAGGTATGTAGTATGTATTAGTAGTATGCAGGGTGCGCCCTCCGCACCTTATAGCATTTGAGATTTGAGATTAATAATTGAAGAATTGGAAATAACTTATGGCTATAATGGTTTGCAGCTTGCATAAAGCTGCATTCTTTTTTGGCACTGATATAACTCTTTATCATTGCTGTATCGGCTATTGCTGGAATCCGCACCCGGCGGGGAGAAAATCCCCGCCAGCAATTCTATCTACTCGCCCTCCGTCAAAGCTGAATCTTGCTGTTGGTGCGAGTTGCTGTAAAAACTAGCAATAATTGCTACCATCAACCACCAAAGCATATTAACTTCCGGCCGGTACCAAACTGTATCGACAAAACCGTGGGCCATCATGCCGGCTAAAGTTGCGATCGCCCCAATCAACCAAAACCCCTGATTCGATTTTAGATTTGGGATTTTAGATTGGCGATTGCGGGATTCTTCCTCTAAATTAGAGATGTTAAATTGTGCATCCCGCAGATTTTTTATCTGCAACAAACCTTGATTGACTGTTACTGTTAGCATCCACAGAAAACAAGTTAAACCGATAAAACCGGTTTCCACCGCAATTTCCAGCAGCACGGAATAAGCGCTCAAAGCAGTGAATTTCGGCTTCATATAAAGCGGATAAACTTTATTAAAAGCAGTGTTGCCCGGGCCAATTCCGAGAATTGGTCGATCGCGAATCATGTCAATCACCGCCGTCCAAACATTAATCCGAAAATTGTTGCTACTGTCACCTCGTCCAATAAACATACTCGAAACTCGATCGCGCAGAGGCTCGACTAAAGCCACTCCCAAAATTAAGGCTCCAACCAAACCTCCTAACCCTAACGGCAGCGCCCAAGTCCGCCAGAACCGAGGCATCAAAGGGCTGTACCAGTACCACAGCAACACTAAAAATACCACCAGTAGAGCCACAAAACCGATCCAAGCACCCCGGCTGTCGGTGTAGCGCAAACACGCGCAATTCACCACTAGCATCGTCAATGCTAAAATTTTTGTTCCCCATCCTTTCCACACAAAAAGTGCGGCGGCGCTCAATGCAATAGCCGGCAGTAAATAGGAACCAAGCAAGTTAGGATTTCCCAGAAAACTGTAAACTCGCGTGACATTGGCTTGAATAGAAGTCGGATCGTTCCAAGTAGCTAATGGCGGCACTTTGTCAATCCACTGCCGCACGCCGTAGAAACTGACAACTAGAGCGACGTTCAAAAATACGGCAATTAACCACGATCGCCAACGGGGCGATCGCAATATCCGAGCCATCAGCGCAAAAAACAGCAAATACAGCGTTAGCTTGCTCCAACCAGTAAAAGCGGCGACTTTCACCGGCGACATCGCGGTTGCGACGGTGGCAATCCCCCAGTACAGCAGAACCAACAAGTGAATCGGCGTCAAGGCGATCGCGCGATCGTCCGAAACAGTCAGCAGCACCCAAAATGCCGCGCCAGCCGCCATCAACACCCCCACCAAGGCATTGTTCACAAACGGCCCCAAACCGAACGTCAAGGCCAGCAAAACAAAACCCAGGGGTTCTGCCCACTGCATCAGCCAGCTACTCTGCCGCCAACTGCGTAAAGAGCCGATCGCCAAATTTAATAAATAACTTCCACTTTGCCACTGAGAGAGCGGCAAATTAGCCAGAGTTAACTGTTGCCAAACTGAATTCATTTTTAGATTGATTATTGGTAATTGGTAATTGGGAATTGGGAATTGGGAATTGAGTCTAAAAGCATCGAGAATTGCTAGTAACTCCAATTTTGCACCATTCTCCCTTAAGGCTTTTCTGGTCGGCTCCACAAAGAATAAATTTTTTGTGGGTGGGGCACGCGAGCCCGCGCATAAAAGCCTTATTGAGAATGGTGCAACATCTCAGTATTAATTAACAAATGACTTGTTTCTTCTTCCTTCTTCTTTCCATCCGTTACATCCGTTAGAAAATCCGTTGCCGAACTTCCTTCTTCATTCTTTAGCCTTCCAACAATTCCGTAGCATTGGTGCAGGGAAGCCAGAGCACGTAGCGATATCCAGATTCCGGGGTACCTTGAATCGAGAGTTGACCGCCTTGAATTTCCACTAATTGGCAGCAAAGCAGCAGCCCCAAGCGTTCCCTGGCCTCGTAACCAGCTAACACAGGTGCGGTATCTTCGGCATTCTCGGCCACCAAAGACGCCAATTCAGAAAACGCCAGCGTTAATCGCTGCGAACCCTGTGTCGGAAGTTGCGGTTCGAGTCCGAGGGATTCGGTTTCGGAGTTAGATGGCGAACCGCTACCCGATCCGACCTTCAACAAGTAGTCGGTGTAGAGTTTAGCATGGGGCAAACTTTCTCCCAACCAAGGATGAAAAACCCAAACTCCGATGTTGATACCGTCTTCTTTCCGAGAAACGTGGACTCGAATCACGCTGCCTGCCCCAGCAGATTGAATAATGCTAAAAATTAAGTGGTGCAGCATTTGCTGAACCTTATCTTTATCGACCAACCAGATGCGCGGCCCGGGCCCCATCGACAAGTTAATTTCTTGCTCTTGTCTAGAGGCCGCAGGCGACAGGATTGTCACCACCTGCTGGCACAAAGTTTCTATATCGACTGCTGTTCGCCTCAAGGTGAAAGCGGAATCATCGAGTTCTGCGAGTTCCAAAATTTCTTCAACGAGCGATCGCAAAGACCGGCTGCTGTCTTGGATCACGTCGATATATTCTTTTTGCTTGCTGGTTAAGGGGCCGTAAATTTCTTGGTTCAACACGCTTGCCATGCCGATCACCGAAGTGAGCGGGGTGAGCAATTCCTGTGCTAAATAATTCAGCAGTTTTACCTTAATTGAGTTAGTAGACAAATCGATCGGTTTGTTAGTCATCGGTAATTTTTATTGGTTCCTTGTCGAGCGAGCGTTGGCGGTTCATCAGACCTATGCCAAAAGTCTATAACAATCTGTTTACACTTCACAAAAGAAAAAGGTACTGAAGAAAAATATATATTGCTTCTTCCCTCGAATTTCTTCCTTCTTCCCTTGAACCTCTTCCCGATGTGACTAATTAAGATTTAATCATTGCTTCTAAAGCTGATTGCAAATCTTGAGTGAGTTCGGCAACTGCTAACCGGCGGCTGGTTTGATATCCATCCCAACGATCGCTCACTGATATCGGTTCGCCCACGGTCATTTGTACTTGCTGTTTGCCCAACTTCGGCCGGCCGAAAGGATTTCCCCCTTTGATGCGAGTTAGTACGTCCCACAGCAGTAAAGTTGTTTCTGCCAAACGTTCTGCGGTCAGCTTTTCTTGGACGTACCGGCCGGTGACGGATACGAAACTTTCTACAAGTCTCATATGCCACATCCGAAGACTCGCTTCTTCAGCGAGGCGATCGGCTAATCCTCTTTCTAAGGGAGAAAGTGCTGCAATATTTTTGATATCTTCTCGATAAATATAGTCCCAGCCTGCTTGTTCCAGACGGCGGCAGCGGTCTATCAAACTGCCTTTGGGCTTTAAGTTAAAATATTCTTCTGCTACAAGTAGGGCAACGTCTAAAAGTGCTTTCAGTCTCGCTGTAAAAACTTTTTCTGTGACCGCTCGATCTGCCTTGCAACCAGGTATTTGCAGGGAACTTGCATCTGCGGTTTTTGAGATAAAGTTTTGATGATAAAAACGGGTGTAAAACTGCTCCATTACTTCTAGTAAATAGCTGCCTAATCTAATTAGGCGCATATATTGGAAGTTGTGATTTGGGTCTGTTGAAACTGTAATTTCGGGAGTAAAAGTGGCGTTATTACTACTATCTAATTCTGGCAATCCGCAATCTATTTCTAATTGAGTTAAAAGTTTTTCTAGGGGTTGCCAAGGTGGTTCGACATAGCGGTATTGAATGCCGATCGGCACAATTAAAACTTTTTCAGTGCGTCCGGCTTTCAGCAAATCTTCAACGCACCAGAAACTCATTTGAGCAATTCCCGGTTCGAGGGGGCTAACTATTTCATTGTGACCGTTGGTGGCGCCTTCTGGGGCGGCGGCGATCGGGAATTGGCTGTTGGCAAATAAATTGCGGGCAGATCGCAATCCGAGGCGATCGATTTTACCGCGAACGATCGGAGTGCCACCGAGTTGGGAATACAGCCAGCCGACGCCGGCACCAGCCCAGAGGGGAATGCCGCGATCGTAGATAAAGTGCGAATGTACGGGGAATTTGAGGGGAATGCCTTTAGCCCGCGCCGCCTGGGGAACGAGTTTCCAAATTAGTTGTCCCAAACAGTAGGGATCGTCTGAGTTGGGGTGGCGAAAGGCCAGCAAGAAGCGAATTTTCTGATTTTGAAATTGGTGGAATAGTTCGGCGAGGGTTTCGACATTTTCGGCTTGAACGTGGCTGATACTCGTCCGAAATCGCAGCCACCAGGGGAGTATTTGCTGGCAGCCTTGCATCACTAGCGGGTTGTAGGCTGGGGGTATGAATTCCAGCGGTGGCTGAACTTGGCTAATTGAATTGGGCATTTTGCTATTTTAAATTTTAAATTTTAGATTTTAGATTTTAGATTTTAGATTACTAGGTTGGGGTAAAAACTGCCAATTTTTAGAATGCTGAAGTTTTTTTTATTAACCGCAGAGGACACGGAGGAAGAGAGGAGATAGCAAAGCGTGTCAATTTAACGTCAAAAGTATTACCCGTCTTGGATTGAATATCATGTCCAGTCGATCGACCCCAATATTTTGGTCGGGGCCGGTTTACGGTTTTTCTGGCTGATATTACAGATTCACAGGTGAACTAGCCCTGACAAGAATTACGATTATTTTACAGGACTAGATATAAACCCATCATCTTTTTTACCCGCCTGCCATTGACAAGGGGGATGCGAGGGGGTCACAAACTCGATTAAAAACGAGATTTATCCTCAGTTTCAGCCTTCAACACAGATTTTTGCAATCCAAAATCTAAAATCTAAAATCTAAAATCCTATTGCGCGGCTTCAAATATCATTTCCTGGAAGTTAATGACATCCGATCGCGGATCGCAGTGAGTGACTTTGACTTCTAGGCGATCGCCTATTTCGACCGATCGACCAAATCGCATTGCCAATTCTAAACCCAACTCTTCCAATAAAATCAATCCCAGATTGCTGTCTTCCCTCAACCAGCGCAGCATTAAAGCTTCCCAAACTTCGTCTGGGTTGCGCCGCAAATATTCCAATCCCCAATAGCGGTTTGTTTGGCGTTCGACGGTAGAGGCTTCTTTAACTGCGGTGCCGAGACACATCACAATGTCCTGTATTTCTTCAGCGGAAAAAGGCAGCGGTTCGCCGCGCAGGTGGGCTTTGATTTGGAAGTGAGTCAGCAAATCGGTATAGCGACGGATCGGGGAAGTAACTTGAGTGTATAATTCCAAACCCAAGCCGGCGTGGCGTCCGGGGGTGAGGCCCATTTCGCTGCGGGGCATACAGCGGCGCACGGCGCAAGCGCGGGCGGGGCCTGCGGGCACGGCTAGGAGTTCTTCATCGGGAGGAAGTTCGGGCTGTGGCTGATAGCGGTAGGGTATGGGCAGGCTGTGAGCTTGACCGTAGCGGGCGGCTAGTTCGCCGGCTAAAATCATCATTTCCGCTACTAGCATCCGGGCTGTGGAGTCGTCGATGACGTGGATTTTGATGTCGTCGCCGTTGACTTTGATGACGGATTCGGGCATGAAAATGCTGATTGCGCCTTGGGCTTCCCGCCATTTTTGGCGCAGTTTTGCTGCTGAGGCGATCGCTGCTATTTCCGGTTCTGCTTCGATTCCCAACTCTAGCATTTCGTCTACGTCATCGTAGGTCAAGCGGTAGGTGGGTTTGATGGTGCTGATGTGGATGCTGTAATCTTGAGCCGCGCCGAGTTCGTCTAAGGTGACGCTGAAGCTGAGGGCGCTGCACTCTTTGCCTTGAATTAAACTCATTGGCCCGGTTGCCAAAGCTGGGGGAAACATGGGAATCATTCCCGTGGGCAAGTAAACCGTAGTGGTGCGCTTTCTGGCTTCGAGGTCGAGTTCGTCTCCGGGGGAAAGCAGGCGGGTGGGATCGGCGATGTGTATCCACAGGCGCTGCTGGCCGTTTTCGAGGAATTCTAAGCTGAGGCCGTCGTCGATTTCGGTGGTGCTTTCGTCGTCGATCGTGTAAACCTTGAGGTGAGTTAAATCGAGACGATTTGTGTCGGAGTCGGCTGGGGGATTTTCTAGGCAGCGTTGGGCCACTTCTAATACCTTTGCGGAGAATTGTAGGGGAATTTGGCTGCGCCGCAAAAACAGGTTTTCGTGGGTACTCCACAGGCCGAGATCGACTAGGAGAGCAAATGCTGCTTCGGGGTTTTCGGATCGTTGTAAGCTGGCTAAAGTTTCTAAGGCTGGGGTGCGGTGCGTTGCTTCTTCTCCGAGGATGGCAAAGCGTTCTAGGGCGTCGAGGCGAGTTCGATCGCTGTGTTCCCAATCTACATTTTCCCCTGCCAGCCGCTGTTTGACTCGATCCCAAAATCCTTGGGATTCTTGGTGTCGCTGCTGTTCTACTTCTTGCTGGTGTTTGATTTCGGCTACTTGGGCGGGCGATCGCGGTTCGTAGCGATCGCCCTTTTGTTTGAAATACAGTTTATCTGTTGATAGCAAACAGTAAGCCGCGTAACACTGGGCCGGACTACTCTCAGAAAATAACAGCTTTGCCAGGGATTCGGGATCTGCTGTTTCTCCGTCACCGACTAAAAGTTCCCAAGCGACTTCCAAACTCGACGGATCTGAGTAGGCTTCTACTTCTTTAAGAAATTTGGGAATATCGGAGGGTTTGTAAGTTTCTCCGGTTACTTCGTAGGTGATTTGTTTGGGCGGTATGCTGTGCGGTTGACCGTTTTCGTCTACCACTACCCAGTTTTTCTTGCCGTCGGGGCGATCGGCAACTGCCAGACGGCGGTCGCCGTGCACTCTAAATTCTACTAACGTTCCCTTCTCCACTTGCCAGCTTTATATTTGAGATTTTGGATTTTTACAGTAGCCACTTATCGAGTTTCGAGCTTGCGATTTTAGATTTTGGATATTGGCAATTTTTCTGGTCAATTGTGAAAGTTAAAATCTAAAAAGTTTTTTTTTCTTCTGGCTTTTTTTTAACTTTTGACTTGTGATTAAGACTTGCGCTGCGGCGACTCTTAACCCTATTTCGCGATTTTTTCGCTGCCTTCTTGCTGCACTCTTAATGACAGAAAGACGTTTTTTTCGCGCAAGTCTTATTCCCAGTCCAAAATCTAAAACCCAAAATCCCAAATCCTGTTAACCTTCTTGGTTTACGAAGGGCATCAAAGCTACAATTCTTGCTCTTTTGATGCTTCTGGTCAGGTCTCGCTGCTGTTTTGCCGTCAAACCGGTAATCCGGCGGGGCAAAATTTTACCGCGTTCTGTGACGTATTTTTTGAGCAAATCGACATCTTTGTAGTCGATCGGGTCTCCTGGTTTGATGGGCGAAACGCGCCGGCGAAAATAAGTCATGGTTTGTTGTTTGTTGACTGTTGTTTGTTGACTGTTGATTGTGAGTTTTTAGTTATTAGCCGTTAGTTGCTAGCCGTCAGCAAAGCATTGGTTAGTTATCTGCTTTTCGCGGGTCAATATCAATTGCCAACAACTGATGACTGATGACTAAGGACTAATGACTAATCACTACTTGATCTCTTTGTGGGCAGTGTGCTGGTTGCAGTGGGGGCAGAACTTTTTGAGTTCTAGCCGCGCCGTCGTGTTGCGACGGTTCTTGGTGGTGGTGTACCGAGATACGCCTTTGGAGCGTTTGCTTACGTTTGTACGGCACTCAGTACACTCTAGAGTAATTATGATGCGGACGCCTTTAGCCATAATTCTAAATAAATTTCGACTAATTTAAACACAATTTATTATCTTCTCACATTGCTCTGCACTTGGTCAAGCAATCTTCTAACTTTGATGTCGAGGGAGTAGCCGCGGCGGGTTCCGACGACGATCGTCCCGCCGATGCGATCGTGGAAAGCTTGGGGAAACCTTTCGGCGGAGGTGAGGGCAACGCTACAGTCGATCGCCAGGGGCAGGATCAGCAGCAAGACGGCAGCGTTGGTAGATGTGATCCCAGCTATACCTGCGAAGGCTAAGGCGGCGCAAAAGCCCAGTAAGGCTTCGCGCTTGCAGAGTTCTTGCACTCCCGGAGTCCGGTGGAATCTGGTATCGGCAATTTTCATGTCCAAGGCCCAGCGCCCGAGACTTTGACCTTGGTTTTTCCTGACGATGGCTACGCGCATGATCAGCCACAGCAGGACAAAAAATATGGTTTGGACGATCGCATTATTGCCCAGAAGCAAACTGGGCAGCCAAACTGCGATTCCGTCGATGCAGAGGGCCGCTGCGCGACGGCCGACGGATACTTTGGGAAGGAGGGGTACTAAATCGGAACTCATAGGCAAAAAGGTCGATCGCCACTAGCTACTTTTTCATTTTTCATCTTAAGCTGTGGATTAATCGATCGGCATCAATCAGCGTAAATCAACGTCAAAGCCAACCGCTAATTATTCAAGCTGAAAATGGATTTTCGCCGATTCCCAACTGCTTTTTCGACTTTTCCACCTGTTCCCACAGTGTTTGGATCTGAGTAAATGCCTGTTCCACAGAAATTTTACCGTTAGATGTCAAGGAACTGATGTAACCCACTCGCTGAGAAAACTCTTGTAAATTCGCATTAAATACCAAATTCTCTGGCTTGACTTCACCATAATAACGATTTTGAGGATATAAAAAATTTGAATTTGCTACCATTGCTTTAACCTCGCCTGAAAACTTATTTCTTGAACTAATCAATAATATTATAAACCGCGATTCCCTTCTAAAGTTGTGCCGTAAGTAGCAGAAATCATGTGATATTGGGCGAACTTTTTTGTGATGGCAATTACACGGACAGATCGGGGCAACAAAAACCTCAGTGATTTCACCTGTACAACTTACGCAGGCGGGGTCAAAAACCAGGTTTCTGCCTTAAGGCTTATAACTTCCGATTTGGCGTCGAAACCAGGTTTTTGTTAGTCCAGGACTGAGTTATTGAAATAAGTGACAAAAAAACCAAAAATGGATAATATTATTGCATACATCAATAGTTAGATTTTTATTAGGAATCTGCGTAATGTCTCCCAATGGGCTATCGCCCAGTCCCAAACTCCCGAACCGGCAAGTGTTAATCAGACTTGCCCTCGCCGTAATTGCTGCTGTTATCGCCTTCAACATTCCTCACTCCTTAATTCCGATGTTTAGAGAACCCCTATCCGAAGCAACGCCGCCACCAGAAATCCAAAACGTGCTCGCCGGCAAGCGCAAAATTGTGACAGTGGGCGATAGCATCACCGAGGCCGGGAAATACCCCGGAGGTTACGTTTGGCTGCTGCAACGCTATCTGAATGCCCTTTATCCCGATCGCAAAATCGAAATCGTCAACGCCGGAATCTCCGGTAACAAGGCGACTGATATGCAAGCCCGCTTTCAGAAAGATGCGATCGACCAAAAGCCAGATTTAGTGATGATTAATGTCGGAGTCAACGACGTTTGGCACGCTTTCTTCGACTTCCAAAACCGTCAGTTTTATCCGCAAGGCAAGTTGCCCCAGGGAGTGCCACTGGCAGAATATCGGGAGAAAATAACTCAAATGGTGTTGGCGGCGAAAGCCGCAGGAATTCGAGTTGTACTGCTTTCTCCTACTCCTATCGGCGAAATTCTCGACGGCCCAGAAAATCGCAGGTTGCAAGAGTATATTGCCGCGATGCGAGAAATTGCGTTGCAGAATCAGTGCTTGTTTATCGATTTGAATGGGCCTTGTCGGGAAGTTATCGGCACGTATCAAAAACACGCGGGCAAGACTCTGAATTTGTTAGCCGCAGATGGAGTTCATCCCAATCCGTCGGGATATCGAATTATTGCTTTTACTATCTTGCGCGGTTTGGGCGTACCTGCAAAGGATATTGAGAATTTAGAAATCAAAAATTGAATCTTGGAATTTAGTTAGCTGTTGACTGTTGACTGTTAATTTAAAGTATGCAGGCTACAAGCCCCTTGATTTATCTCTGGGGTGAATTTTTCAAATCTGAAGTTTCAAATCTCATATCATTCAATCGGCGGATGATACCGATTCAACCAACAGCTACCGATAATCACCAACGCCACCACAACAATAATTTCTGTCCAAAAAAACGAAAGAAAATCGCTTGCAGTTCCCACCGGGGGTACCCCCGGTTGAGCATTGCGAATAGCGGGAAAAGCAAACAACATCACAGCAGTCCAACTCAGCATTCCCACTTCCGGCAACTTGCCAGATTTCATCACTTTTAATGCTAGCAAAAGCGCCATAATTGACAGCACCCACATAATAACAATAATCACTAAGGCAAAAAATTTCACCGGGATTGAGCGAGTTGCAGAAACATCAATATAAATAAAGATAGAGGAATTTTCTTCCATCGGCTTATAACTGATGTCAAAACCGGGAACATCGGCATTAAAATTAAATTTTAGAGGTACCGGGTTTAGTTGAAATGGAGCAAACTTTTTACCAATCGAAGCCAGCGGATCGATCGAAATAGCTACTTTAGCAATGTGCTTGTCAAACGGATAATTGTTAATCTTTCCCTTTACCAAATTAAATTTTAATGCAGGCACAATCATCGGTTTGCCTTCTTTAAAGGTAATTTCCGAATCCTGTACATTTGCGCCGTTAACTGTCATTAACAAGTCTTGAGCTGGGTAAGTTGGCCCTTTTTTATAGATACCTTTGAGTTCAAACTGCAAGCGGGTTTCTAATTCGTTCTTAATGGGATCTACTGCAATTACCGTCATTTTGACTTCAACCAAGCCTTTGGACGCTACAGCGCTTTCTGGAGGTAAATTGTAAGGCTCTTGGGCGTTAGCATTGTGAGAGTAAATAGATAAGATAATTGCCCAAATTACGGTCAGACTGCCAATTAAAATAAGTATTTTTTTGAGATTAAATTTGTTGACACTTTGCATTTATTATGGATATTTTATCTTTTGATTTGTTGTTAAGATTTACCGCAGTCTCCCAGTCCGCCCCTCCGCCAGCCCGTCAGGGCTTTAAACTTCTGTCTCATCGCTAAAATCGGTGAAAACTGACATCTTGCACCATTTTCAGGAACAGGCCCGAAAGCCTATTCCTGAAAAGTTCAATTTTCTTTCTTGTGGGGTGGGCATCCTGCCCGCCCATAGTAGGGCAACTACGAACCGATAGGAAGCAGTACCTTTGATGTAAAACTGCCGTGCAAACCGTAGGGAATGTGCTGTTTTAAATGCAAGCGCGCTAAGGGCCCTTTGGTGATGTCACTAGCATCTAAAATCACTAAGGTCGATCGATGATGAGCTGCATCATACATTAAAAGTAGCAGCCAGCCGTCATCCTCAGCAACAGCATCGGGACGGAGAACAAACACCGGTTCCCCCGCAAAACCGCGTGGTGCCGCACTCCAAATTTGCCTTTCACCAGTCACGAAATCCATTTTGAGAATAGCTTGCAAAGGAGCATTTCCAGTGGGAGCATCAGCAGCACCGATGTAAAGATATCGGTAAGGTTGTCCGACATTATTCGGATGCAAAGTGGGAAACTCGCAGCACCTAGTTTCAACAACTTGATGCTGTACCGTTTTGTCTTGCAAATTTAACTTAAACCGCCACAATTCCCCCGCTGGAACGCTCTCAAAATCAACCTCCCGGAAATCGCCGTCCGCCTCTACAGTGGGAAATGATTCGTAACAAACTGAGTCAATAAAAATTTCGTCTCCTTCTTCCCAAGCGTTGCAGTGGTGGAAGACAAAACAAGGTTCAGTTTCTAATATCTTTACCTCGTCAGTGCCGTTGCGGGGAATTAAAATTGCTTGCGTTGGCTTGTTTGGCGAAAATTGAATGCACTGGGAGGCACTCCGAAATCCTAACACGAATGGTAGAGGATTAAATGAGACGGGATTTTGGAAGAATATACAGTAATTCGGGGTAATTACCATGTCGTGCAGGAAGGCAAAACCCGGTATTGCATGGGCGTGACGCTGCAAAAGTTTGCCGCTTTCGTCGAGTTCGTAAATCGTGATGGTACTCGACAAACCGGGCTTGACAGAAAAGTTTACCAATCTGTCTCCTTGGCCATTTTTCCCTTTTTCAATTCTGGGGTGGGCGGCGAAGGCTTCACCGGGTTCCAAGATGCCGTCTAGAGTATCTAAGCCGAGTGTTTCTAGGGTGCGGGGGTCGAGTCTGTAGGGCTGTGCGGCTTCCCAAAGTGCTAGCAGTTTGTCGCCCCAATAAATGATGTTGGTATTGGCAATGTTTTTGATTTTGACATCAAAGATATTGGCGAGCCAGCCCCCTGGCTTTTGTGTGCCGAAAACGCCTCGGTGGAGGATTTTTCCGGCTTCTTGTTCGGCGAGATAGCCTTCTGTGCGGACGAATCGGTTGCGGAAATGGGCGCGGCCTTCGGATATTGCGATCGCACAAACCATCCCGTCGCCGTCAAACGGATGGTGGATGCGCTGGCCGTTGACATCCAATAATCCGGGCCCGTTGCGAAAGAATGTGCCTTGCAAGCCGGGGGGGATTTCGCCTTCTATGTCGTCAATCCAGTAGTCGGATTCGTTGGGTTGAGATTCGTAGCCGCGCTGCCAGTCTGTGCGATCGTAGGATGATTTTGTGGCTGCTGTTTGAGGTTGGGAAATCTGTAATTTTTGCATGGGTCTAATAAGCTTTTATTGATTTAACAGCAGAGAACACAGAGGGCACAGAGAAAAGGAAAGTCGGAGAATTGAGAAACACAGTTAAATTCATCCGTTTATCCGTGTCAAAATCCGTGTGTGCCTGCCTTTATTTGCTATCTGCGGTGCGGCTTTGTGACCTTACTGTCGGTACTAAGTCGGGAAAGTATTCGGGCATAAAATGCTGTCCGCCTGACTTGGAACTGCCGAGTTCTGGTTCTAATACGGGAAGAGACTTTTGAGTTTTTGGATCGCCGCTTTCTGTACTGTCGCCGGGCAGCCAATTTAAGAACGGTAGGGGCAGAAGTGTGGACAGGTTTGTGATGACAACTAGCAGCCAGAGGTTATCGAAATTGCGATCGGTAATTCCTAGCAAGTGGGTCAAAAGTGCGCCGCCTTCGTGGGACAAAAGTCCTGCTAAATTTATGATTGACATCAGCAGCGCAAATAAAGTTGCTTCGACGCCTCGGGGACACAAACGCGCGGAGAGTACCAGCACCGGCATATAAGCAATTTGTCCGATTACTGTCAGGATCAGGCTGTCTCCGATGCTGAACCAGCGATCGTCAATTCCTAAAGCTCGGTTGGCATGAGTTACTAATAATAAAGTAGTCATGCCCAAAGCAGTCGCAATGACGGTTGACCAGCCAAAAATTACTCGAAATGGAACTGTTTTGAGGAAGCGTTGAAACAGCCAGACGCCGGCGAGGGCGGCAAGGCTGGTAACGAGGCGGACTCGTCCGAGAAATTCTGGTTGAAAGCCTAATTCGTTGGTGGTGAAAAAGAATAAGGCGGAGTCTGAACTTGGGGTAGCTTGCAATAGGAATAGAAAGGCGGTGGGCAGCCAAATTGTTTTTTGGGTAACAGCTTGACGCAGTTGTTTTAATTGGTCTTTGACACTTTCAAAGTCGGTTCTTTTGTTGGTTTTTTCTTCGACAATTAACCAAGCTGTTGCTGATACAATTAGCGGGAAAGATGCGGTGATTAAAAATATTGTGTGGGTGCTGAAGTGTTGCAGCAGGGAACCGCTGAGGTAGGCGGTAATTAGTCCGCCGAGGGCTGCAGCGCCCCAAGACAAGGATTGCAGGGAACCGGCGTCGGTAACGGATTCTTTTCTGGCCCTTTCGACTACCAGGGAGTCGGCGATTACGTCGCTGACGGCGAGGGAGAGGGAACTCAGGGCGATCGCCCCTGTAGCGGCAAGCGGTGTGTGTACAATTGTTGCGAGGCTCACCCATGCTAAGGTTCCCAGCAGCCCGGAGACGACGATGTAGGGGCGTCTGCGGTAGCCGAATATCGGCAAGCCGTCGGACATGAAGCCGAACACCGGTTTGATAATCCAAGGCAGGGCGACGACGCCCAGCATTGCCGAGACTTCTGCCGGACTCATGCCGAGTTCGTCTTTGAGAAAGAAGCTGACGGCTAAGCGGGCGAGTCCGAGAATGCCTTGGACGAAGTAAATCAGTAAGATGGCTATGAGTTCGGGGGTTGGCTCATTCCCAAAGAATATTTTTTCTTTTAAAGATTCTTTGAGTTTGCTGACGCCGGAGGGGGAAACGAGCATTTGAGCAATATTTCTTAATGAATCTCAATATTTATAACACATTGTTAATGAGTTGGGGGAACTGTCGGAGGTGGGAGGCGAGAGTGGCGGGGATCTGGTAAGTGCTATAAAATTGTATTTATCTTGAATTTAAGCGTGTTTTGTAATAATAAAAACAGAAAAACGAACCGCGAAGGAAGAGAAAGAAGAGAGAATTCACAACTGCTACCATGAGTGTTATATGATTATCGATCCTAAAAATGTGCCGGAAATTACGGGTTCCAAGTACCCTCAGCAATTCCAATCTGCTGTGGCGGGTAGAGTTAAAAAACGCTTGGGCGATGCTGCCGGATTGCAGAATTTTGGGGTAAATTTGGTGAGACTTGCACCGGGAAGTTGTTCTGCTCTCAGGCACTGGCACACCCGTCAAGATGAGTTAATCTATGTTCTGGAAGGGGAAGTTACTCTGATTGCAAATTCGGGAGAGCAAGTGCTGAAACCGGGTATGGCGGCGGGTTTTCCGGCGGGTGATGCAGACGGGCATCATTTGGTTAACCGCTCGAATGCAGATGTTGTTTATCTCGAAATTGGCGATCGCACTGATGGTGATGGGGCCACTTATCCCGATGATGATTTAATTGCCAAAGCTAGCGATCGTGGTTGGATTTTTACGCATAAAAACGGCGAAATTTATGAGGATTAAAAAATAATGAGTCAAGTCAATCTTTGGACTTCTGCGGAACACGCTTTGTCGTATCTTGCTAAGGCTGATAGCGTTCCTCAGCGCACTGAAGGTGAAGCGGTACTTTTGGGGGAAGTGCCGAAAAGTGTCAAGCGAATTCTAGATGTGGGTACGGGAGACGGGCGTTTGTTGGGCTTGCTAAAGTGCGATCGCCCGGATGTTGAATGTGTGGCGATCGACTTTTCACCTACAATGTTGGAAAAAGTTAGAACTCGTTTTGCTGATGACAAAAATGTTACGGTAATCGATCACAATTTCGACGACTCACTGCCGGATTTGGGCAAGTTTGATGCGGTTGTTTCTAGTTTTGCGATTCACCATGTAGAGGACGATCGCAAACGTTCGCTTTACACTGAGATTTTCGAGCTTTTGGAACCCGGAGGCATTTTTTGCAATTTCGAGCACGTAGCGTCCCCAACAGAGGCTTTGCATCAGAAATTTCTAGAGGCGGTCGGTATGGGCGATCGACCAGACGATCCCTCTAATAAATTGCTGGATGTGGAAACGCAATTGCGCTGGCTTAGAGAAATTGGTTTTGAGGATGCAGACTGTTATTGGAAGTGGCGGGAACTAGCTTTGTTAGTTGGTGTCAAACCTGTTTAGCTGCGGGTAAGGACTGCATTGTCGTGTCCTTTGAAAATTGGAAATAGTCACAATTAGTAAGGTGCGTCAGATTTTTAAACCCTCAATAATCGTTCTAGAAATTCACCTGACGCACCCTACAGCTTGATTTTAGTATGCCAGTTGCCTAAGTGCTGAATATAAGAGGTTGCTGTCGTAGTAGAAGTCGATCGCGAACTGTTCTGGTTATTTTCAAATAACCAACAGAGTATTGAGGATCGAACAGGCGAACTCTTAACCCAAACGATACAGAAAGCAACCGTTTTTTGGAGTAGCAAGCAAATTGAACCTCCAATTTACACTTTTAGTTAGTTGGGATGCAAGATATTGTGCGGTCGCTCGCACATTGGGAGCTTACCCAGTTAGAGGGCTGTTTTAAGAGTTATTAACCAAACGATCGAATTAACAACAAACAAAAAGGTATAAAAAATATAGATTGATGGAGCGCACATAGCTCTCCATAAAGAAGGCATTTTAAGTTTTTTTAACGAACCGAGCGGGTGAACTAGACCTTCCGGTATAGAACGGGTATTAAAACTTTCATCTAAGGCGCTTTCATTATTCAAGAATTGGGTAACTGCATCGGCTCTTTGTATGTAATAAAATTGCACCTTCCAGTAGGTAGCTTCTAAAAACCAGAAACCAAAAATTATAACGTATCCTAGGGGAACCAACGCATCTATTTTGCTTGTAAAAACCCAACCAATCAACGCTACCCAAATGGTAATTGCCGCAGTTTTTAATTGCATCAAAATTGTTGTGAAGTTAGCTATTTTTTTCTCTAGTTCTTCTGCTCCTTTTTGCAGCATTGCTAGCTGAAATTCAAATCGATCCATCATGTTTAATTCGGCGATCGTTTATATTAGAGTTATCCAAAAAATTATCATCTTCTTTTCTTTCGATGTCGTTAGAGAACTTCGCCTGACGCACCCTACAAGTCGATTTTAGATTATACAGTAGACCTCTTGCAAAAATAGCTGGGACGGGCTCTCCGGCCCGTCCCACAAAAAGTTTTTTCTCTTGTGGGATGGGCCGGAGATCCCGTCCGAAAATTTGATCGAAAGGACTTTTGCAAGAAGTCTAGTAAGGTGCGTCAGCTCCCGAAATTCCCGATCGCCGTTAGAGAACTTCGCCTGACGCACCCTACAAGTCGATTGTTGTGTGACAGTTGCGTCCAGGACTATTAAAGTCACGCACCTTACTGAATTAAATTAAATCAGGTACTTTAGGTTTGATTCGGCGCTCGTACCAGTTCATTAATGGGGTTGAAGTAATGCCGTGCAAAATCACAGAAATCACGATGGTTGTAAAGGTAATCCAGGCAATTTGTTCAGCCAGTTCACCTTTTAAACCGTGACCAAAAGCATAGGTAAGATAATAGATAGAACCGACACCACGAATGCCGAACCACCCGCACAGCCAGCGGCTGGCGGGATGCAAAGGACTGCCGATCGTACTGATCCAAGCTCCCACAGGCCGGATTAAAAAAATTAACAATCCAGCGACTAAGAGGGAGTATCCTCCATAGGCTAATATAGGTTGTAGGCGCAAAAGCGAACCTAATAGTAAAATAGTTGCTATTTCCATTAACTTTTCTATGCGCTCGGTAAAGTGCAGTTGGGAAAGCGGCTTTTCTAGGTTGTGGTAACTCCGCTGCACCACAATTCCTGCTACAAAAACTGCGAGAAATCCGTAGCCGTTGACTACTTCTGTGAGGGAATAGGTGAGCAGAATTGTGCTGAGAGCAATGAAATCTTCCATTAATTGATCGGCCGGTCGATAGCGTTGGAGTTGGCGATCGATCCAGGTGACGGCTTTAGCTACTACAATTCCCATAACGATACCTGCGGCGATCGCCCAAATCAAGTCAACTGCTACCCACTGCGAAAACCAGTTTGGCAAGTTGTGATCTTTTAGTGCATAAATGCCGAAATAAACGAAGGGAAAAGCTAAAGCATCGTTCAAACCGCCTTCCGAGGTTAAACCAAAGCGCAATTCATCGCGATCGTCTATATGTGCTAACTGAACTTCTGAGGCTAAAACAGGATCGGTGGGAGCGAGAATTGCTCCCAATAAAATTGCCGCCCCCCAATCTAATTTCACCAACCAATGAGCGACAGCGGCCACCGCAAAAATCGAAATTGGCATTAAAAAACCGATCAGCCGCGCTGTAGAATTCCAAGCCCAAAGTTGCAGCGGGCGATTCATTTTTAAGCCGCAACTGAACAGAGAAACAATAACTACAAATTCTGAAAGTCTTTCTAAAAATTGAGCTTCGGGACGCAAGTCAATCAGCTTGACGCCATAGGGCCCCAATCCGATACCGACAATTAGATAAATTAAGGCATAAGACACCGGCAATCCTGAAATCCATCCGGAACCCAAGGTAACGGTCAGCAGGAGGATGCCAATAACTAGCAAGTTGAGAATGTAATCATCCACCATAGCGATCGCACTTTTAATCAGGTTTACCAAGTGCGATTTTTACAGATAAAAGCTTCTCGGGCATCCACCGCCCGCTAGATTCACCTATCCTCCGAAAGTTGCAGTTGTTATACCAAATTCTTTATGCTTCTAGCCTGCTACGGCTGGCTTTGTTTTTGCACCCCGTAAACTCCGTGACTTACAATCTCCCGGAATTGTTTATTTCATTCATCGGACTAATAACTAATGAGTGATGACTGATGACTGATGACTAATTAGAAAGCCCACTTTTTTCGGTAGCGATGATGTGCAAATCTACGTGTTTGAGCGATCGCACTAACTGTTGAGTCAAAGAACCCCGCAGCAGCAAATGCCAGCGGGATTGCTGGCTTTCGCCGATCACAATTTGAGTAATGCGATATTGTTTAGCTACGTCCGAGATCGCTTTGGCTATATTTGTGCCGTTGACCCGCAAAAAATTCCCGTTAAATTCTTGACACAGTTTCTCACAAGTTTCAACGTGCAAGCTTTCTGCTTTTGTTAAAAATCGGTCTGGATCGTTGACAAACACAGCATAAAACGGGGCATTCATGTAGCTAGCAATCCTCGCGCCTCGCCGCAGCAGTTGCAAGGAATTCGGATAAGTCGAGATGCACACTAAAACTCGTTCGTGAATATTGCAAAATTGACCTTTGAAACTTGCTGCCTCGTCTTCAACAGTGTCTGCGACTTCTCGCAGGGCGAGTTCTCGCAAAGCAATTAAATGACGGCGCTGGAAAAAGTTTTCTAAAGATTGTTCAATTTTTTCGGGAGCATAAATTTTGCCTTCTAGCAACCTTTCTTCTAAAGTTTCCGGCGTGACATCGACAACGACTATTTCGTCAGCCTTTTCGAGGACGCGATCGGGCACTCGCTCTCGCACTACAACTCCGGTAATTCGAGCTACTAAATCGTTGAGACTTTCTATGTGCTGAATGTTGAGGGTGGAGAAAACATCAATTCCAGCATTCAGAATTTGTTCGACATCTTGATATCGTTTTTCTCGCAGAGAACCCGGAATGTTTGTATGAGCCAGTTCGTCTATTAATGCTAGTTGAGGGCGGCGTGCTATGACAGCTTCAGCATCCATTTCTAAAAGCATTTTTTCGCCTCTTTGCATTTGTTTTCTCGGCACTATTTCCAGTCCTTCGCCTTTAGCTGCTGTCTCTTTTCGCCCGTGAGTTTCTAACAGTCCAATTACCACATCAATGCCTTCAGATTTGAGCCTGTGTCCTTCTTCCAGCATTCGGAAAGTTTTGCCGACACCGGGGGCCATGCCGATAAATATTTTGTGCTTTCCCCGGCGGGGGGTGCGATCGTAAGTGCGGTTAGGTTGGGCATAAACCGCGTCTGGATTGTTACTAAGTTCGCTAGAGTGAATCATAGCTGAGTAGTGAGTTGTCAGTTGTTAGTTTGCAGTTTGCAGTTGTCAGTTAACAGGAAAGCAGTTGCTACCAATAACAACTGACTGCTGACTGCTGACCGATGACTGCCGACTGTTGTCAACTATTGTAAACGGTCGAGAGCCAAATTCAGTTGGAGGACGTTAACTCCCGGTTCACCGAAAATGCCAAGAAATCTGCCCTCTGTATTTTTAGCTACCAACATCTCTACTTGGTTGAGATTGAGCGATCGCACTGTTGCTATCCGCTGAATTTGCGATCGAGCTGCCTCTAAGCTAATGTGGGGATCTAGGCTAGAACCAGAGGTGTAGACTAAATCAGCAGTCGGTTTGATACCAGCTTTTTTGAGGCGATCTAATTCAAATTGCACCCCCTGAAAACCCTCTTTTTCATTGCCTCGCTTCAGCAACTCGGAGTTACTGGGAGCAAGGTTGCTAGCTCCCGAAACACCTGTTCTTTGACTCAAATTTTCTCCCTTTGTCGGAGCGTAATTTTCTGTCGCAAAACTGCTGTAATTTGTCGTGCTGGGACGGCTCCAAAAATATCTTTCGGAGGAGAAAGGTTGGCCAATTAATGACGAACCCACTATAACTCCTTGCTTGCTAATTAAGCTGCCGTTTGCCTGGGAGTTGAAGGCAATTTGACCGATTACTAGCAAGATTAAAGGGTAAATAATGGCTGTGATTCCCCATAAAACCAGGGTAACGCGAATGGCTCTAATTATTTCTCTCATAAATTACCTGGCTCGGTTATTTGCTAAGGGTTAATTATTGACTAAAATCTTTCCGGCTGAAAGATGACTACAAACAGATAAATAGAAAGGGCGATAATCACCAAACCCAGGAGACTTAAACCCCAGACAGCTTTTCGGGTCAAATCTTCACCCCCTGCCGCATAAACAGCGGGGGCAATTATCGCATTGAAACACATTACCAGAAATAGCTGCACCGGGATTGGGTGGCGCTGCCCAAGCATTTGCGCTAACTCAATAATTTCTGGGAAATCTTTGGAAAAAATATCATCCAGCCAATCATTCCGTTTCATGAATTCTCCTTATTTTGGGAATAAATATCTGTCTTTCTATTGGATGATTTATTTGGGAAAATCGAGGCAGATCCTCTGGATCTGCGTTCCCAGGTAGAGCCGGGGATCGAGAATCATCCGTTACATCCGAAGAAAGCGAATCCGTTGCCGAACTTCTCTTATGCTAGCCCAACGGCGGTAATGAAAACATCAATAATTTTGATGGCAATAAACGGCGCAACTGCCCCGCCCAATCCGTAGATTAAAATGTTCCGCTGCAACAGTTGGTTGGCGCTCAAAGGTCTAAATTTTACACCAGTTAATGCTAGGGGAATTAAAGCGGGAATAATCAAAGCATTGTAAACTAATGCCGACAAAACCGCAGATTGACCGCTGGTTAAACCCATGAGGTTTAAAGCACCAACGGGAGCAAACATTGCCGGAATAATTGCAAAATATTTAGCAATATCGTTGGCTAGGGAAAATGTGGTCAGCGCGCCGCGAGTAATCAGCAATTGTTTGCCAATTGTAACTAAGTCAATTAGTTTGGTAGGGTCAGAATCTAAGTCCACCATGTTCGCAGCTTCCTTCGCTGCTTGGGTTCCAGAATTCATCGCGAGTCCTACGTTTGCTTGCGCTAGTGCGGGTGCGTCGTTGGTTCCGTCTCCTGTCATTGCGACTAATTTGCCTTCGGCTTGTTGTTTGCGAATTACGTCGATTTTGTCCTCGGGCGTTGCTTCGGCAATGAAGTCGTCAACGCCTGCTTCATCGGCAATTACTGATGCTGTAATTCGGTTATCTCCGGTGAGCATAATGGTGCGAATTCCCATTTTTCGCAGTTGGTCAAACCGATCGCGAATTCCCGGTTTGATGACATCTTTTAAATAGATAATGCCGTAGGTGTCGCTGCCTTGACAAACGCCTAGAGGTGTGCCCCCAAGCCGCGAAACTCGCTCGTAAGCGGCATCGAGATCCGGCCCTTCATTGCCGCCGCGCGATCGCACAAAACCCTTCACCGCATCCACCGCACCCTTGCGAACCTCCGTCCCATCGGGCAAATCCGTGCCAGACATCCGCGTTTTTGCGGAAAAATCAAGCCCAGTGGCGTTGGTGCGATCGAAATCCACCTGTGCGCCCAAATTCTGGGCCAAACGGACGATCGACTTTCCCTCTGGAGTATCGTCAAACACGCTCGCATCCAGGGCTACCTGCGCCACTTCTTGCAGTGAATGACCGTTGACCGGAATGAATTCCTCGGCTAAACGGTTCCCCAGCGTGATCGTCCCCGTTTTGTCCAAAATCAGCGTATTCACGTCGCCGCAAGCCTCTACGGCGCGTCCAGAGGTCGCTATCACGTTAAACTGAGCGACGCGATCCATCCCCGCAATACCGATCGCGCTCAGCAAACCTCCAATGGTTGTTGGAATCAGCGCCACCAGCAGCGAAATCAGCGTTACCACGCCCACAGGGGTTTTCACGTAATTTCCGATCTGCGGAATCGTCGAAACCACAATCAAAAACACCAGCGTCAGCACCGCCAGCAGCACCGTCAGCGCGATCTCGTTCGGCGTTTTCGACCTTTCGGCCCCCTCCACCAGCGCGATCATCCTGTCCAAAAACCCCTTACCCGGATCTGCCATCACCCGCAGCGTCAGTTCGTCGGAAAGGATGCGCGTCCCGCCGGTGACGGAACTGGCGATGTCCGAACCCGGTTCTTTGAGCACCGGCGCGGATTCGCCAGTGATCGCAGATTCATCCACCGAGGCGACACCTGCAATCACTTCGCCGTCGGAAGGAATGACATCGCCTGCGATCACTTTAATTTGGTCGCCGCGTCTCAGGGATGTCGAACTAACTTCTTGAATTGAACCGTCTGGTAGGAGTTTGCGGGCTGTTGTGTCGGCTTTGGTCGATCGCAGCGCATCTGCTTGCGCTTTCCCGCGCCCTTCTGCTATCGCTTCGGCAAAATTAGCAAATACCAAAGTGAAGAACAAAATAAACGTGACTAAACCGTTGAAAACTCTCTGATTTTCGCCGGGAACCGGGCCGAACAGCGTCGGGTCGATCGTTAATAATGCAGTCACAATTGTGCCAACCCACACCACAAACATCACCGGATTTTTCAGCATCACCCGCGGGTTTAGCTTGACAAAAGCTTCTTTAAAAGCTCTTTGATAAAGGCCTTTTGTATTTGCTTTCGGCGTGTGCTTGCGAGACTCGCGAGAGCCTCTAGCAGGTTTTTTTGGGGAATCAGGGGTATTGGAAGAAGCCATATCGATTTTAGATTTTAGATTTTAGATTTTAGATTTGGGATTTGGGATTTGGGATTTGGGATTTGGGATTGTTGCCAGCAACAGCAGTTTATTGTCGCTGCATTACTTAATGCAATCTACATCTACTGTCCGCTGTTTGGTGTCGGGGTTGTCGCTTCAGGCGAAGGCGTTGCTAAAGGCGAAGGCGTTGCTAAAGGTGTTGTGGGTGCAGTTATCGATGCAGGTTCAAACTTGCCGCTGCTAATTTCATATCCTTCGGCAATTGGCCCTAAAGCTAGAACTGGGAAAAATGTCAGCGCGCCCAGAATTATGATTACTCCTGCGGTTACACTGGTGAACAAAACTGAATCTGTTCTGAGAGTGCCCGTTGTTTCGGGAACCAGTTGTTTGTTCGTCATGCTGTCAGCTAAAAGCAATAGGGCAATAATTGGAACGTAGCGCCCCAACAGCAGGCTAAAACAGGTGCTTAAATTCCACCAAAGTCCTGTCGGTGCGGGTTGAGAGTCACCCAATCCTTCTAAGCCAGAACCGTTGTTAGACGCCGCCGAAGCGTATTCGTACATTACCTGGGAAATGCCGTGAAATCCCGGGTTGCTGATGCCGCTCAAACTGTCGGTAAAGGCGAGGGTAATTGCACCGGGGATTAAAACTGCGATCGGGTGAATTAACAAAACAACGCTGGCTAAAACAATTTCTCGTTTTTCAATTTTGCGTCCTAAAAATTCTGGCGTTCTTCCCACCATCAATCCGGTGAGAAATACGCTCAAAATCGAGTAGATAAATAAGTAAGCCGTTCCCGTTCCCTGTCCGCCCCAAACGATTTGCAGAAACAAATTAAACAGAGTAGCAAAACCACCGGGAGGCATTAAAGAATCGTGCATCCCGTTGACAGCCCCGCACATTGTCCCAGTCGTAGTAACCGCCCACAGTGCAGTCTCTGCCCAGCCAAATCTAACTTCTTTGCCTTCTAAATTTGGTTGTTGCGCGCCCAGTAAATTATTAATTTGAGGGTTGCCGCCGTACTCGCCAAACGCTGCAATCCCAATCAAGACAACGTAGATGGCAAACACCATCCAAAAAATCAGCCATCCCTGCTTTTTGTTGTTGGCAAATCTGCCGTATGTGTGAATCATAGCTGCTGGTATAGAAACCATTGCTAGTGTTTCCAGCAGGTTGGTAAAAGGGTTGGGATTTTCAAAGGGGTGAGCCGAGTTCATCGCAAAAAATCCGCCGCCATTTTCTCCCAGTTGTTTGATACTTTCCAAGTGAGCTACTGGGCCGCGAGCAATTACTTGCGTGCCGCCTTCTAAGGTACGGGCAACGGCCGGCCCGGCGAGGGTTTCCGGCACTCCTGAAATTAGCAAAAGTAAGGCAATTATTAAAGAAATGGGTAGCAGAATCCGGGTGATTGATTGAATTAAATCGATGTAAAAGTTGCCCAGCGGGCGGCCGGTTAAGCCCCGGATAAAAGCAATGCCTACTGCTAAACCTGTAGCTGCTGAGGTAAACATTAAAAAACCCAGAGTTAACTGGGATAAATAAGTGAATGTTGTCTCGCCGGAGTAATGCTGTTGGTCGGTATTGGTGAGGAATGAAATAGTTGTGTGCAGGGCAGTATCCCAGGTTGGGGCACTTAAGCCGGTGGCATTTAAAGGCAGCACTCCCTGAAGCATGAAAATTATAAAAACAAATATGCCCATTGCTGCGTTGCTGTAGAGTAGCGTTCGGGCGTATTGCCAACCTGTCATCGAATCTATAGACCGGATATTGCTGGCTTTATAGATGAGTTGTTCTAAAGGTTTAATAGCGGGGTCGAGAATGGTTCGTTCTCCCATGTACACCCGCGCCATGTAGTTGCCGAATACAGGTGCAATTGCTATTAAAATGATTAGGGTTAATGCGATTTGAAGTAATCCTTGCTGCATAAATTAGCCAAGTTTTTATCGTTGGGTAAATGGGTTTTCTAGCTGGGAAAATGGTTTTGGTGGGAGGTTCCAAAAACCGGGCGAGATTTTTTTGAAGGTCGCTTTCAGTTGGCGGGCGATCGCCGAATTCAATGCTGCTAAGATGCAATCTGCACAGGCAGCGGGATTAACACCATCAACGGTTTTTCCCGGGCGAGAATTGGCTAGTGCTTTTGTTAATCCCGTGCTTTGACAGCGAGCGAGTAATTCTATAGCATTTAAGGCTGCGCCACAATAACTATTGTTAATTTGAATGAAACTGAAATCGCTTTGGTTAGACAAAGTTCATAAGTCACTTTTGCTAGCCCCAAAATGTCATCTACTTTTACTGATTACTATACTGACGGTTAGAAATTTAGATAATCAGCCTTCAGGTATAACTTGCGGCGGACAAATTATGGTTTCTCGCTCTATATGTCTCAGAATAGATGAATGTTTAGCTTGGGTTAAATGTCTATACTTCGAGATATAGATGCTCGATCAACGCGATGATTGGGCGGGATAGTAGGTGAAAATTTTTAAATAAAATAGCTATGCTAAGGTATAATTTGAAACCCAAAAAGCTTTGAATCTAAAATATAAAATAGATTGAGTGAGAATGTTTAAAAGTTTATCGACTATACCCAAAAAACTGACTATTCAAGAGAAGTATTGGCGGGGGAGGTGGTCGATCGCAATTTTATTTGCGATCGTGGCAGCGCTGGAATTTTCTACGCCGTCCGAGTACGTGTTTGGGTATTTGTACACAGGGCCGATTTTACTGGCAAATTCGCGCTTGAGTCGGTTGGGTAAGTTGCAAATTACGCTGGTAGCGGCAGGTTTGACGCTGTTAGATTTGTTTGTTCCTCATGGAGAAACGATCGCCCTAGCAACTTTAGCAAATAGATCGATCGCAGTCATGGCTTTAGGGGTGACGGGATATTTGAGCGATCGCAACCTGCAGTACCAAGAAGCGATCGCGATCGCTAAAGCTGAGTTGCAGTCGCAGCAGCAGTTAGCTAGCATCCGAGAAGATTTTGTCTCTACTTTGAGTCACGACTTGAAAACGCCGATGCTGGGGGCGATCGAAACTATTAAAGCTTTTCAAGAAGCAAAATTTGGAAATGTCACCGCCAGTCAGCAAAAAGTTCTCGAAACAATGGCGCGATCGCACCAAATGTCACTACAATTAGTAGAAACGCTGCTGGATGTTTACCGCAACGATGCCGAAGGTTTAAAACTGCAACTTGCTCCCGTTAATTTAGTAGCATTGGCAGAAGAAGTAATTGCAACACTCATCCATTTATCGGCGGCGCGCCGCGTCTATATTAGTATGAGTTACGGAGAGTCATATTTTCGCCGCTCTTTGTGGGTAAATGGCGATGCTGTGCAACTCCAGCGCGTTTTTGTTAATTTGCTAACAAACGGCATCAATCATTCTCATCGCGGCGGTAAAGTGGAAATTGTTATGGAATCTTATTCGAGTTATCAGGTGGTGAAAGTTATCGATAGCGGCTTGGGAATTACCGCCGATGAACTGCCCCACTTGTTCGAGCGTTTTTATCAAGGACACAGCGATCGGCAAGCCAAAGGATCGGGATTAGGATTGTACTTATCTCGCCAAATTATTGATGCGCACGGCGGTATAATTTGGGCAGAAAATAACTTGCCACACGGTGCTTTATTTGGATTCCGACTCCCAGCTATCCCACAGAAATGAAACCAGCTTATCCCTTGCGAATTCTCCTAGTGGAAGACGACGAACTGTTTCGGTTGGGACTGCAAACGCGGTTGCAGCAAGAAAGTTGCTTACAAGTAATTGCCGAGGCCGAAGATGGGGAAATGGCCGTAGAATTGACTCAGGAACACTTACCCGATGTGGTAGTTCTCGATGTCGGTTTGCCGGGAATTGGGGGTATTGAAGCGTGCCGCCAAATTAAACAGCGACATCCAGCAATTCCAGTTTTAATTTTAACATCTCATTCCCAAAAATCGTTAATTGAAAGATTGATTGTGGCAGGTGCCCAGGGCTATTGTCTAAAAGGAATCGCGGCGGAAACTTTAGTGTTGGCAATTCGATCGGTGGCGGTGGGTGCTTCGTGGTGGGATAAGGCTGCGACTTCAGAAATTAGGGCGGTTTTTGCTAATCCCGAACCTTTTAAAACTGGGTTGAAATCGGAACTTTTGGAGAATCCGCTGACGAAGCGAGAACAAGAAATATTAGCTTTAATTGCGGGGGGGAAAACCAATCAGGAGATTGCTCAAATATTGTACATTGCTCCGGGGACGG
Organism: Microcoleus sp. BROC3; assembly: GCF_036702515.1. NCBI lineage: Bacteria > Bacillati > Cyanobacteriota > Cyanophyceae > Oscillatoriales > Microcoleaceae > Microcoleus > Microcoleus sp. BROC3. The sequence continues at coordinate 82,642 of NZ_JAUBTQ010000025.1, forward strand.
TGCGAGTTCACGTGCACGCGATTTTGCAAAAGTTAGAAGTGCGCGATCGCACCCAAGCTGCTGTTCTCGCTATTCAGAAAGGATTGGTAGCACAAGAACTGTTAGCGATCGAACCTTAAAAAGGCGATTTTTGTACTACAATACTCGGTTTTTGAAATGAATTAATTGCTAAATGCGCCTCTACAAGATGAATCTGTTGCAGCTTCACGGAAAATTAATATCAGTCTTGATTGTTAATTTTATTTTTAGTGGTGACATTTAATATGTGAATTTGCTAAGCTCGATACACCTTAATTTTTCTACGGTCATCTAACCAGAGGTCTATTGTGCAAAATTTTATTAATTCATTTGTAAGTTCGATCGCCTTTATCGACTCTGCCCTTCCCGACAGCCAAACTCTCCACAACGGTATCGAACCGGGGACAGAAGTAATTACTTTGGATGCGGCGCGGGATGGAGTAGCACAAATCACGGCAGCGCTAGCGACTCGCAGCAATATCAAAAGCATTCATATAATCTCCCACGGTCGCCCCGCGAGTTTGCTGCTAGGCGCGATCGATTTAAACTTGACAAATTTAAAAACTTATGCTAAGCAATTGCAGCGTTGGTCGCGATCGCTGGCAGACAGTCCAGAGATTTTGCTGTACGGGTGCGATGTAGCGGGGGGCGAACAGGGTGCTAATTTCGTGCAGCAACTGAGTCAGCTAACTAAGGCAAAAATTGCTGCGTCTAGATCGCCTGTAGGAAGCGCAGCCAAAGGCGGAGACTGGCAGCTCGATTATACAACGGGAGCGGTGTCCTCTGGGTTGGCGATCGGGCCAGCCACAATGGCCGCTTATCAATATGTGTTCGGTCTAAACTTTTTGGGAAAAGCACAAATTTCGCCCACTACAAATGTGGGAGGAACCCAGGTAGGTGGACTGTCTGGCCTTACCTACGCGAGCAACAACACTTACTACGCTATCTCCGACGGCCGCAATGTTTCTGGCAGTCCCGATCCGTCTCGCTTTTACACCCTCACTATACCTAATGTGAGTTCGGGTAGCTTGGGAGCAGGAGGAGTGGTTTTTACAGGGGTGACACAGATTGGCAATCCGCCTCCCTTTGCCGCAGATACATCGGATACAGAGGGCATTGGCTTAATTGGTAGCAATGTCTTCGTCTCTTCTGAAGGCAATTTCTTGACAAATACCCAGCCTTTTATTAATAGCTTCGCCATTACAACAGGAACTCAAAACCTAGCGCTGCCTATTGCTTCCAAATACGACGTATCAGCAGATACTAGCAGCGGCATCCGCGAAAATCAAGGTTTTGAAAGTCTGACCATTACCATTACTCCCAGTGCAAGTTTTCTGTTTACAGCAACAGAAAATGCTCTCGAACAAGACGGCCCTGCTTCAGGTACAACGCCTACCATTGGCACGCGCTCGCGAATTTTAAGATATAACTTAGGCGGCACAAACACCGCAAACGGAGAATTTCTTTACAACACCGATCCAGGCAACGGGATTTCGGAAATGCTGACCGTTGATGATAATACGCTGCTGGTTCTCGAACGTTTTTTCAACCCAGCTACACTGTCAGGCGATTTGAAGCTTTATCAAATTTCTTTAACTGGTGCGACTGACATTCAAAACAATACAGGCTTGACTGCTTCTGGTGTTACTGGCATTACACCGGTATCAAAAACTCTGATTGCTGATTTCCCAAACACTTCAGGCTTTCCGGTAAACAATTTTGAAGGGATGACATTTGGGCCTTCTCAAACGGCAACTGGGAAGCGATCGCTGATTCTTGTCAGCGACAACAATTTTAGTGCTTTCCTTCCTACCGAATTCGCAGCGTTTGCAGCTAACAACGCACCTGTACTAGACAACAGCAGAACGCCGATACTAACAGCAATTAACGAAGATGTACCTCCTGCCAGCAACACCGGCAGCTTAGTTTCTACTTTAATTGCAAATGCAGTTACAGATCCCGACACCGCCGACACTCAAGGAATTGCTGTCACGGCGACAGACAATACTAACGGCAGTTGGGAATATTCAACTAATAGCGGTGCGACTTGGATCGCATTCGGCACGCCGTCAACAGCAGCAGCGAGACTGCTAGCAGGCAATGCCAGCATCCGCTTTCTTCCCAAGGCTGACTACAACGGCACTGCCAATATCACTTATCAGGCATGGGATGGAACGACGACTAACTCTGGCAGTAATATTTTCACGAACGGCGGGACGGCTGATATTTCGACTGCCAGCAGTATCGGGGGGTTGGCAGCTTTCAGCAGAGCCAGCGAGACAGCCACAATTACCGTTAATCCTGTCAACGATGCACCTTCTTTTGTGAAAGGGGCAAACTCAAGCGCGATCGCAGGTGGGGCAGCACAAACAATCAACAACTGGGCAACAAGCATCTCTAAGGGCCCTGCCAACGAATCCACTCAAACCGTTAGCTTCAACCTTAACAACGACAAGAACAATCTATTTGCCGTGCAGCCTGCGATCGACCCAACAGGCAACCTCACGTATACCCCGGCCTCCGGTGTCAGTGGCATTGCAACTGTCACTTTGGCGTTAAAGGATAACGGCGGTATTGCCAATAACGGTGTAGACACTTCCGCAGCCCAAACCTTCACCATCAACATCACAGCGGATACGATCCTGCCTGCTGCTTCCAATCTAATTGCTGGCAACATTCTCGTCGCTGGTGGCACTACAGAAACTTTTACGGTAGACTACAGCGACAATGTTGCTGTCAACAGCAGCAGTTTGGATAATTCAGACATCCGGGTGACTGGGCCAAACGGATTTAACCAATTAGCAACACGGGTAAGCTTTACGCCGGCTGGCAACGGCACTCTTCGGACTGCTACCTATGAGATTACCGCGCCCGGTGGCAGTTGGGATTTGGGTGATAATGGGAATTATGCGATCGCGATCGAATCGGGCCAAGTTAGCGATATCAATAATAACTTTGTCGCAGCCAGTAACTTGGGAAGCTTTAATGTCAATATTCCCAATCCAGGCAGTTTTAATTTTAGTGCTGCCAATTACGAGATCGGTGAAAGCGGGGGTGTTGCCACAATTACCGTAACTCGGACAAGCAATACTAATGTGGCGGCTGATATCAGCTACAGCACTTCCGACGGGACTGCTAATGCAGGCAGTGACTACACGGCAACATCAGGAACCTTAAACTTTGCGATCGGGGAAACAAGCAAAACTTTTAAGATTCCGATTAACGATGACACCTTAGTAGAGGGAAGTGAGATTGTTGCGCTTAGTCTGAATAATCCCACAAACGGTGAGAGTGTGGGAGCGCAAAGTACGGCGAATTTGACAATTTTAGATAACGATGTAGCTCCAACTCCAACTCCAACTCCGACTCCCACGGAAACTCCGACTCCGACTCCGACTCCAAAGGAAAATCCCACGGAAACTCCCACGGAAAATCCCACGGAAACTCCCACGGAAAATCCCACGGAAACTCCCACGGAAACTCCCACGGAAAATCCCACGGAAACTCCCACGGAAACTCCAAAGGAAAATCCCACGGAAACTCCAAAGGAAAATCCCACGGAAACTCCAACGGAAACTCCAACGGAAACTCCAACGGAAACTCCAACGGAAAATCCCACGGAAACTCCAAAGGAAAATCCCACGGAAACTCCAACGGAAAATCCCACGGAAACTCCAAAGGAAAATCCCACGGAAACTCCAACGGAAAATCCCACGGA
>NZ_JAUBTQ010000025.1:86477-111958 GCF_036702515.1 Microcoleus sp. BROC3
AACTCCAAAGGAAAATCCCACGGAAAATCCCACGGAAACTCCCACGGAAACTCCAAAGGAAAATCCCACGGAAAATCCCACGGAAACTCCAAAGGAAAATCCCACGGAAAATCCCACGGAAACTCCCACGGAAAATCCCACGGAAACTCCAACCGAAAATCCAAAGGAAAATCCCACGGAAAATCCCACAGAAAGTCCCACGGAAACTCCCACGGAAACTGAAACTCCCACAGAAACTGAAACTCCCACAGAAACTGAAACTCCCACGGAAACTGAAACTCCCACGGAAACTCCCACGGAAACTGAAACTCCCACGGAAACTCCTGTTGACTCTGACAGCGTTCGCGGCGGGGATACTGATTGCATTTGCGAACAGATTACCCTACCCGCGATCGATTCGATTCCGGGCCCGAATTCAGTCGATCGCACTTTCAACGGCACTGACGGCGACGATTTCCTCACCGGCAGCAATCTCAGCGACGCTATCAACGGTTTCAACGGCGACGACATTCTGCGGGGTGAAAGGGGCAACGATAATATTTATGGCGGACTGCCCGCCAATGCCCCCATTGGCCCGGATACAGACAAAGACTTGCTGTTTGGCGGCGGTGGCAATGACTACCTCAACGGCAATGCGGGCAACGATCGCATTTTCGCGGGTAAGGGCAATGATGTGGCGATCGGCGGCAAAGAGGATGACTTGATTTGGGGCGACAAAGGCAATGACACTCTGGTTGGGGATCAGGGTAACGACTGCTTGTTTGGAGGCAGTTTTGACCCGTCTAACCCTGATTCGACTGGACGCGATTTGCTGTTTGGCGGTGCTGGCAACGACTTCTTGAACGGGGGAGATGCTGCTGATACTTTAAGCGGCGGAAAGGGCAACGATACGGTTTACGGGGGCAAAGGCAATGATGTTGTGGTGGGGGGTACAGGCAAGGATCTGCTGTTGGGCGATCGCGGCAGTGATAGCATTTGCGGCGGCGACGGGGACGATACTATTTTAGGAGACAGCGCGATCGACTTTAACGGCGAGCCAGATTCCCTGTGCGGCGCTGCTGGCAACGATCTGATCTTTGGCAACGGCGGTTCTGATAAACTGTGCGGCGATGAGGGCAACGATACTCTCTACGGCGGCAAAGGTGACGATTGTCTGATTGGGGGTTTGGGAAATGATATTCTCAACGGTGGCTTTGGGCGCGATCGCTTTGTTTTAACAGCAGGTGAAGGCAGCGATATAATTACTAATTTCACCAAAGGTGAAGATTTACTGGTGTTAGCGGGCGGTCTAACTTTTGCTCAACTTAGTATTACCCAAAACCCTAATGCAGCTTTCATCAGGATTGGTCAGAACGGTCAACTGTTGGCTGCTTTGAATGGAGTGCAAGCTAGTGCGATCGACATACAAGACTTTACCATAATTTAGTAAATCGATCGCGCCTTATTTTCAACCCAAATAAAAGCCAATAAACGCAGATCAATCAGATAATATCTGCGTTTATCGGTGTTCATCTGCCTGCATCTGCGGTTTTCAAACTCATCACATAGTAAATCGCCCAAATAGCCATCGCCCGCAAATAGTGACTCGCCCGAAAAGTTCCCCCCGCCGTAATCGCTTCCGGAGTCCGAAACTGCAACCCATTCTCATAAATCTGTTTCACCACCGCATCCGTCAATCTAAACGCTTTCTCCTCCATTCCCATCTGTACCAAAAAAGCCGCCAACCCAAAATTAATCCCCGTCCAAACTTCTAAAGGATGAGTCGCATTCGGATTTTCCGGCGAACCGTTTAACATTACCCCATTCGCCGCACCGAACTCGCCATCATTGAATTTCAAAAAGCAAGAATCGTACACAGTTTCTAAAGCGCTGACTGCACATTCGGGCGGCACAATATCGGGAAGTCCTAACAGTTTCGCGTAAAATTGACCGCACAGTTGGTCTGTCATCACCACTTCCGATTTACTCTCGCTGTCCAAACGGTAGTATTGACCGTTCCACAGTTTTTCTTGATAGCTCGGTCTTGCTTGTTCCAGCCAACTGTGATATAATGCAATCTTTGCTTGAGGGTTAGGAATTATCTCCGGTGCTGCATCTTCCAAGATTTCGCCGATCGCGATCGCAGCTTCCAGCGCCGCCAACCACAAACCCCCGCAGTACGCACTTATTCCCCGCATTTGCCAATCATCAAACGTCTGATCCGGTGCTCCAGAATTCTCAGGAATTCCGTCCCCATCCTCATCAAAAGTTTTCAGATAAGCTAAAGCCTCAACAATTGCCGGCCAACACTCTTGCAGAAACTCGCAATCTGTGCCGCCAGTCAACAAAAAGTCACGATAAACCTGCAACACAAAATCGCAAGGCAAATCCTTCCACAAATTGCAATCTTGATAGCTGGTATAATTCGTTTTCTCCCAAGGATGTTCGTTGGGAGCACCCAAATCGTGCGGCGTCGCCCCGACAGCTTTTCTAATAGCCGAAGCTTGATTCCAGCCAATAATTCTCGGCGTATCGTCTCCGGCAGAAATTGCCCTAGCGAACGCTAAAACCACCGACTTTTCTAAATCCGGCCACAGCATCAACAAAGCAAAAGAACCGTAAAGCCGCACGTCCAAACTTTCGTACCAGCGGTAATCTATGCACTCCAAAACCGCAAATTGACCCTTCGGATCGCGTTCGTCAGCCGCACTCCAAAGAGTACCGCCGTCAGTCAGGGCGTATAACTCGTTAAACAGCGCCATTTTAAAACTGTCTGACAAATCTTTCCGTTCTAAAATCGGTTTTTGCCAAGCTTCGATATTTTCGCGCCAAGTATCGGAATGCTTCATTGCAGTACGAATAATCGGCCAAGCATTTTTGCCGTTGCGGCCGAAGAAATCTGTATAGCGGCGGTAGTACCAAACTCCCGATGCAAACTCAGTAACGGGCAAATCCCAAGCTATAATAAAGGGGATTTTGCGCGTTTTTCCCGGTCGAATAGTAAAGCGAACTGCGATCGCACAAGCCAACTGTTCTCCTGCGGCTGCGGCTGTCTCGTCTCTGTCATCCAACAAGAAACCTTCAGCAGAAAAGTTGCGCCAAATATCGTCACCGTTCCCCGCCGGGTTCCAGCGAGTTTGATAGAATACTTCTACTGCGGGATTAGTAATAGTTGCGATCGCCCATTGTCCATCCCCCTCTTGCGGTTCGTCCTCAGCAGTCAACCGCGTCATCAGGCAACCGATGCGGTGAAAATCTTCCACCAGCAAATTCAAATTTCCGGCACTTTCTCCCCACCGGGATTGATAATCATAAAATGGACTGCCATCATCTCGCACCATCACTTCCGGCGATTTATTAACATTAGTAAACCAACCGACTATATTTTGCCAACTTAGCATGATGCTGAGAGTAATCGGCGCATCTGTAGGATTGTGCGCCACCCATTCAAACATGGCAACGGGGTAACTGCTTTCCTGATAATTGTTCGGCAAAATTGGCGAAAATTGCTCGCAGCTTAATTTAGCCTCAAACACATTTTCGTAAACAAACCAACTGCGCGGATACAAAGCATGATAAGTGCCAGAATTAGACTTTACCCCTCTCCCTTCATCCTGGTGTATTCTATCCGTTACATCCGTTACAAAATCCGCTGCCGAACTTCCTTCTTCCTTCTTCCTTCTTCCTTCGCAAGGATACCATTTCCAACTAGATAAACTGCCATCGGTAGGCGGTTCAGTGGACAGTGCAAAAGCTTGTTTGTTACCTTGAGTTTCTTCAAAAACGCTGAACTGACAAGCGGGCAAACTGCGAAAAATGTGCTCGCCGCCGTCAATGTGCCAGAGGTTGAAGTCGCCGCGGGACGATCGCCCGATGCAGCCGGCACCGAACCCGCCCAGAGGCATTCCGTGCCAGGGCCCGTCGTCGAGATTGCTTGCATAGCGGACTGTATAGGGATTCTCCCAACCGAGGCCGATGGGACGTTTCCAGGTGTGCGGGGGGATGTTTGGATTGGATGTGCGATCGTTATTCATGTGATTGATCTTAGCGCTCGATCGAGACTTGACGAACTTTTTTATTTAAGTTTAAACTTTTATCGCGCGAACGAATCCCGATATTTCCGACTATTGTTGACTGTTGATTGTTGAGTTAAAGCAATTGGGTTCAGCGTTCCCGGATTCATCAATTCTCCAATCTAAAATCTAAAATCTAAAATCTAAAATCTAAAATCGGTTCAGCGATCGCCTAACGTGGCAGAATATCATCTAGGCGAAGTTGCAAGCTTTTTAACAGAGGAGAAATAATCGGTTGGCCGAGGCGAAATTGTTGCTGGATGTAATCTTGGTCAATCAGTTGGCAAACGGTGATAGTAGGTTGTTTTGGTTTACCGATAAAAGCCACGCCTCCCAATCCGCGATAATCAACTATCCAATATTCTGGAATTCCTAAAAGAGCATATTCTTCAACTTTTCTGGCGTAATCTGTTTCCCAGTTAGTGCTAACTACTTCTACCACCAATTTAACAGATCGCCCCAGCGTAATCACAGGTTCTCTTTCCCAAAGAGGTTCGCTGACAATAGCAGTTTCATCTAATACGACAATATCGGGACGGCGGGCAGTAGCTGCATCTGAAAATGGACGGATCAAACAAGTGCGGGGAATAAACCAGGGTAGTTTTTCGGCGTCGATGGCGATGCCGATTTGAGTTGCTAGTTTACCGCTGACGGTTTCGTGCGGGCCTGTTGGTTCCATGTCAACTAATTCTCCGTCAGCGAGCTCGTAGCGGAAGTTGTCACAATATCGATCGAGGAATGTTTCAAAAGTTAGGATTTTTTGCGCGGTGTAAGCCATTGAAAACTAATAGTTTTTTGCTGAAAATCTTATTCTATCAACTAATCAAATCCCAAATCAGTTCCTTTCCCCGCGTGAACCAAAGCCAACTTTTCGTAACGCTTAGCGTGTTCCACCAACTGGGCGGCTTCTTCCTCAGAGACATCCCGCAGGCGTTTGGCAGGCACTCCCGCAACTAGCGTGTGAGGGGGAACGTCCTTGGTGACAACCGCCCCTGCACCGACGATAGAGCCTGTTCCCACCCTGACTCCATCGAGGACGATCGCCCCAATCCCGATCAGGCAACCCCGTTCAATGTAAGCTGAGTGAATCACGGCTCGGTGTCCGACTGTCACGAAATCTTCCAAAACCGTCGGTTTCCCGGACTCGCCGTGCAGAATTGCTCCATCTTGGATATTGGTACTTGAGCCGATGGCAATTCGCTCTACATCCGCCCGCACCACCGCCCCGTACCAGATACTAGCGCCTGCAGCCACCTCTACCCTGCCGATGACAACAGCGCCTTCAGCAACAAAAGCCGCTTGGGATAGATCGGGCCTGGGCCAATAGGAAGGAAGTGCAGGCATAAGTTCGTTGAGATTGCTCATTTGTTGCTCGATCGTTATACTTCTAGGAGATTAGCTGGTTGTTGATACGGGATATAATAAGAGTATTTGGCACTTTTGCAGAGAAAATATGCTGGGACGCAAATAAATGATTGAAGTTGCCTTGCAATACCCGATGTTTGGCCCGGAAATTCAGTGTCCCCACTGTCGCCAAACAATTCCGGCTCTAACGCTCACGGATACCTATTTGTGTCCGCGTCACGGGGCATTTGAGGCAGATCCAAAAACGGGGGAACTGGTTCACCTTCAGTCTGGGCGGCACTGGCGTCGCTGGGAGGGTGAATGGTATCGCCAGCACACGCACCCGGACGGGATTCGGTTTGAAATTCACGAGGCGCTCGATCGACTCTATACTCAAGGGTACCGAGCAACTCGCGTGATCGTTGCCCAACGCTATCGCGACTTAATCAGCGCTTATTTGGAACGCAGCACGCCTTGGCGCGGCCAGTCGGAATCGCCCCGGCCGAGGCTGTACGGTTTGCCTGTGGATTTTAGCCCCGATCCCCAAGAAGACCCTTGCTGGGAAGTGATTAATTTTGATTTGGAAAAAGAGCCGGGAGTTCCGATTAGATATCCCTATTTTCGGTTGTTTGAATAAGTGAATAAGTGAAGGAAGAGGGAAGTTCGGCAACGGATTCTGTAACGGATGTTAGGAAGAGGGAAGAGGGAAGAGGGAAGAAGGCTCTATTGCTTTCGCGCTAAAGATGCTGCGACCGTTTATAATTCCGAATTCCGAATTTACCCTCTAAAATCTCAAATCCAAAGCTGTAATTCCTACTTCCATTCTCAAATCTAAAATCTAAAATCGAATGCACCACGCCTCGATTCGCACTGCTAACATACACCGGGCGATCGCCTTTTACGAACAGTTGGGATTTACTGTGAGCGATCGCTTTACTACTGGTTACACCCTAGCCTGTTGGATGGAAGGCCTTAACGGACGCATCGAACTCATTCAAATCCCGGAACCCAAACCCGCACCGGATGCTTTTGGAGACGAGCATTATGTTGGATATTATCATTTATCTTTTGATTTAACTGAGGCGACAACTGACTTGCCTAGCTGGTTGCAGTCTTTGAAAGAGCGGTTTGAGGAAGCTGCTAAAGACCAACCAAACCAGTTTCAAGCTTTGAAAGTTTTATTAGAACCGACTCAACAGGCGATCGGGCAAAATGTTTACGAAGTAGCTTTTATTGCCGATACTGATGGTTTGCCTTTAGAATTTATCCGGCGGATGAATAGCTAATTAAGTCAGAGTTGAAACACTTCAGAAATCCCATCAGCGTGCATCTGTGTTCATCTGCTGATATCTGCGGTTAAAAAATCCCAATCCCACTAATCTGCTTTAATCCGGATATCAATTAACCAATAACTTCAGTAGAAGGAATAATGGGCGTTGCTGATTTACGGTATGAAAGGCTAAATATGCCCGTCATAGAAACCAGTATTCACAAAGCGTTTGGATTTTCAACTTATTTTTTTCATACCATGATTAAGCAACACCGATTTTTTGGGTGGCAATCAAGTATAATAGCAGTAATTTTTCTTTACTTACTGCGGTTATAGCCCGTTCGAGTCGATGCTCTAGTTCCTCAACCGTTTCCTGGATTTCTACTTGAAATTTGTTGGCCATATTGGATCTCCTCTACTTTAGCCTATATGAGCGTGTACCTTCATGGTGAATTGGTATTAGACAGAATTAATTACACAAATACATAGTAGAAGGATATTCCAGGCAAAATTATGAGTTAATTAGAATTTCCTATGATGTTTATCAGGAAAATAAATCCTCTTTTGTCTAAATTGCTCGACTCGAATTCATCGCCAAAGCCGACATCATCAGGTACGTCACGCGTGCACATTGCCTCATATTAGCTTCGCAAGGAGTAAAAAAAAGAGAGTTAATGAATATTTTCAGAATAAGTTATAAGACACTCTATAAGTGGTTCACTCGGTGGGAATGAGAGGGAATGATAGGACTTTATAATAAACCAGGAAGAGGTGAAGAGGCACTATTTAACTCTTCGCAGAAAGCCCAAATCAAAGACTGGGCTAAACAAGAACCAAAGCAATTAAAAAATGTTAGCCAAAAAGTTCAAGAAGCCTGGGGATAAGTCCGAGTATAAAAACAATTTTAAGATTCTCGACTTAGCTCTAGGTGAAGAATACCCCCGCTCTCGGGGAGAACTGATGAAACCTACAAACTTTACTGTTATAATTGATATGGCTGAAACCTTAGCAAGCGAGCAGCCATTTTTACGCGTCGATTTTTAGGATATTGGCCGTCATATCTTTGGTGAGCTAACCCTTAATCCTAGTTCTGGCATGGGAAAATTTGAGCCTCCTGAGTATGACTACAAGCTTGGCCAATTGATGCCGTAATGGTCAAAACAGCAGTGTGAAGGATTAACAACTCAGTGTTTTGATATTCCGTCAGTGAAATTGTGTGTTAATTAAAGTTCTAAAATATTTTCCCAAAGCAATTTATTTCTTACAGCGATATGGTGCTAAATTCTGGATCAAGAATCAATCAAAAGGTTTGTTTTATCTGTGGCGCTGGTCACTCTGGCTCTACGCTTCTAGGACTTATACTGGGAAGTCATCAGGATTGTTTCTACTCGGGAGAGGCAAGGAAAGCCAGATTCATGCAAAATACAAACTACCCCATAAAAAGAACTTGCAACCTTTGTGGTATCAATTGTCCAGTTTGGAAAGATTTTATTACTAGCACTCACCTAGACTTATACGAACAAATATCGCTCAAAACACAAAAGCCAATTGTAATTGATTCTACAAAAAACACTTCTTGGCTAGAAGAACAAATAGCCACTATTCAAAAAACATCTTCCCAACCTTTTTTGATATTTCTCCAAAGAGATGGGCGGGCAGTTATCAATTCCCGCACCAGAAAATATCCTCAAAAAAATGTCAAAAAAATAATTAATGATTGGAAGGAACTCATTAATGAAACCCAAGAATTGTACCGTCATTTTAAGGGTAATAAAATTAAGATAAAATATGAACATCTTGCCACAAATGTAGAAAATGTCATCAGAACGCTTTGCGATTTTTTGGAAATAGACTATCAACCCCAAATGGTTAAATATTACCAGCACGAACATCATCCAGTAGGAGGAAACAACGGAACGAAGTTTTTAATAGTAAAGGCTCAACACAAAAATACAGAAGAATTTTTACATAAGGTATCAAAGCGTTGCTCAGATTATTACCAAAATCATGGTTTAGAAATTACTTTAGATTTGCGTTGGCATCAAGAACTTGACCCTACTGTGGAGCGTTTATTTGAAGAAATTGCCGATAAAGAAAACGAAGAATTGAAATGGGAGGTGTAGCATCGAACCAACTTATGATTTTTCTCAGACCTCTTCTCAACTCAAAATTGTTCGGAGTATTGTAAATTTGCCATGAAAATTCTGCTATTAAGCGTTTACCCTCCACAAGGAGGCGGCTCATAGCAATTCACTATGAATCTGCACTTAATATAGCTTCAAGGATATAGTCCCAACCACAGAGAGATAAAACTTCTTCATTCGTGAGAGATTTGATATTATATCTACCTGTTCTTTAAGTTTATCTAAACTCGAATAATTTTCCCACTTTAGGTCTTTTTTTGTATGTGACCACAATCTTTCAATCGGATTTAATTCAGGACTATAGGCAGGTAAATATATTGGCATTACATGGTCGTGCCAGTCTAATAATAGAGCTTTATGAAAACTACCATTATCCATAATAATTAGATTGAAATAGTCTGAGTATTTTTGACCAAATCCATTTAAAAACTCTTTAACACAGTTGCTATCGATGCGAGCAAATTCTTGATAATATTGTTCGCCTGTTGCTGGCTCTACGACTCCATAAACATAAAAATTGCCTCGCTTCCATTGCTTTTTTCCTACGGGTTTTACCCCCTTTAATGTAATCATTTTGCCCTGCATAGTAATCAATCCAAATCTACTCTCGTCCTGACGGTAGTCCTTTTTTGTAAAGGACAGACAAAAACAATCGATCTTGTTATGCAATCCCCATTTTTTTTCTGACTTGTTGGTTATATTCGTGGATGAAGTTCCAGATTGCCCCGATATGATTTTCTAGCTTTTTCGAGAATGATAATGTTTTTCTCACTAACCTTGATATTCTCTGTCTTAACGTGTTGTTGAGCCTTTCAATATAATTCGTTAATCCGGTCTCCAATCCTTGCGCAAAATGCCTTTTGCTTGGCACTACCTTTTCATACGCCTCCCACATGTCTGTATACACCTTGGCGCACTGCTTATATACCCCTGGTAATGAATCCCAGAGTTGTCTGGCTGATGCCCGTGAACGCTCTCCGATATTACATCCGATGATTTCTCTGGTTTGAGCATCGAGCGCAATCCAGACCCATTGTTTGTTTCCTTTATGATCCACAAACGACCACAACTCATCCATTTGAACCGTCAGCTTCCATGATTGCTTTTGGCACTACTTCTGCTTGCTGCTCTACATGCTTGATAATATTTGTTCACATAGTTTTGGAGCCAGCTTGCTGACACACCTACTGTTCTGACTATTCCGGCTAAGGCGATTTTCTCCAATAACAATAAATTTACCAATGCGATGATGTCTTTGTCTTTTGGTTTCCACTGTGGATACTCCACAAACTGTCTTCCACAGTCTCGACATTTATGGTTTTGTTTTCCTCTGCGCGTTGTCCCATTTTTCATAATGTCATCAGAGCCACAGGTCGGGCAACTTAGATCGAGTTTCATTCAATCATTCCTCTGTCGCGATCGTCGATCGATTATACTATTTTTCTCCGCCCTTTACAAAAAAGCACTACCGTCCTGACACCATATCCTTACAGGTTTTCCTTTTCCGAAATATTTAATTATTACTTTGATAATCTCACACAGTTTTTTTTAAAGTTTGTCTGTGCAACTTCGTTCACTTTATTACTTTGGGGTCTTGGGACTTTGAGGTAAGCTTTTAATTTATAATGAACTAGGTCATGTACGATTTTATAGCTCACTTTAATCCCGCATTCTGTTTCTAGCCATAGCTGTAATTTGCCATAACTTGTCTCCCCCTCTGGTTCTTGCAGTTTTTTGATTAATTTTTCTCTGACTTCTGGTGGTATACGTAGAGTCTTCCCGGAAGCTTTTTTTACTGTGAGTAATTCGGTAATTCCACATTGAAACTATGTTTTCAACGAACGATATATTGTTGATTCGTCTCGCTTCAGCATCGTGGCTAATTCTTCTCTTGTTTTGATTTTTTTGGTGTCAATCCAGTATAATAACAGTAATTTTTCTTTACTTACTGCGGTTATAGCCGTTCGAGTCGATGCTCTAGTTCCTCAACCGTTTCCTGGATTTCTACCTGAAATTTGTTGGCCATATTGGATCTCTTCTACTTTAGCCTATATGAGCGTGTACCTTCACGGTGAATAGGTATGAGATTATTCTTAATAGACCTCTTGCAAAAATAATTAGGACGATGCTCAGAGCCCATCCCACAATTTTTTTTCTTGTGGGATGGGCTTTGAGCATCGTCCGAAAATTTGATTAAAAAGACTTATGCAAGAGGTCTAATATGTCGCTTGTTACATAACTTTTAAGAATTGGTACAAGTTCGCACCACTATCATAAATTTACCGAAAAATCAAGCACTTGACTTCTGATTTTTATGGTGATAATGTAATTTATCAGCTTTCCAAGTTAAAAACTCAGGCTTGGAATTAAAATACCATGAAAAAAATCGATTTAGTTTTTAGAACTGTTGGCGAAAGAACATCCCAAATAGCCTTAGACCTAGCTATCAAAAATATTCAGCCTCGTCAAGTTCATATTATTGAAAATGTTAAACCTTTTGCCCACGCTGTTCAGCAAATGCTGAAAATGAATTACGCTTGTGATTTTGTTGTCTTCATGGATGCTGATTGTTTAATTATGGAGGATATGTTTCCTTTCCTTACCAGCAATAGTTTGCCATACGTAGACTGTTATGTTCTTGATAAATTCAGAGGTCATATTCATTGTGGTGTACATATTACTAGAATTGATGTAATCAGAGAAATGCAAGCAATTAAAGTACCTGATAATGATGCTAAATATGTGTTAAGACCTGAATCAAGAACTCGTGGACTGGCACTAAAAAAACTGAAGCTAAAAAAAGCATTTAAGAAATTTAACATTATCCATGATTTTTTTCAATTCTATCACCATATTTTTGCCAAATGTGCTTTGAGAGAACTGAGAAGTCGCCAAGATTATCATCAAGCTAAATTAACTATTTGTGAGGAAGATTGGGGAAGACAAGAAAAAGATTTAGATTTTTTGGTTGCTAAATATGGTGTAAATTATGCAAGAAAATATATTTCCAAGCAGGCAAGTCAGCCCGAAATTGCTAGGTTTATTGAAAATTTACCAAATATTGCTCTCCGCGAACTTAAGCAAATGAATATTTTGGAAAAAGCTCCTTTGACGTTAGCCGAAACTATAGAATTTTCAAGTAAAATTATTATTCAAAGACCCATGATAAGTAAAAAGATGAAAGTTTTTGGAATTGGTTTGAGTCGCACGGGAACTAAAAGCTTAACAATGGCATTAAATATGCTAGGGATTAATGTTGTTCATTATCCTGATGATGAGACAATTTTACAAGACCTGATGGCTGCTAAGTATGACTTTTCGATTCTCAATGATTATGATGGGATTACAGATATAACGGTAGCTCCTTTTTATTCTCAGTTAGATAAATTATTTCCTGATAGTAAGTTTATCTTAACCGTGCGTAATAAATTATGTTGGTTAAAGTCTTTAGAAGCTCACTGGTCAAAGAGGCCTGCGTTTGATTTCGATCCTAGTAATGAGACTAAGATGCAGATCAGAAGATTATTAAGAGCGGCTGTTTATGGTACTTATGCGTTTAATGAAGATAGAATGTCTTATGTTTATGATTTACATTATAGAAATGTGCTTGAATATTTTAAATACCGTCCAGAATCTTTGTTGATTATTGATGTTTGTGATGGCGAAGGATGGGAAAA
This sequence comes from Microcoleus sp. BROC3, assembly GCF_036702515.1. Classification (NCBI taxonomy): domain Bacteria; kingdom Bacillati; phylum Cyanobacteriota; class Cyanophyceae; order Oscillatoriales; family Microcoleaceae; genus Microcoleus; species Microcoleus sp. BROC3. Next base: position 98,965 of record NZ_JAUBTQ010000025.1, read on the forward strand.
GCTCTGTCCATTTTTCAATTTACCTATATTAGAAGAACCTTTTCCTTGGATGAAGAAGAAAACGGTTTTGACCGAAATATTGTCAGGGGTGAAGTGATTTTGCTATATCGAACGCAGGAAAATCGAGCTTGGTGCAAAGAAAGAGGAATTAGGATGAGTGGCGTTACTGTAGGAAGACCCCAAAAAATATTAGCAAGTCAAAGAAGAAACAAGCTCAGTCAGACGAGAGAATTCGTAACTCAATTTGTCAGAAAATTTGGAGAAGCTAAAAGAAGATTCAGCCTTGGTAGAGTCATGGCTAAACTTTCTAATACTTCTGAAACAACCATCGCCATAACTTTTATGGTGATGAATCTTTCTGCCCTGGTACGGCAGGCTTTTTGACTTTTTTTTATGTCTATTTCACAACAAAAACCTTTTTTCATGTTTTCTGCCTGTGACGATTAGCACAGATTATGTTCTCTTAACAATACTTAAAAAAATGGGTAGACAGAAACCGGGTTTTTACACCAAAATACTCGCCAAACACCCTCAATCTCGCTGAAAAACCCGGTTTCTTGAGCTTTGTGTATCAGCCATGTAATTACTTGCCCGCAATTGAGAACAGTTATTATTATTAATTAGTTCTCACCGTCACTACAAACTCAACAATATTTTTCTAAAAAATAGCTAGATTTTGAAATCAAAATCTAGTAAATTATCTTTTTAACCTATAATATGAACATCTATTCATACTATCAGACATAAACAAAAACCCAGAAAACACCATGCAAAAAGCCAAATCTAGCGATTCCGGCTGCTCTAGTTGCAGTCACGACGACCACAATCACAGCAATGAGAATCATAACCATGACCACGACCACGGACACGACCACGGGCACGACCACGGGCACGACCACGGCAACGGAGATTTCAACCTCAAGCAAGAATTGATTCCTGTTATATCAGTTGTTGTACTGTTTATCGGCGGTTTAATTTTTGAAGAAAAACTGCACAACACGCCCTATTCTATAGGTGAATATCTGGTTTTCATCCCAGCCTATCTTTTAAGCGGATGGAATGTTTTAACCAGTGCGGGTCGCAATATTTTGCGAGGTCGATTTTTTGATGAAAATTTCTTAATGACTGTAGCAACACTCGGCGCTGTCGCTATTCACAAACTCCCTGAAGCAGTCGGGGTGATGTTGTTTTTCAAAATCGGAGAACTTTTTCAAGAATTTGCGATCGGGCGATCGCGTCAATCGATCAAATCGCTTTTAGAAATTCGTCCAGATTATGCCAACCTCAAGAACAACGGCGACATCAAAAAAGTTTCGCCAGAAACCGTAGCCGTCGGCGATATCATCCTTGTCAAACCGGGAGAAAAAATCCCCTTAGACGGTGAAATTATAGACGGCAACTCTCAGATTGACACATCTGCACTAACTGGAGAATCAGTACCTCGAACCGTGAAAGTTGGAGAAACAGTTTTAGCAGGAACAATTAACCAAACAGGAGTTCTCACCGTCAAAGTTACCAAACTATTCGGCGAATCTTCAATCTCCCGAATTCTGGAATTAGTAGAAAATGCCAGAAGTAAAAAAGCTGAAACTGAAAAATTTATTACCAAATTTGCCAGTTACTACACGCCTTTTGTCGTATTTGCATCGCTAGCAGTGGCTTTTATTCCGCCTTTGTTCATTTCAGGAGCAACTAATGCCGATCGCTTTTTATGGGTTTACCGCGCCCTTGTCTTGTTAGTTATTTCCTGTCCTTGCGGATTGGTGATTAGCATTCCTCTGGGATACTTTGGGGGAATTGGCGGTGCTGCCAAGCGCGGTATTTTGGTTAAAGGCTCGACTTTTCTAGATACCCTGACAGCAGTCAAGACAGTTGTTTTAGACAAAACAGGAACTCTGACAAAAGGAGTTTTTAAAGTAGCACAAATTGTGCCTCAGAATGGTTTTTCCCAAACAGAGTTAATGGCAATAGCGGCTAAAGTAGAATCTCAATCCAATCACCCAGTCGCGAAATCTATTCTGGAAGCTTACGGCGGAAAAATAGATTCATCGGATGTGAAAGATTACGAAGAAATAGCGGGACACGGCATCCGAGCCAAATTAAATAATCAAATTGTGCTTGCGGGAAATGACCGTTTGCTGCACCGAGAAAACATTGCTCACGATGTCTGCAATGCTGAAGGTACGATCGTGCATTTAGCGGTAGACAACCGCTACGCTGGGTATATTTTGATTGCTGACGAGCTTAAGGAAGACGCAGTACAGGCTATTCGCGACCTCAAGAAACTGGGTGTTGAGCGAATCGTGATGCTCACAGGAGATAATCAAGCTGTAGCCGATAGTGTTGCGAAAAAGCTCGGTTTAGATTCCTATTTAGCCGAGTTATTACCCGAAGGAAAAGTCGAGGCGATCGAAAAACTGATCGGTCAATCTAAAAAAGGCGATAAAATTGTCTTTGTCGGAGACGGAATTAATGATGCACCAGTGCTTGCTAGAGCTGATGTGGGCATAGCGATGGGGGGTTTGGGTTCCGATGCGGCGATCGAAACCGCCGATGTTGTGATTATGGCAGATGCACCGTCAAAGGTGGCTGAAGCCCTTCAAATTGCCCGGAAAACTCACAATATTGTTTGGCAAAATATCATTTTTGCCATGTTAGTCAAAGGCATATTTATTGCTTTGGGTGCTTTTGGTTTAGCGACAATGTGGGAGGCAGTTTTTGCCGATGTTGGGGTAGCTCTAGCAGCTATTTTTAATGCTACTAGAGTTTTGAAATAGAGTATTAGCAGACAAGGGTGATTTTTGCCGATCGACCTCATCATAGTCGATCGCGCGCACCTAGGTTCAACCTCAAAAATATACACAACTTAATATATACGGTGACTCCGCCAGATTTTGACCCATACTACTGATCGAATTTAGGGGAATTTGTGAGATTATGAAAAGAATATGAAAATTATTGAACGGTAAAACCAATGACTCACCCCGAAAACAGACCCAGCCTTCCTGAAGTCCACCGCAGCATCCCCGTTCCCAACAGCAAAGGTTTCTGGCGTAAAATGCTGGCTTACGCAGGGCCTGGATATTTGGTTTCAGTCGGTTACATGGACCCCGGAAACTGGGCGACTGACTTAGCAGGGGGAGCAAAGTTTGGCTATGCGCTATTAAGTGTGATTTTGCTATCTAATTTGATGGCAATTTTGCTGCAATCACTCTGCGTGCGTTTAGGAGTGGCAACGGGACGAGATTTGGCACAAGCTTGTCGAGATTATTTCAGTCCGCGAGTCAGTTTTTTGCTGTGGATACTTTGTGAAATTGCTATTTCTGCTTGCGATTTAGCTGAACTTGTTGGAAGTGCGATCGGACTGCAATTGCTATTTGGCATTCCCTTAGTTTGGGGAGTGTGCATCACTGCGCTAGATGTGATAATGGTGTTATTTTTACAAGGGAAAGGCTTTCGTTATATCGAAGCTTTGGTGATTACCATTATTGCAATTATTGGCGGTTGTTTTATTGCCGAAATGATTTTTGCAAAACCGGATGCTGGAGCAGTTTTACTCGGTTATGTTCCCAAGCTAGAGATTTTGCAAAATCAGGCAATGCTTTATATTGCGGTTGGTATTTTGGGGGCAACTGTGATGCCGCACAATCTCTACCTGCATTCATCGATCGTGCAAACTCGCTCTTGGCAAGAAACTGCTGATAAAAAATGGGAAGCCATTCAATTTGGCACAATAGATTCTACCGTAGCGCTGTCAATAGCTTTGTTTATTAATTCAGCCATTTTGATATTGTCTGCTGCCAGCTTTCACTTTTCCGGCTATCAAGAAGTAGCAGAAATTCAAGATGCCTACAAACTGCTTTCTCCGGTGCTGGGTGTGGGTTCTGCCAGTGCAATTTTTGCCTTTGCTTTATTGGCTTCGGGGCAGAATTCAACCTTGACTGCAACTCTAGCAGGACAGATTGTGATGGAAGGGTTTCTAAATTTTCGACTGCGGCCTTGGTTGCGGCGGTTGCTGACTCGACTGGTGGCAATTGTACCAGCTTTGATCTCAATTATCCTGTTTGGTGAAGGCAGTACCACTAATTTGCTGGTTTTCAGTCAAGTGATTCTCAGTTTGCAATTACCCTTTGCAGTAATTCCATTGGTAATGTTTACCTCAAACCGCCGCTTGATGGGAGAGTTTGTGAATCCATTTTGGCTGAAAGCGGTAGCTTGGTTAGTCGCTAGTATTATAGTAGGATTAAATAGTTGGCTGTTATTACAAACCATTTTTTAGCAGTTGCCAATTTCGGGAATTGAGAATTGCTATATAAGTTGAATATCAACTAAGTAAGCACACCTCAAAAACGAAGTAGCTTTTATTATAGACTTGCCCCCGCAAAGGGGAAGTTTTGTCTAACAATTTACACTGCGAATCCTTAGCTAGAAGAATCAGTTATATCAAAAGGCTGTCGGAAGTCTTCTCCAACAATAAATCGCGTTGAATCTAGAGGATAAGTCTTAACATAAACCAGACAACCGGTGGGCGACGACGGACTATAGGGAGAATTGGGTGAATACCGCAGCCAACTACCAGTTGGGTAATCTCCTAACTCATCACTCCAAGCGCCTTCGATGACAAAGATTTCTTTCACCTCAGATTCAACTACGTTCGACAAGGCTGTGCCAGGTTGCCAGCGTTCCACCCAAACTTTTTCATGAAAACCCTCTTGCTCATAAAGTGGCTTTACTTCAATTTGGGGAATAGCACCGGGCTGCCAGGACAACTCGTAAATATTCGTTTTCACCCGCTGGCGAGTGGTTCCACCATGTTGCCGTAATTTAACAAATGTCAGGCAACCTTCATCGCTATAAGGACGATGGATAAACCCTTCGGGATTGAGCATATAAGATCCTGGAGGATACACACCAGTTTCATCAGCGAAGTTACCCTGGAGTACCAAAATTTCTTCTCCACCCGGGTGTCCGTGTAGCGGGAAAAACCCACCCGGATCGAAGCGAGTCAGCATGGTGACGGGATGATCTTGAACGTTATCGTCGGACTCAAAACAACCAAACCAGATCCCACTAAACGTTGTCTGATGCCAGGTTAGCGATGACTGCAAGACTGCGGCTCGACTTGATATGTCGTTGTGAATTGGTTGAGGTTGCCACTGAAGTTGAGAACGCATGATTATTGAAATTTAAGATGAATTTAACGTTGACTTAATATTAATTTCTGATTGTTAAGTACGTCAACCTAATTAAACGTAAAACGCGAGATATGTTAGATACCCAACTTTTTTAAGAAGTCAGAGTTTTAGTAACAACAGTCAGAAAAGCTAAAGGTTTATTGTCTTTCGTCGCAATGACTGTCTCGCTCTGGTGAGGGGTACGATCGCTTGCTCCTTCTTCCTTTTTCCTTCTGCTATAACTAATAACTAAAAAACAAAACCCGCCGGCGCGGGTTTTATCTTAAAGCTAATTGTTAATGACTGACGGTTTCAACTACTTCTGAGGAACAAGAGCCTCCTTACCAGCAACGGGACGGGGAGACGAAGCAGTAGTTTGCAAAAGTGCGATCGCCTGCGCGTAGCAAGGATCGTCCTGAGTCGCAACCAACATCGGTTTGTTAGCTAATTTCAACTTTTGTTCGTCAGTTACTTCGACTTTGACATCGGGAGTAACCCCCTTGTGGCTGATATCCGTACCGTTGGGAGTATAGTAGTGAGCGATCGTCACCGCCAATCCCGAACCGTCAGCCAAAGAATGCACCGACTGCACCAAAGCTTTGCCAAAAGTTTGGCCGCCCATCACAGTTGCGCGCTTGTTGTCCTTCAGAGCACCGGCCAAAATCTCGCTGGCGCTGGCCGAGTTGTCGTCCACGAGCACCACCAAAGGCTTGTCAGTGATTGCAGTGCGGTTTGCCCGCATTTCCTGAGAATCGCCCGCGCGATCGACTGTGCGGACGATCGCCCCTGTATCCATCCACATCCGAGCGATATCAATGCTCACTCGCAGCAACCCGCCGGGATTCCCGCGCAAATCCAAAACAAAAGCGTCAGCTTTCTGAGCCGAGAGCTTTTTAATCGCCGCCTGCATTTGTTCGCCCGCGTGGGAGCTAAACTCTTGCAAGCGGATGTAACCGACATTCTTACCGCCTTCATTCTTGAGGCTGTAGCGAACCGCTGCTACCTCAATTCTCGCCCTAGTCAGAGTGATGTCAAATTCGCTTTTGCCCTCACGAGCAATCCGCAGCGTGACTTTCGTGCCTTCCTCGCCCCGAATTACCTGAGCCGCATCCGAGACAGTCATGCCTTTGGTAGTTTTGCCGTCAATCACCAAAATCGTATCGCCCGCTTGAATCCCTGCCTTCAGGGCCGGGGAATTTTCCATCGGCTCGACTACCCTAATCGCTTTCGTTTTCTCGTCTTCTTCCAGCCTCATCCCCACCCCTGTCAGTTCCCCGGAGGTTTGATTCGTCAGGGCTTCGTACTGCTTCGGGTCCATGAAGCGCGTGTACTGGTCGTTTAATTTCTCTAGGGCTTTGCGGAGAGCGGTGTAGGCAGCTTCGCGAGAGGTATAGTTTTTGCTCAACAGTTCTTGGCGGGTCAATTGCCAGTCAGTCTTGTTAAAGCTGCCATCAACATACTCTCGGTTCACAATTTGCCAAGCTTCGTCTAAGACAGCTTTGGGGCTATCTTGAAGCTCAGCGCGGACTGATTGACTCAGCCCGGGAACGAGTAAAGATATCGAAGCGGTTGTTGCCATCGCCCCAGTGAACAGGGCTGCCTGTAATTTAGAAAAGCGTCTGCGGGCTTGATTCATTGAATTTGGCTCAATTCGATTTTAGATTTTTGATTTGAGATTTTATATTGCTAAAAAATCTCAAACTACTACTTAAACTATTGTGTGGAGGCTCCACCATCCCTTTGGACAGTTTAACGAGATTTTTAGTCGATCGCCAACCAATTATTACTCTCTTTCAATAAACTTAATTTAAAACTTGGATTTGAAAGTGCCGTGGAAGCTAAAATCGAACAATTTTCGCGTAAGTGGTTGAGCCTGGTCGTTAATGGAGTTATCGGTATAGCAGCGCTGGCGGGGGTCGTTGCCATGCAGTCGAGCGGGGAGTTGGGCGGAATGTCCCCAGTTGGCGTGCAGGGTCAAAAGCCCCTCTCTGCAATGTCTGCTGGGAGTTTCAAACAAGCCGCACAGCAAGAAGCGCAGCAAGAAGCCCTGCGGCTGAAAATGCTCAAAACTCTCCCTAGTTTTGGCTTTGACAATTTAATTGCAGATTGGACATTTCTCAAATTTTTGCAGTATTTTGGCGACGACGAAGCGCGAAATGTGACGGGTTACAATCTGAGCCAAGATTATTTTGACATAGTTACGCGGCGCGACCCGCGGTGGACTGACATATACCTGTTTCTTTCCACAGCTATTTCTTTTTATCAGGGAAAGCCTGAAACTGCTGTTGAGTTGATTGAGCGCGGTACTAGCGCCCTTTCCCTTTCGCCGCAAATTCATCCCCAATCGTGGATAGTGTGGCGAACTAAAGGTCTTGATGAGTTGCTGCTGTTGGGGGATATTCCCGAGTCAATTCGCTCTCACGAAATGGCCGCTGATTGGGTGCAAGGAAGCCCGGAAGGACCGAAAATGGCACCGATGTTTCGAGCAACTGCTGAGTATTTGCGCCGAGATCCCGATAGCGTACCGGTGCGGTTTAATGCTTGGAGTACGATTTATTATCAAACAACTGATAAATTGGTGCGTCAAAGGGCGAAACAAGCTCTTGTCAAGTTGGGAGCTCAGGTGCAAAAAGATAAGGATGGAAAGGAGAGTTTTATTTTGCCGGCTCGAAAGTAAGCAGAAGGAAGAAGGGAAATGCAGCCACAGTAATAGTTTCAGCTATCAAGAATGTCCTGACCGTCAAGACGGTTGACTGTAATTCCCCAATCTAACAATCTAAAATCTAAAATCTAAAATCTAAAATCTGCTTGAGTTAGTTCCCGCCATTCACCGGGTTTGAGACCTTCCAGACGCAAATGCCCGATCGCACATCTGACCAGCCGCAGCGTCGGAAACCCTACTGCTGCTGTCATCCGGCGCACTTGGCGGTTTCTGCCTTCTGTGAGAGTCATTTCCAGCCAAGCTGTCGGCACGTTTTTGCGAAATCTAATCGGCGGTTCGCGGGGTGGCAAAGGGGGTTCTTCTAACAATAATTGCACTTTTGCCGATCGAGTCCGATAATCTTGAATTGTGACACCTGTCTGCAAAGCGGAGATCGCACTTGCATCGGGAATTCGTTCCACTTGCACCCAGTAAGTGCGGGGATGAGCGAATTTTGGGTCACTGAGGCGGTGCTGCATTTGTCCGTCATCGGTTAGCAGCAAAAGTCCTTCACTATCGCGATCGAGTCTTCCTACCGCATAAATGTTAGGAATAGGAATATAGTCTTTGAGAGTGCTGCGTTTAGTTTCGCTGGACTTGTCAGTGAATTGAGTTAAAACATCGTAGGGTTTATAAAATAGAATGTAACGATAGGGCATGAGCAATTAACAAAAATCTACTAATCTCAATAATCCTGTAAGGGCGGGTTTCACCGACAATAATTGCCTAAAACCCAAAATCTCGAAAACCCGCCCCCACTTGGGCGGCAATATGAATAAACTTACACCTAATTTTACCATGCCCGAAGCCACACGCCGCATTTGCATCGTCTTAGGAACTCGCCCGGAAGCGATTAAACTAGCCCCAGTAATTCAACTGTTCAAAAGTTCGCCAACCTTTGACACCCAAGTAATTTTAACCGGTCAGCACCGAGAAATGGTCGAGCAAGTAATGCGAATGTTCGATCTAAAAGCCGATCGGGATTTAGCAATTATGCAGCACCAGCAAACCTTGACGGATATTACTTCCCGGAGTTTGCAGGGTTTGGAAGCATTGTTTAAAGAATTGCAGCCCCAAATCGTCTTAGTTCAGGGCGATACAACGACAGCGTTTGCCGCTACTTTGGCTGCATTTTACCAGAAAATACCCGTAGGTCACGTAGAAGCCGGATTACGGACAGACGACGTGTTCAATCCTTACCCCGAAGAGGCTAACCGACGGTTGATATCTCAGCTCACACGGCTGCATTTTGCCCCGACAGAGCTGGCCCAAGAGAATTTAGGGCGATCGGGCGTTTTGGGAGAAATTCACCGTACAGGCAACACAGTAATCGATGCTTTGCTTTCTGTCGCCAAACGCGAACCAAAATGCAACATTCCTAACTTAGATTGGAGCAAATATCGCACTATCTTAGCAACAGTTCACCGCCGCGAAAATTGGGGCGAACCCTTACAAGGAATTGCTCGCGCATTTCTCCAAATCTTAGATAAATTTCCCGAGACAGCTTTACTGCTACCCCTGCACCGAAATCCCACTGTTCGAGAACCTTTGCAAGCTCTTTTGGGCGACCATCCAAGAGTATTTTTAACTGAACCTTTAGATTACGCAGAATTAGTAGGAGCCATTCAGAGATGTCATTTAATCCTCACAGATTCCGGTGGCTTACAAGAGGAAGCACCTAGTTTGGGTAAACCCGTTTTAGTATTGCGAGAAACCACAGAAAGACCCGAAGCAATTTCCGCAGGAACTGCTAAACTTGTAGGTACGAATTCTGATACAATTTTCACAGCAGCGGCAGAATTGCTCAGCAATTCCGAAGCATACAACGCAATGGCAATGGCAATCAATCCCTTTGGGGACGGTTTGGCAGCCTCGCGGATTTTGAAAATAGTTGAAGACTATTTTAGTTAGCTAACCCCTCGCGAGTAGGGCCGTTTCATTTTCTTGTAGGGGCAAACCCCCCGTGGTTGCCCCGATGCCTGAAATGCCCATAAAATCATCTGTGGGTGGGGGCGGGCATTCTTGGCACCGCAAGAGTCAAAATCGCGGTTTTCCTGAAAATGAAACAGCCCTGCCTCGCGACTGGGGCAGTTGAAACCGTAACTACACACACGAAGTCCCCGGAGAGGGGGACTAATTCCTGTTAAAAAAAACTCGGTTTATCCCTCCATTCCCGAATTACCAATCCCCACCCCCACCCCCACTACTGCTGTAGTCGCTACTGCTACTGCTGCTACTGTAGTCGCTACCGCTGCTACTGCTGCTATAGTCGCTACTGCTGCTGCTGCTGCTGCTACTGCTACTGCTGCTGCTATAGTCGCTACTGCTACTGCTGTAATCGGCACCCGCACCGCCACCGCTGGAGTCGCCACCGCCAAAGCTACCTCCGCAGTCGCTACTGCTAATGCTGCTGCTGTAATCGGCACCCGCACCGCCACCGCTGGAGTTGCCACCGCCAAAGCTACCTCCGCAGTTGCTGTTGCTAATACTGTAGTCGCTGTTATTAGTGCAGTAGTGGCCACCGCAATCATCGCTACTACTGTTAGTGCTGTAGTCGCTAGTGCTACTGTAATCGATGCTGTTACTGCTGTAGTCGCCACCCCCACCGTAATTGTTGTGGCTGTTACTGCTGTAATTACGCGGATAACGGTGGAGGAAAGGAGATTTCCCAGAAAATAAGCTGCGAAATATATCGATGCTGTTAATGCTGTAGTTGCCACCCCCACCGCAATAATTGGGATTATTACTGCTGTAATTGCGCGGATAACGGCGGTGGCGGGAACGAGATGTCCGAGAAAATAAGCTGCGAAATATCCTGAAGATAATGAAGCAAGGTATAAATGCTATGAATGCTATGAATAACAACCCAAGTAAGCCATAGATTGGATTCGATGAATCTTCACCTGTGGATATACTATTGCTAATAACTGGCGATTGACTAGGTATTGGTGACGGTTTCACCCCTTGAGATGGTACAAGTGGAGCCAAAAGCCGCGTGGTTTGAGATTGAGCATTTACGCTCGGAGTTTGTAAAACATTTACTAACTCCTTTGTCCCGGCTAATGTGCCCCCGTCAAAGTCCTGCTGTTTAAATCGGGGCGTAATTTCTGTTTTAATAATTCCCACTACCTTCGCATCGGGTAAAATGCTTTGAAGGCCAGAACCTGTTTCAATTTGAACGCGGCGTTCACCCGACGAAATCAACAATAAAACTCCGTTATTTTTACCTTTCTTGCCAATAGCCCAAAAGTTAAATAATTCTGTAGCAAATGCTTTGGGTGTCGCAGATGGCTTAGTATCAGGCACTGTCACAACAGCGATTTCTGAGCCGTTTTTCGCCTCTAAATCCGAAATTATTTGATTTAGTTGAGTTTCGGTGATATCGCTGAGAATGTTTGCATTGTCCGTTACCCAAGTATTATTTAATTGGCGGGGATTCGGTACTTCTTGTACTGTTATACCTTGGCTCGTTAGGGGAAATGCAATTGCCGAAAAGCACAGCAAACTGCTCCAGATTATTTGTTTGTTCCTAAATTGTAACTGCATGGCTTCAGTCTCCTGAATAACTGCTAATCTGAAATTGACATCTATCTGTCCGCCTAATTACAATTAAATAACCAGCTCACTGTCAGGTCAATTCATATTATTCAGAAGTTGGATTCATAAAAATCATAATTTTAGGTCCGCCATAAGCACTTTACATTTATAGTCTAGGACGCAGGGGTGGCGAGAAACCGGGTTTTTAACCAAAATAATTGCTGAAAACCGTTAATCTCGGTTCAAAAACCCGGTTTCTTAGTGGGCGAGTGCGAGTGCGAACTAATTTAGATCTTTTTAAGGAGAGGGAACTGGTTGCAGAAAATTGCTGCTGCCTTTATAACCGGATAAAATAGCCAGTTTTTCCAAAGATTGCCGGCCAGTGTAATATTTACCCCGAATTTCCCAAGTGGGATAAGCTTTAATATTGGCAGCTTTGCACAAATCCGGTTGAGCATCTTTGCCTCTGGGATCGCACTCTATGTAAGTAATTGTGGTAAATGCTTCTTTGCCGAAAAGTTCTTGTTGCGTGTGACAGTGAGGACACCAGTAAGCACCGTACATTCTAGCTTTGATGGTCTGCAAATGGGTTGCTAAAGCGATTTGAGCGGGTACGGATTCGCTGCGAATAGGTGGCGCTTCTTGTTCGGTAACAGGCTGTGCCAAAGGAGGAGGCGGAGGGAGGGTTTGTGCTAATTTTTGAGTGGGTTTATTGCTGAAACTTAACTTGGCAATTCTTCCGTCTGCTTTGGTAGTGACGAAAATCCCCAAAGTCAGGAAAATGCCGATCGCACAAAAGTTGAATTTGCTTACTCTCATCTTAGATTTCATCTTGGATTTGCTAGGATTTCGCGAGCTTGATTCATAGCCTCTACAGGATTGTTTACCACAAAGATGTTAAATTGTGCTAAACCTTTAAAAAAAAGTTGACTTTCGGCGCTGTCATTTAACAAGATAACTTGTTTGTTAGCTTTGAGAGCGAGGGCAATTTCCGAAGCAGTCCCCGCGCCCATACCGCAGGCAATTATTACATCTGAAGAAAGAACGTTAATATTATTTCTGGCGTTTCCCATATCGGTGACAATGGCAATATCTACAGCTTCAGAAATGCCGCGAGTGTCATTTCCCGGAAGGATGCCGACTGTTAAACCGTTAGCTGATTTTGCTCCTTTGTTGGCCGCATCCATGACGCCGACATTTCTGCCGCCAGTTAGCAATATCCATCCTGCTTGGGCGATGAGTTGTCCGAGTTGATAGGCGTTTTCTAAGTCGGTTGATATGGCACTTTCGCCCGGGCCCATGATGCCGATGATGATTTTTTTCATAGTTTTGGGGTGAATATATCGCCTTCTTGAAAAAGCGAGAATTCTTCTGAATCTGGGTCAGAAAGGGCGATCGATATTTTAAAAAAATTCTCCTTTTGAGTTGCTTAGCATAGCAACAAAAAGAGGCTCGAAGATGGAGCCTCTCTTTATTGTTTTCTGTTCTATCGAACTTTCACTTGACCCTAGAGCGTCGGTACAGTATTAGAAGTTGACAAAAAAAGAGATATATGAATTTACCCGGTCAAGGAATCCAACTC
>NZ_JAUBTQ010000026.1:0-109253 GCF_036702515.1 Microcoleus sp. BROC3
AGGTAGGCGCAGGGGAATAGCAGGATGCCAGACCAGCCTACGAAGACGAAGCGATCGCGTTTGAGCCAGTCGTCGAGGACATCAAAGATGCCTCTTTCGGTCTGGGCGCGTCCGACTGCGATTGTCATTGCGGTAAAATCCTTTTGCTTGTTAAAAGACTAAGGTTTCTAATTAAAGTTAACATAACTATATATTAGAAGTTCAGAATTTTTCAACATAATTAGCAGCAGTTGATACACAATGCCGATCGGTCGATCGCGATCTCGTCAGCGAAGCGTGACGCTCGGTGGGCTAATTGAATTAAGATTTGGCTTTAAGGCTGTTTAATTTTATGACTGCAAAAACAATGACCTCGATCGATCCTGTCCTGCGCTACCCGGTTTTGGGCTCCCGCCGCTTCAGCAATTACTGGTGGGCGACGGTGGTCAGCATTGGAGGGACTGGTTTCCTGCTGTCGGGCATTTCCAGCTACTTGCACGTTAACCTGCTGCCTTTTGCTGACCCGACTCAGCTCATTTTCATCCCCCAAGGCATTGCGATGAGTTTCTACGGTGTCTGCGGCGTGCTGTTGGCGCTTTACCTGTGGCTGACTATTCTCTGGGATGTCGGTGGCGGTTACAACGAGTTCGATCGACAAACTGGTAACATTCGGATCTTTCGCTGGGGTTTTCCCGGCAAAAACCGCAAGCTTGATTTTACTTGCAAGACATCGGACGTGCAATCTGTGCGGGTGGACATTAAAGAAGGTCTCAGTCCCCGCCGCAGTATTTATCTTAAGCTCAAAGACCGCCGTCAGTTTCCCTTGACTAGAGTCGGACAGCCGATTGCTTTGTCGGAAGTGGAAAATCAAGCGGCCGAATTGGCTCGATTTTTGCAAGTTCCCCTAGAAGGACTATAGGGATTTTCGATTTGCGATTTTAGATTTTAGATTGGTAATGTCTCGTAGGGTGCGCCGGGTCGCGCACCTTACCTACCTGGTAAGTGAAAAATATCGCTCTGCGAGTAAGCCCGTTACCAATTTTTGAATCTATCAATTAACAATACTTCGGATAGTTTTTGATTTCCAACCGTACAATAAGAGTTTCAAGGCGATTAGGCAAGTTCGCTATCCAAGGAAAATCGCAGGTTTCAGACTACGAACTAAAAACAGTTCGGACTATTGAATTAAAATCTTTAGTTGCAAAGTCCGTAATTGACTCAAAGTGAAAATACAAATGCAAATGCAAATCAAAATTCAGCGGTGGTTGTTCTCACTTTTAATAATTGGTGCGTTGTTTGTCGGAGGATGCGGTAGTTCCCCTGTGGCCAACTCTACTCCGACACCGAATCCGGCGTCAGGTGAAAATATTTCTTTGTCTCCGTCTCCGTCTCCTGCTGTTGTAGCGGCGAGTTCGCAATTTAGCAATTTGCCACGCTTGCAAGGAAAAGCAACGGTGGTGATGACGGTTAAAGGTGCTCCAATTACGATCGAACTCGACGGCACAAATGCGCCAATTACTGCGGGCAATTTTGTCGATTTGGTTCAGAAAGGTGTCTACGACGGATTGGTTTTTCACCGAGTCGTCAGGGAACCTCAGCCTTTTGTAGTTCAGGGCGGCGACCCCCAGGGTAAAGACCCTAAATTCCCTACGGCGCGGCTGGGAACTGGCGGTTTTATTGACCCAAAAACTTCTGCAGAACGCAGGATTCCTCTAGAAATTAAAGCTAAAGGTGCTGCAAATCCGACTTATAGCAAAACGCTAGAAGAAGCTGGGGTTAAGGAGAAACCCGTGTTGATGCACAGTCGCGGGGCTGTGGCTATGGCTCGATCGCAGAATCCTGATTCGGCTTCTTCTCAGTTTTACTTTACTTTGACCGATGTACCGTTTTTGGACGGCAGCTATGCGGTTTTTGGCTACGTGAAGCAAGGGATGGATGTGATTGATAAGATTGAAGCGGGCGATCGCATTGATAAGGCTACTGTTACTCAGGGTTTGGAAAATTTTAAGCCTGTTCAGTAGTCAATAGTCAGTCGTAACTCGTCATATCAATTCCGGTTGCACGATCGAGATGATTGTTGACTGTTGACGGTTGACTCGATTTTATTATTCCGATGCAACCGGAAACGATATCAGTTGTTGCTCGTTGCTTAGTAGTTAATAATTAGTTCCAATCATAAATAACTAATAACTAATAACTAATGACTAAAAATTTGGGAAGCTGAGGGCATTTGTGGATGTTGTTGTTACGGGAATCGGGCTGGTTTCTGCTTTAGGCACTCTGGATTGTAGCTGGAAAAGATTGTTGTCTGGGGAATCAGGAATTAGGCAACATCAACCTTTTATAGAAATTGAAGGGCGACCTTTGGCTTTAATTAGCACAAAACCTATCGATTTAATAACTTTAATTCGGCAGGTTTTAGCAGATGCCTTGAAAGATGCTAATTTAACTTTGCCTTTGCCTGATTGCGGGATTGCGATCGGTTCTAGCCGAGGCTTCCAGGCAAATTTGGAACAGTTGGCAAGCGAAGGAAGTTCGGCAACGAGCAATGTACGGGATGTAACGGATGGAAGAAAGACGGAAGTTGGAAGAAGTCTGAGGGAATTCGGAAGAGGGAAGTCGCAAGAAGCAAGGGAATTCCCAATTACCCATTCCCACTTCCCAATTCCCAATTCCCAATTACCGATTACCAATTCTCAATTTGTGAATTTTTTGCCTCACATGGGGGCGATGGCAGCGGCGAGGGCAATTGGTTCGACGGGGCCGGTACTGGCACCGATGGCTGCTTGTGCGACGGGTATTTGGTCGATCGCCCGCGCTGTTGATTTAATCCGCACCGGTGAGTGTCAGCGGGCGATCGCAGGTGCTGTGGAAGCGCCTGTCACGCCGCTGACTCTGGCTGGATTTAGCAGGATGGGTGCTTTGGCAAACACTGGGTGCTATCCGTTTGACGAAAATCGGGAAGGGTTTGTGCTCGGTGAAGGCGGGGCTTTATTTGTATTAGAATCCGCCGAGTTGGCAAGGCGTCGCGGCGCTAAAATCTACGGTCTAATTTCCGGTTTTGGCTTGACAAATGATGCTTGCCATGCTACTGCCCCGGCTCTGGGGGGGAAAAGTGCGATCGCGGCGGTAAATCAATGTTTGAAACGCAGTAATTTAGCGGCGGTTGATATAGATTTTATTCACGCTCACGGTACTGCAACTGAGTTAAATGACCGACACGAAGCACTGTTAATTGAGAAGTTATTTCACCGAGGAGTTGCTGTTAGTTCGACTAAGGGAGCTACGGGTCATACTTTGGGAGCTTCGGGAGCTTTGGGCGCGGCTTTTTGTTTGATGAGTATTAAAGATCAGATGTTGCCGCCTTGCGTTGGAATGAAAAAACCGGGGTTTGAATTAGATTTTGTTCACTGTGCGCGATCGGCTATTGTCAGAAATGCGGTTTGTTTAAGTTTTGGCTTTGGCGGACAGAATGCTGCGATCGTTTTATCGGGTGAGTGTTAATTTTTGCAAACTCGGTCGATCGGCATTTAAATTACACGATCTCTCTACAGTTAAAATCTTCTGAGGCGGCCCGGAGAACCCGCCCGCACATCCAATATAAATCTAAAGAATAGTACAATATTTATGTATTTTAGTCAATTAACTGAGAATTTTGGTGAGATTACTGCTGCTCCTATGCTAGTCTGGCTCTGCATCCCGACCCAGATCCTTGCGTCCAAGCCTGGGATGTCAGAAAATAGAGGCAGATTAAAGCAGCATTGTATTTTATTAACGCACCGATCCCGATCGGCGAAAATAGAAGAAAGAAACTGTTTAAATTAAGTCTCAGGTATTTTAACATGGATCTGGCATTTCATCGATTTATGTCTTATTTTGAACCAGAGCAAGCTGCTCACCTTTGCCAAATAGCTGTTTTGGAGAGTTTTGCTGAGGAAACGCTGGTTTTTGAAGAAGGAGAAACTGCGGATTTTTTATATCTAGTTTTAGAAGGTAAAGTCCAGTTTAGCAAGCGCATTGAAAACAATAAATATCAAACTGTTGCTGTCGCTAAGCCCGACGATTATTTTGGCGAACTAGGAGTTTTAGACGGAGAACCTCGCAGTGCTAGAGCTGTGGCAGTTGCCGGCTCTACTTTGGCGAAAATAGGTCGTGAAGAACTCATAAAAACTCTCCAGTTTGCTAAAGGCAGTTCGGTACTGCAAATGTTTAGTTTCATTACTAAAAATTTACGGGATACCACGGATCAATATGTTAGCCAGTTGGTACACAAACAAAAAATGGTATTAGTAGGAGAAATGGTGAGCACAATTATTCACGATTTCAAAAGTCCTTTTACCGGAATTAAACTCTCCACAGAAATCCTCAAAGAAATGCACGAAGATGAGGAAACTCAGGAGTGGTGCGAACTTATTCAATTGCAGGTTCAGCGAATGTTGGGGATGGCTGAAGAAGTATTAGAATTTTCGCGCGGTAATTCTGTATTACATAAAAAACCAGTTAATCTAATTCAGACGTTGCAGCAGTTTGAAAAGTTGAACAGAGTTTATTGCGAAGCAGCAAAAGTAGATTTGGTAGTACGGGTGACAGAAGTCATAGTGGAAGCAGACGAAAATAAGATTTTGCGCGTTTTACAAAATTTAGTTGGGAATGCGGTTGAGGCTTTTGGCGGAAGAGGGGGTCGGGTGGAGATTGCGGTGACACAAAGTCAGGAGTGGGCAGAAATTAGCATTTACGATAACGGCCCGGGGATTCCGCCGACAATTAAAGAAAAGTTATTTGAACCGTTTGTGACTTATGGCAAGCGGACTGGTACTGGGTTGGGAACGGCGATTGTTAAGTCGATCGTTGAGGCTCACAAAGGGAAAATAACTTATGAGTCGGAGGACGAAAAAGGAACAACTTTTTACATCCGCTTGCCGAAAACCAGGGCTTGAGCAGAGCCACTTTAAGTAGGTAAGGAGATATATATTGAGGACTTTCTCACTAAGCCTTAGAGACTTGGTTGATGAGTAGATATCTTGTTATCAAACAATATTTTCTAATAAACCAGGTTTAAGAGTGTAAGTCCTAATACTGTGTAGCGACTTGCAGAATCAAGTAGAATTGAATTAATGAACTGCTAAAAATCTGATGCCAGTTACTATTCAAACCTTACCCACAGAAGTTATCAACTTAATTGCCGCCGGCGAAGTCATTGACTCGATCGCCGCAGCGGTACGAGAATTAGTTGAAAATTCTCTGGATGCTGGCGCAACTCGCATTGTTGTTTCTGTCTGGCCCGAACAGTGGCGGGTGCAAGTTGCAGATAATGGTACGGGAATGGATCTGGAAAATTTGCAGCAGGCGGCTTCGCCTCACAGTACGAGCAAAATTACCACTGAAGCAGACCTTTACAAAATTGCTACTTTGGGATTTCGCGGGGAAGCTTTGCACAGTTTGTCTCAGTTGGGCTGTTTGGAGGTTTTGAGCCGATCGAATGATTTGGGATTGGGGGAGTTTTCGGACAATCGAGAGTCGGCACAAACCCCCGCCAAATCATCCTTTAACAAGGGGGGAATTGAAAATGCTCGATCGGGCTGGCGGGTGGTTTACAACAACGCGGGCGTTGCTGTGGAGGTGGAAACAGCGGCGATCGCTCCGGGTACGGTGGTGACTGTTGATAATTTGTTTGGCAATTGGCCTGTGCGCCGCAGTTTTTTGTCACCGACACAGCAAATGCGATCGATTCAATTAACCCTTCAGCAAATTGCTATTTGTCACCCGCACGTTAATTGGCAGTTGCGTCAAGGAAATACGCCTTGTTTGCACGTAACTCCTGGTAGCACAGCGGAACACATTTTACCTCAATTTGTGCGCGGCGTGCGATCGAGCGATTTGCAGTATTTAAAGTTAGATTTGCCTGCCAGTCCTGCAAATAATAAAGCAGCAAATTTAGTGATAGAAACTCAACTTGTTGGAGCGACAGTTAAGCCTAATTACCAATTACCCGTTGCCAGTTCCCAATTCCAAATGCCTAATTCCCAGCGTTTGGAGTTAGTAATTGGTTTGCCCGATCGCTGTCACCGCAGGCGGCCGGATTGGGTGAAAGTTGGGGTAAATCGGCGAGTTGTGCGATCGCCCGAATTAGAGCAAACTATTCTCAGCGCCTTTGCCCGCACTTGTCCGCGCGATCGCTATCCAGTCTGTTTTGTTCACCTGCAAATCTCCCCCTCGGAAATCGATTGGAACCGCCACCCGGCTAAAGTAGAAATTTATCTGCACGATCCGAGTTTTTGGCAAGAACAAATTAGCGCGGCAATTGCTCGTGCTTTGCACCTGAATGATGAGGTTTTGCCTGCTGCCCCAATTCCCGAGCGAGTGGGACAATTGCTGAAGGCATCGGAACAAAAAAGTGCTTACAGTGTCGGGATTTCGGCTAGGCAGAATGATGGCGGCGGTGAAGAGGAAAAAGCTGATCAAATAGGATTGATGGAATTGAGGGCGATCGCTCAAGTTCACAATACTTACATTGTTGCGGAACATTCCAGCGGAATGTGGTTGATAGAACAGCACATCGCTCACGAGCGCGTTTTGTACGAGCAATTGTGCGCGGCTTGGCAGTTAAAATGTCTAGAAAAACCAGTGATTCTCAGTCAGTTATCGGCGCTGCAAATAGACAATTTATCCCGCTTGGGTTTGGAAGTAGAAACTTTTGGCGAACAGCTATGGGCCGCCCGCGAAGTTCCTGAATTGTTAGCAGATCGAGATGACTGTGCTGATGCGCTTTTTGAACTCAGTAAAGTCGCAGATTTGCAAGCGGCTCAAGTTGCGACTGCTTGCCGCACTGCTATGAAAAACGGTACTCCTTTAAATCTTTTGCAAATGCAGAATTTGTTGGATGAATGGCAGAAAACTCGCAATCCGCGCACTTGTCCTCACGGCCGCCCTATCTATTTTGCTTTGGAAGAATCGACTTTGGCTCGGATTTTTCGCCGCAGTTGGGTGATTGGCAAAAGTCACGGGATTTGAAAGTTATTTTGATATCGGATGACGTTCACTTCAGTCTGGCTCGATTCCAAAAAAATATATCGTGAAGCTTTATTAAAAATAGTAGCTGATTTAGGTAAAAAAACTTAGAATCTATTAAAATTTAAAGAATGCACTCTTTTAAATATCTTTTGGGCAACAGGCAAGATGCCTGTTCCACAAGAAAAAATAACTATTTTACCATAAAAAAGGTTAATTGTACTACAAAAAGCTGCAACAGGCAAGATGCCTGTTCCACAAGAAAAAATAACTGTTTTACCATAAAAAAGGTTAATTGTACTACAAAAAATGCCTGTTTACCCGAATAATCTTTGTTGTGGAACAGGCATCTTGCCTGTTCCTGATATTAGTCCAACAAGTAAATTAAAAATAAATCAATAATAAATATGGATTTTCCGATCGCCCGACAACTCTTTTATCGAGAAATAAATCAGCCTGATGGCTCGATCGACCTGGCGAAAGCTGCTCTTTATATGGCTTTGGAAGAATACCCAAATTTAGAGCCAGAGGAGTATCTCAACGCTCTCGACACGATCGCAGATGAAGTGCGCGATCGCCTGCCGGCACAGAATTATCCGCTGCGGATTATTCAAACTATTAACGGCTATTTATACGGGGAGTTGCAGTTTGCGGGCAATGATGTTGATTATTACGACCCCCGGAATAGCTTTTTGAATGAAGTGATCGATCGGCGTACTGGCATTCCGATATCTTTATCTTTGGTTTATTTGGAGGTTGCTAAGCGCATTGATTTTCCGATGGTGGGAATTGGGATGCCGGGACATTTTTTAATTAGACCGGATTTTGAAGATGCTGGTATTTTTGTTGATGCGTTTAACGGCGGCGAGATATTGTTTCCTGAAGATTGTCAAGCCAGACTTTCTCAAATTTACGGTCAACCGATGGAGTTGCAGCCGACTTTTCTAGCCCCGGTAAGTCGCCGGCATTTTTTGGGGCGAATGCTGGGAAATCTGAAGGCGATTTACTTGCAGCAGCGAGATGCTGTGAGGGTACTTTTGGCGATCGAACGGATTTTGCTGCTGTTTCCCGATGCGCTGGGGGAACGGCGCGATCGCGGAATTCTCTACTATCAAGTTGGCCGCTTGACCGAGGCGCGCCACGATTTGGAAATATACCTGAGAAAAGCTCCGAATGCTGCTGATGCTGCTACAATTCGCCAATTGCTCGATTGGCTCGATCGGGATCTTTGAACTTAAATTCCGTATATGTCGCACACTATAAGACGTGAAAGCGACACTCAATCAACTGCTGTCCGACGACCAAATCTCGCTTTTATAAGTTTTGCAAAGCTCTATCAAATTATCGCCCCTGTGCTACTAACATATAAGCGTTCGATTGACACCTATCTTTTGATAGGTTAAATTTGCTTGACATGACTGTAAAATCATAGGTCATTTACGGAAATCCCGACTCCACTTTCCCGACTGATACCCGCACAGACGATCGAAAAAGTATTTTGACGTAAAGAGGCACAAACTCATGAACTTTCAGTTTCAACAAGGTTATCTCAACGGAATGCAACCGCTGTCAGCCCATTTAGCCAAAAGAATGTCAAAGTCTTTATCATTAGGTTTGGCGCTTTTGCTGGGAACAAGTGCAGTATTCCTCAGCAGCGGCAAAGCCTTTGCATTAGACAATGTTACCGTAAAATACGGTGCTGTTGACGTAACTTTACCGATGAGCGACTTGCAAAGCTTTGCACAAACAGGCAAAGCATCATCTCAACTGCAAAGCGTACTGAGTCTTGCGAAACAAACTCCCGAGTCGGTGCGCGAAATATTAACCCGAGAAGTGCCTTTAGATTCCCAATTAGTAGGGCGGCTGGCAAGCACTTATTTTGGGGAAATTGTTTTCAAACAATTGGGCGAGGTTGCTTATACGCCGGCAACTCGGACTCAAAGCGCGCCGGCACTTCGCGATGCTTTAGTCGCAGCTTCCAAAGATGGCAAAATATCACTGATAGAAGTGATGCAAAATTACAGCCCTCCGGCCTTAGAAGTTGACGGGAATCAAGCTATGGCTATCTACGATCGAGTAATTAAAGACGTGCAAGATTTGCAAGCTTTGTATCAGAATTCCCCGGCTTTACAAAATACCGCAGGCCAAGCGGTGAATTCCGCCAGACAAATGATTTGTCAGCCCAGTCCCTCGGGAAGTGCGAAGTAAATAACTGAAGTTGCAGGGAATTGGGAATTGGGGATTGGAAATTGGGAACTGCTGCTTTTTTTCCCTATTAGCTCTCGTTTTCAGCTATTGCCAATTACCAATTACCAATTACCCATTACCCATTACCCATTACCCATTTTTTGAGATAATTGCTCGGCTACCCGTTTGAGCCGGCGGAGTTGGTCTTTCATATCTTTCTGCGTCCAAGGGGCTGCAAAGCGATTGAAACCAAATCTAATTAAAGGATTGGGAATTTGAAATTCAAAGCGGTTAATCAAGAGAGTTCCTTGAATTTGGGGCTGGCATTCCCAGCGATCGCATCCTTTGAAAAATCCGTCAAACCCCCAAACAATTAAACCGGGTTGTCGCTCCAACACAACACTCTCTAAAGTGGGTTGCAAAACCGGAATTTTTATGATAAATAAGCTCCGACTTCCTACAGCAGTATCCCATTCGCCCTGGGGCTGGCAGCGCAGCAGGGGATTGAGCCACTTGTGCATTAAAGTGCGATCGACTATACACTGCTCGACCAGAGTAGCAGCAGCGCGAATTTCAATGGATTGCTCGAAAACTTGACGAATTGACATGAGAACCTGCAACAAGGAGGGTATTACAAAACTTTGCTTACTTGATAGTCATTTATTTACTTGTACCGTCAATTTTTCCAGAAATTAAAAGATTGACACACTCATAAATACAGTGTATCATCTTGAATTAAAGTATATATACCAATTATGCAGCTAATCGAAAGGCACGTCATTAAACCAAATCATAGGTTTTATAGAGAAGCCGATCGACTGTCTTGGCTGTGCAAAAATCTTTACAACAGCGCTAACTACATCTACCGTCAAAACTTTTTCGCTACCCAACAAACAAACGCTCTGGCTGTCGATCGCGCGCTTAAAACAAATATTGATTACAAAGCACTGCACGCAAAGGTAGCACAAAGCACCCTCGGCTTAGTCCTCAAAGCATGGAGTAGGTATTATCTGGCGATGCGAAAGTATCAAGAAGACCCAACTACATTTAAAGCAGCACCGCAAATCCCTCATTATAAAGGTTCAAGAGAGCGAAAAATAGAGGACGGGCGCTATGTAGTTGTATTTAATTGTCAAGCTGTCAGCAAAAGAGCCTTAAAAAAAGGATATGTTCGCCCCTCTGGGACTAATATTTGGTTGCCCTCAAGAGTCACCTCGATTCGGGAAATCCGGATGGTTCCCAAAGTAGGTTGTTATGGGGTCGAGGTGCTCTATGAGAAGTTAGAACAGCCTTTACAAGTAAATCAGAGAGTAGCTGCCATAGATTTAGGATTAAACAATCTGGCAACATTAACCTACAATGTTCTTGGGTTAGTACCCACAATCTACGACGGACGGGGTGTTAAGTCAACCAATCAATACTGCAATCAAGTTTCAGCGGCATTGAAATCATTGCTGCCCGCAGTGCAAAACAACAGTAAAAAACTTGCCAAATGCTGGCACAAGCTTAACTGTAAAGTGGATTATTACTTCCACACGACGAGTTCCGCAATTATTAAAGAACTCGTCAATCATCAAATGGGCTTGCTGGTTATAGGCGGGAACCAGGATTTAAAAGAGGGGATTAATACTGGTTTGATTAAAAATCAAAATTTTGCCTGTATTCCCCAGCGCCGATTTCGCCAAATATTGCAGTACAAAGGACAACTTGCGGAAACTCAAGTTGGGTTAGTTGAGGAGAGTTACACATCCAAATGTTCGGGTTTGGATTTGGAACCAATTCAACAACATTCCGACTACATTGGCAGTAGGGTAAAAAGATGATTGTTCAGAACCAAAACTGGAGGATTCATAAATGCCGATGTGAAAGGTTCTTGGAATATTGGCCCAAAAGCAGTCGGAGATGGGTCGATCCCAAATTCGATAGAGGGTTTTGTAGTTAACCCAGTACGATTAAAAGTGTACAAACATTAAATTTAGGCGATGTCTAGATTTTTTGGAACTATTATTAAAGTTTCGTCTTCTCCTTGTCAAATCTGACGTTAACCTGAGAAAAAAATGAATGAAACTTGGCAAGAAATAACTCAACCGATATCGGGCCCCATAGCGGCTTTGTCCGATCGCATTTTGGCCCAGGCCCAGCCCGGGAATCCGCTGACAGATGCCGAACGCGGAATTAACAATTTCATTCAGGGCTCAAACATTGAAAATCTCATCTGGGCCGTCGGTATCCTGCTCATTGGCTTGATAGTATCAGCCCTCGTGTCTTCTGTAGTCGGGGGATTGCTCAAGAAGACTACGATCGACAACCGGCTGGCTGCTTGGATTACCGGTCGCCCGGAAGGAGCTGGAGCCCCCCAAGTGGAAAAATGGATTTCCGCAGCGGTGTTCTGGATCATTTTTGTCTTTTTCCTAATTGCCTTTTTCAACCGGCTGAATCTAACGGCTGTCTCGCAACCCCTCAATACTTTTCTGAATCAAATTACCGGTTTCTTGCCGAAGTTAGCCGGCGCGCTAATTTGGTTGGGGATTGCTTGGGTGTTGGCAACTGTAGCCAAAATGGCCGTATCGCGGGCGATGCGGAGTTTTAGCGTGGACGAGCGGTTGAATCAGGAGGTGGGCGCAGCGCCCACTGAGCGCCCTTTGCTGCTGAGCGATACTGTGGCGAATGCGCTGTACTGGTTCATTTTTCTGCTGTTTTTGCCGCTGATTCTCGACTCGCTGGAAATGCAGCAGGCTCTGCTGCCGGTTAATAATTTGCTCAACCAAATCCTGGCGGCTATTCCGAAAATTCTGGAAGCTGTGCTGATTGGGTTTGTGGGCTGGCTGCTGGCTATGGTGGTGCGGCGGATTGTCACAAATCTGTTGGCTGCTGCTGGGGCGGACAGTTTGGGCGCTCGATTTGGAATTTCGCGGACTTCAGGCGGACAATCGCTGTCTTGGATTGTCGGGACGATCGTCTATGTTTTGATTTTGATCCCAACGGCGATCGCAGCTCTCAACGCTTTGGACATTCAGGCGATTTCCCAGCCGGCAGTCGCGATGCTCAACGACATTTTGGGCGCGGTTCCTAAAATCTTCACGGCAGCGCTGATTCTGGCGGTTGCTTACATTTTGGGGCGCTGGGTAGCCGATTTGGTTACTAATATCCTGACGGGAATTGGCTTTAACAATGTCTTTTCTTGGTTGGGAGTGCAGCCACCGAAACAGCAACTGAGGCTACCGCGGAGTTCGATCGATCCGGAGGCAACAATACTTCAGGAACCCGAACTTCCAGCCCGCACGCCTTCTGAGTTTGTCGGCATTGTGGTGCAGGTGACGATCATTCTGTTTGCTGTGGTGGCGGCTACCGACGTGCTGCAGATTCCAGCGCTGACGGCGATTGTTAGCGGTATTGTGCTGGTTGCAGGCCGGGTGCTAGCCGGTTTGGTGGTATTTGCGATCGGCTTGTATTTGGCGAATCTGGCGTTTAGTTTGATTGCCAGTTCTGGAACTCGCCAAGCGCGGCTTTTGGGCCAAACGGCTCGGATCGCGATTATTGCTTTTGTTGCGGCCTTGGCGCTGCAACAAATGGGCATTGGCAGCGATATTGTGAATTTGGCTTTCGGGCTGCTGCTCGGGGCGATCGCAGTTGGCATTGCTCTAGCTTTTGGTTTGGGCGGGCGCGAGATTGCGGCCGACCAAATTCGCGAATGGTTAGCGTCGTTTAAACAAGATAAGACGCCGCGTTTGTAACTCTATAAAAAGGCGTTTGTACTTGACAAACGCCTTTTTTTTATGCTTAATTTCATTACCGTCAGGCATCTCATCCCCGAAGAAGTGTGATAGGGAGCGTAAGTCCTATGGAATAAATTTACAGCCTCGGATCGACAGGTTCGCTCTCCATCGCTAAAACTCCGAAAACGCACTCGTGAACTCGTCTCAGTGGAGCACCCGCAACAAATCTCTCCAATGCTTCTACACCGAGAGCAAACTCTCGCAACGCCAAAGAACGCTTGCCGGAAAGGCCGCGCGATCGCAATTTTTCTAAATGTTCCGGCAAAGAATATTCCAGACCGTAAATAATTCGCAAATACTCTTTACCGCGACATTTCACCGCAGGCTGTACGAGTCCTTTGCTATTTTTCACAATAAAATCCATTGGTTTAACAACCATTCCTTCGCCTCCCGCCGCCGTCAGTTTTTCCCACCATTGAATCCCTGCGAATCTGCTGTCAAAATCGCCAATTTCAACTATTTTGTATTCAGTAGCTAACAGAAATTCAGGGTCAGCTTTACAAATTTGTGAAATCTGTTCCATGTGCCAACAGTGATTTTTGTCAGTGTGAACAGTTCCCTCAGTTGCCAAGATGTGGAAAGGCGCTAATTTGAGGTCTAAGAGCGATTTCACTGGCCAGCAGTAGCGCTGATAAGCCTGAACATAGCGATCGGCTAGTTCGGCTCGCTCTTGATAGCTGGTTAGCAAAGAATTAATTTCAACTCCCCGCTGTTTTGCCTGTTCTAAGTTCTTAATCGCCTCCGCAAAGCCGTGACGAGATGCTGTTCCCACCGCGGCGTATTGCTCTTTCAATAAACCTTGAGCTTTGGCTGACCAAGGCATTAATTCGCAGTCCAAACACACCCAATCGGTTTGAAATTTCTCCCAAAAATTGCTCGCAGTGAGAGCGACATTTACCCGCGCTAAAAATTCTCTTTCTAAGGTAGAATTATCGAAAAAATGCCGTCCCGTGCGGGTGTAGCAAATGCCCACACTCTCGCTGAGAATGCCAAAGCGGCGTAAAGCTGCCGGTGCGTCGCGGCACACGATCGCAACTGCACGGGAACCCATGTGCTTTTCTTCGCACACAACTGTCGGTATGCCCTGCTGTTGGTAGTAGCTAAATGCTTCGGCTGGATGTTCTAAAAGTCCTGGTTCGTTGGAGGTAGCAGCGGGAGACATTGTGGGCGGCAAATAAATCAGCCATTTGGGATTGGCGGCAAACCGACTCATTACTTCTAGGGCGGCGATCGCATTTTCTTCTTTAATCGTAATGTTACTTTGCAGGCGAGTTGAAATAATGCGTTTTCCGAGTACGTCGCTAATGTCCAGTACGTCATCAAACTGCTGTTGGGCGGTGAGATTCACTGCCGCCAAACCGCTATTGATAACGGGTGAATTCAGGTCTCTACTGTTAAGTGGAGGTGGGCTGTCTTGAAATGCGATCGGTTTGGCAGGTTCGCAGTAAATTCTAGCAGCAGGAACGCTGACAAATTCTCTTTCGGGATACCGCAAAGCTGTGAGTTTGCCTCCGAAAACGCAGCCGGTGTCAATATCAACAGTATTGTTCAACCATTCTGTTTCTGGAACGGGGGTGTGTCCGTAAACAACCGCTGCCTGACCTCGATATTCGGCGGCCCAATTGTAGCGGACGGGCAAGGCGAATTCATCGATTTCGCCAGTTGTTTCTCCGTACAAGGCGAAATCTCGAATGCGGCGCGATGCGCGTCCCTGAAATTCAGCTTTCATCCCGGCGTGGGCGACGACTAATTTTCCGCCATCAAGCACGTAATGCCCGATCAAACTATCTAAAAATTGGCTAATTTCTCGTACTGCTGATTCGCGCAATTCATCGGGTAAAGCGGCAATTTCTGCTAAGGTTTGTTCGAGTCCGTGGTTGATTTTGACATTTTTGCCGTTGAGTTTTCGCAGCAGTTTGATGTCGTGATTTCCAGGCACACACAAAGCTGTTTCTGCGAGTACCATGTTTCGCACGAGTTTGAGGGTGTCGAGAATGCGCGGGCCCCGATCGACCAAATCGCCCAAAAACACGGCTTTACGGCCCTCCGGGTGCGCGTAGGTGGGAAAATTCCCCAAATCGGATTCGCTGGATTTTTCGATAATTTGATAGCCCAACTGTTGCAGCAATTGTTCCAATTCGTCGCAGCAGCCGTGAACGTCGCCGATGATGTCAAAAGGGCCGCTGTCACCTTTGCGATTGTTCCACAAAGGTTGTCTCTCGACTTCCACCGCGTCGATTTCCTCTGGGGAACGCAGGACGTAAATGTAGCGAAATCCTTCCCTATCTAGAGATTTGAGCGATCGCTTTAAATTCTGAACGTGGCGGCGGATTACATGATTTCCAAAATTCCGGTTTGCACGTTGTTGATTGCGATCGCCACACAATTTTTCTGGTAAATCTAGCACAATAGCAACCAAAAAGCAATGGTATTTTCGGGCTAATTCCACCAAAGATTTGCGGCTTTCCGGCTGAACGTTAGTGGCATCAATCACAGTTAGCTTACCTGCAGCCAGACGTTTAGCAGCGATTAAATGCAATACTTCAAAAGCATCAGCGGTGGCCGCTTGATTGTTTTCGTCGTCGGAAACCAGACCGCGGCAGTAATCCGAGGAAATGATTTCTGTAGGTAGGAAATGCTGCAGCGCAAAGGTGGATTTGCCGGAACCGGATGCACCAATTAGAACGACTAGAGATAGTTCGGGAAGCGTAATTTTCATTTAATATTATTATTCAGCAAACATCTCTACCAAAGTATCTAAAACTGCTTTTTGTTCGTCAGCGCTGATTTGACCGAGATATTCATCTAATCGATTTTTGTCAACAGTCCGAATTTGATCGAGGACGATTTGCCCATCTTTGCCTTGAAAATGACAATCTATGCGGCTGGGATATGGTCGCGGTTTCGTTGTCATTGGAGCAATGATGACAGTGGCAATGCGCTTGTTCATCTCATCTGGTGAAATCACCAAACAAGGTCTAGGTTTCTTAATTTCACTGCCAACAGTGGGATTAAGGTTAACTCGAAAAACATCAAAACGTTTGACTACCATTGCCACTCAAGCTCCTCCCACTCCGTAGTGGTGACATCATCAAGAAGGACATCATCATGTTGCTCTGCCATTTTTGCGAACGCTTCCTCCCAGCCGGCACGCGGTTTTGGGGCTCCAGAAATGACGAACCAGCCGGCACCCGGTTTCTGGGCTGCACGAATGACGATCCGATCGCCCTGAACTTCAATTTCTACTGCTCCGCTAATACCAATTTGCTCTAACCAAGATTGGGGAATGTGAATGCCCTGAGAATTGTCAATTTCAACGATCCGGGTTTGAATAGGTTTACTCATAGCTGAAGCCTGCATTTTTCCAAGTTTAACTATATTGTAAACACAAATAGACTGTCGGTATTATTTTCAATTGGCGAATATTGCCATTTGCGTAGGCGAACCTACTTCTAAATCTTCGGTTCCCACACAACGAAACTCTACCCCACAGCCAAACCGTTCGGCAACCCCTTTCGCCCAAGTTTGAAATTCGGCTCTTGTCCACTCAAAGCGGTGATCCCGGTGGCGAAATTTGCCCGCTGGCAAGTTTTCAAACCTAACGTTATATTCAATATTTGGAGTTGTGACGATCGCACTTTTGGGTCGGATAAATTCAAACAAAACCCGCTCAAAAGCAGCTAAGCGTTCTAAATCCAAATGTTCGATCACTTCAATTACCGCCGCCGCATCAAAACCAGTTAAGCGGCTGTCCCGATAAATTAGCGAACTTTGAATTAGTTGAATGCGAGATTGTTTTGCGGGAGACAATCGATCGATTTGCAAGCGTTCCCTGGCAATTTCCAATGCACGAAAGGACACATCGACGCCTGTAATTTGTTCGATCGAGCTTTCTTTCAAAAGCAATTTCAGCAGTTTTCCCTCACCGCAGCCCAAATCTACCACACGCTTAGCACCACTTTGCTTTAAAACCTCCGTCACAGCTTCCAAACGCTGTTGATTCAAGCTAATTCGCTGTTCTAAAACTTCCTCTTCTTGCTGATGAGAAACTTCGCTCTCCTCAGGGTCGATATTATCTTCTTCTGCTAACTGTGCCACAGCAATTCGCGTCAGACGGCGCTGGCGTTTCAGATAGCGGTTGGCAATTTGTTCGCGGGCGGGATGCGCGTTCAACCAACCTTCGCCGTGATGCAATAACTTCTCGATTTCATCATCGCCCACCCAATAATGTTTGTCGTCATCCAACACGGGAATTAGCACGTAAAGATGGCTTAACAAATCCGCCAAACGAACAGTATTTTGCAGTTCCACAGAAAAATAAGGACTCGCGCCCCACTCGGGAAATTGCTCGTCAAGAATCAGGGGTTTTGCTGCGACTTGATAGCCAAGCGGTTCAAACATTTGCCGCAGGAACTTCTCGCCACCGCGACAGGGCAAAACCGACAGATTAACTGTCAAAGGAATAGCTGTTTCTGCGAGTTCTGGGCGGTCTTTGCAGCGCCCGGATAGAGCTGTACTAAAGACTTTGGCGAGGGCGACAGACAGAAACGAAGAGGCAACGTAGGGGCGATCGTTCACGTATTGTTCGAGAGGGCGATCGCCCGATTTCGACTTGCCCCGCACCAAACCAACCGGATCGACATCTAACAGTAAAGCTGCCGTGCACCTTTCTGCATTTGCCTCTGGATAAAACACGCTGGCTTGCCCGAAAGTCATCGGAAAGGATTGATGGCGATCGGGATGTTTGTGCAGCAAATAACCTAAATCTGTAGCAGGTACGCGAGTTGTAGAAATGGTTAGTAACATAATATTAGGAATTTGGCATCGGGCATCGGGCATCGGGCATTGGTTATTGGTAGTTCCTCACACATAACAAATAACTACTCACGGTCGATAATTAATCCGTGTATCCGTGTCAAAATCCGTGTCGTGCCTTCCTTCTTCTCACTGAACTTTCTGTTTATCCACACTTCCCAAATCCAACTTAGCGCGCAACTCCTCCTTAATCCGATTTAAAATAGAATCCTCATCCAAAGAAGACAAAATCTTGCTCACCACAGCCTTTGGTCCATCATCTCCCCAAGAAGCACCATTAGCCAAATAAGCCTTAGTAACTTGACCGATTCCGTAGGAAGAAACCCCCGCGATCGCAGCTTGCGTCACCGCCACAGACAAATAAGGCCCTAAAGCCAAACCCCCCGTCGCCGGCGTCGCCAAACCCAACAATCCTTTCAACGAGCTCAAACCAAAATTAGCCAATAATTCACCCGCAGTAATTCCCCCCATACTAATCGCAATCTTTTGCAGCAATTCCACCGCGCCCGCTTCCGTCATCGCAATGCCGTAAACTTTAGATAAAGTTAATATCATCACCACATCAATTACCGCACCGCTAAGAATATCAACTACAGTAATTGGATTAAGTGCGATCGCCACAGCTTTCGTCATTACCCCGTTCCAGATAATGCGATTAGCCGCGTCATCTCGAATCTCCATTTTTCGCTGCACCAACTGCTCGTTAATATCCCCCGCACAGAGCATCGTATTCAGCGCGACCAAAGATTTGCCTTCCCGGTCTAAAATCTCCAAAATTTTTAATTTTAAATCTTGCACTTGTGGCAAACTGCGAGTCATTTGCACGCCCGTACTTCCGTCGGGACGGCGCACCGCCCTCGCCGTCAAAGGCGAAGCCGCCGCCATCACAATTTCATCGGGAGACAACAATTCTCTCACGCGATCGTCTCGAATTTTATGATAAATTGCCAGCCTGTCTGCATCCGGATACTGGTCAATTTTATTAAACACTAATAACATCGGTTTTCCGGCTTCGCGCAACTGCGAAAGTGCTGCGTATTCCACCTTTGTAATGTCGCCAGCAACTACAAACAAAATCAAATCTGCTTGTTGAGCAACGCGGCGGGCTAAAAGTTCGCGAGTTTCGCCGTCAACTTCATCTATTCCCGGAGTGTCGATTAATTCAACTTGCGACAAACGGTAAATCACTGGCGAAAGTCGTAGCGTAGCGGGGCGTAAGCCATCGGGCAAATTCTCATCAATTCCCTCTCCGACATCCCACTGGCCAATAGTCGTGGTGCGAGTCACCCCGTGAGTCGGGCCAGTTTCAAACACATTTTGACCTAGCAGCGCGTTCAAAACCGAAGATTTTCCCCTTCCCACCATTCCAAACACAGCTATTTGCACGCAAGCGCGCTCTAGCTTGTCGAGCATTTTCTCCAACCCGCCAATTTCCGGTTCTAGTCCAGTTCGCTCTTGAACTGTCAAGTCGAGATTTTCTACTATATCTCGCAGAGCATCTTTAGCGTGGCGCAGGTTGAGTTCTGCCTGAATGTCTGCGAAGCTTAAAATTGTGTCATCTAATTCGCGATCGACATTTGAAAAATCCGAGGCTTCAGTCATTGTTACCTGATGTTATAGCTTTGCTTCACTTAAAGTTTCAACCGATATGATGCCATTCTAGCTTTTTCCGTCTGCTTTGTACATTCTCTCGGATTTATCCAACTCTAACTCTCGGATTTACTCAAGCCTGACTCTCGGGTTTACCAAATTCTAACTCTCGGATTTACTCAAGCCTGACTCAGCCAAAAGTTCTCGCATTCACCCGCAAGCCCGCCGGGGATTTAAATCCCCGTCTTATAGCAAAAGTCGGTTAAAACCGACTGCCAACCTAAATTAGATTGTGATAAATTTCAGTCCTCTTTGAGAGGACTTTCGCTATGAGACAGGGTTTTTTAACCCCTGTCGGACTGTCCGACAGACCAATAAGCCGATTTACCCAATTTCAACTCATTTACAACAATGATTAACCCTCTCAAAATCGCCAGTTATCCATTTCTTTTACGTGTAATAATTTTCCTATTAATCTTGCTAGGAATTTGGCTGCCGCTAGCAGCACCAATTTATCTCTTAGTTAAAGATAGTAACCTAGCAACTATTCTGACAATGGGATTGTTGTTTACTGAGTTTCTGTTCCTAGTGCCGCGCTGGGGAAAACAGGTTTACGGACAAACCCAATTACTCAAAAGTTATGGTTTAATCAATACGCGAAAAAACGGTTTTGAGCTTTTAATTGGATTGGCGATCGGGCTTTTGCTCACTTTCAGCTTATTTGCGGTGCAAGGGCTGTTCGGCTTAGTCGCGTGGCAAAATTCTGATAATTTGCCGAGAATCATTGCAGAAGGGCTGTTAAGCGCCCTTGGAGTCGGTTTTGCCGAGGAGTTGGTATTCCGGGGTTGGTTGCTGGACGAGTTGCAGCGGGATTACAATAATAGAATATCTCTGTGGGTGAATAGCCTGGTGTTTGCCCTATCTCATTTTATCAAACCTGTCGCGGCAATGCTGGGGAGTTGGCCGCAGTTTCCGGGGTTGTTGTTGCTGGGTTTGATTCTGGTTTGGGGAAAAAGATCGCGCCAAAATCGCCTCGGTTTGTCGATCGGGCTTCATGCAGGTTTAATCTGGGGATATTACATCATTAACATCGGGCAGTTAGTGCGATATTCGGCATCGGTTCCCGACTGGGTGACAGGAGTTAACGGCAATCCGCTAGCTGGGGCGATCGGGCTGTTGTTTTTGAGTGTCTTTGCCTTGGGAATGCGAAAAATGTCTGAACATTCCAAAGGTTTGTAGTAAGGACGAAGAGTCCTTATTTCCCACAACTTTCAGGACTAAAGTCCTCACTACCACCCAACTTATTCAGAAATTTATAAACTTATGAAAATCAGCATCTTTGGCACTGCTATACTGTTAACTTCTACAGGTTTGCTAGCTCCGGCAAATGCACAAACTACCGCTCAACTCAAGCCAAATAATTCTTTAGTTCAAGTGCAGCCAGCGCGAGAACAAATTCTCAATGCTTGCGTGCAGAATCAGGTTGAAACCCTGCCAAATCCTTTTACCGATGTACCTTCCAATCACTGGGCTTACAAAGCTGTTTTGACAATGTATTATTGCGGGGCTTACCGAGAAGGGACGCCACCTGCTTTAATTAAAGAATCACTGGAATCGGGACCTCCTACTAGAGAAAGTTTGCCTTCCCGATTCCCTTTTCCCTTCCCATTCCTCAGATTTTAAAACTCAGCGGCAGGCAACGCCAGAACAAATTCTCCCTGCTTGCGTGGAGAATCAGCTTGAAACCCTGCCCACTGCTTTTATCGATGTACCTTCTGATCACTGGGCTTACAAAGCTGTTTTGACAATGTATCATTGCGGGGCTTACCGAGAAGCGACGCCACCTGATTTGCTCACAAACCGCCGATTTATAAAAGTGAATGCAAAGAAGGTGAATCATACAAAAAAGTGACTATTCCGATATCAGATGCTAACAACACTAATCCCTGCGGTTGCGGGCGATTCGAGCGTTTGCTTCACCACAATTTGCACATCGCACCCTAACGCATTTAAAAATCGAAACAACCTTTCTGTTGAAAAACCTGTCAGCTTTCCTCTCATCAACGCTGACACCTTTGGCTGGTCAATTCCTAATACTTCTGCTGCTTGAACTTGATTCAGTTTCCTTTGACTAACGATTTCAGTTATCTGGCGTACCAATTCAGCCTTCATCAGCATTTCATCAGAATTAGGCATACCCAAATCAGCAAATATATTGCCACTACTAACTTGAATATCGATCTCCTTACTCATGATTTCCCCCTTTTTTACTTGGTCTTAGTTATTTCTGAAAAAGTAGTGATAAGAAGCCGTCTATTTCCAGCTTATTTAGAAATATAAGCTACTCTTATCACTACTGATTCCAGTCTTACTTACTCTTGAACTCTTCGTAATGTTCTTGAGCTCGTTTTAGCCTCTCTTGGATTAACTTAATATCTTGTTGCGGTGTAGCAATTCCTTTTTTAGACTTTTTCTGGAAAGCGTGCAAAACATACACTGTATCTCCAAATTTTACCGTGTAAACAGCTCGATAGGTATCCCCATCATAGTCATCGGTAATTTCTAAAACTTTTGCACCTCCAAACCCTTTGAGAGGTTTAGCAGATTGGTGTTTTCCTCCTGTTTGTGCTAGATACAGAGCATAGCCCATCATGTCATGTACATCTTCAGGAAATTCTCTAAGATCGTTCAGAGAACTTCCAATCCATACAACAGGTTGGACAGATATTTGTGTCATTTTTATAGTATTTTATTAAGAATTTTATATAGTTTTGAGTGATATTTGTGTCAGTTTTACAGTATTTTATTCAGAATTTTCTCATGTTTCACGCTTCCTGTTGTTTATAGCTACACTTCTATTATGCTAGATTTAGCATAAAGTGTCAAGAGTTATTCCCAAATAAATATCGATTTTAAAATTCAGCCCGAACCGTAAACGAATAATCCCCACCAGGTTCAAGCTGATAATCCCATTTTTCCAGAAAGCGGTGCAGCGGTTCCTGAATCAATGCCCTACCCTGAGAAGGCTCAAGTATCAGTGTTTTTTCTGACGTGAAACGCCACTGAAACTGCCACTCAAAATTGCCGGCAGTCACTTCACCCTCAATCGTGCCTTTTTGCCAAGATTGGCCAGTAACCCGGACATATGCAGTTGTTTCAGGCAAACGTCTCGAACTCACCTTTTTGTTTCCGCGTTTGTTTCTGCAATTGTGCGACTATTGTAAAGGCTCATGGCTTTTTCTACTCCTTGGTGCAGACTTAGTTCCACAGCTTCTACAACCAGTTTAAGCACTTTCTCTACTAACTGACTTTCCTCTGAGGAAAATTTTCCTAACACGAAGGAAATCGTATCTTTCTCATTTTTAGCAGCATCGTTTTGAGGTTTGCCGATGCCAATCCGCAAGCGGGGAAATTTGTCTGTGCCCAAATGAGAAATTGTCGATTTCATGCCGTTGTGTCCGCCGGCCGAACCGGCAAGTCGCATTCTCAATTTCCCGATCGGCAAATCCATATCATCGTATACTATTAATACCGACTCCGCAGGTATTTTGTACCAATCCGTCGCCGCCCGAATCGCTTGACCCGACAGATTCATGTAAGTAAGCGGTTTCAGCAAGCGGATTTTCTGTCCCCGCGGCCGGTTTCCCTCGCCAAATATGCCTTGAAATTTGCGATTTTCCGACAAGGAAATCTGCCAAGATTTAGCCAAGGCATCGACAGCATTAAAGCCGATGTTGTGTCGGGTGCGATCGTATTTAGGTTCGGGATTGCCTAACCCAACTATTAGCTGGGGAATCACTAACTCCGCTGGTGTTTCCGACTTCTGAGTATTGTTCATTTAACTGTCTGTGCTATCTTCCTTGGGAGTAGCCGCCGCGAGTTTTTCAGTTTCCGGTTTGCTGCTAGTTGCTACTGCTTCTTCTAACTGCTTGGCTTCCCTCGTGAACTCCGATTCAAAATCCCGCGAAGCGTCTTGAAAGCCCCGAATTGCCTTCCCCATACTCCGGCCGATTTCAGGTAATTTTTTCGGGCCAAATACCAATAGGGCGATCGTAAAAATAACGGCCATTTCCGGCAAACCAATGCCAAAAATATTCATGGTTTTTCTCCTGCAATTTGTTTAGTTACTTCTTGTTTATTTATGGCAAAAGTAATCGGAAAGGGTAAGGAAAAACGGGAAAACTTAGCTTTTACCCTTTCTCCTCAACCCTCAGCTTTTACTTTTAGCCTTACTGTTTTGTGATCAATTTTTAGCGGCCTAGGCTCGACCAATCCATATCCACACTCTCCAGAATCAGCGAAGAGTTGTAGATTTGCAAAATAATCAACAAGAACACGAAAAACAGTCCAATGAAAACGCTCATCAACAGCGTGGTGCCCCAACCCGGAGCGACCTTGCCGTACTCTGAGTTAAGGGGTTTGAGTATATCTCCTAACCAAGTCCGTTGTGCCATAAGTCACCTACAATGAATCTCTACAGAAAAGTTTGACATATTTCTACCGCTAATTGCGATCGCAATTTCTCAGAAATGCGGCATGGGGGACTGGGAGAAGGGGGAGTGAGGGTTGGCTGCCATACCGTATTGCGCCTAAAATCACTAGACTTTCAGACGGATTGTTATTTTTTGTAATATTATAGAGTGGAGCACTCATAATCGATCAAAAATATGGAACCCGCAGCAGTTCTAGGCATTTCACTGGGCGTGTGTCTGGTGGCAATCACCGGATTCTCGATCTACACCGCTTTCGGTCCCCCTTCTAAGGAATTGAGAGATCCTTTTGAAGAACACGAAGACTAAAGAAGAAGGAAGTTCGGCAACCAGCAATGTACGGGATGTAACGGAGGTAAGGAAGAAGGAAGGTTTTTTCCCTCTCCCCATCTCCCTCTCCCCCTCTCCCTCGGACTCGGAGATATTTTTATAGCGGTAAAAAAGTGAGCCTGTGGGGCGATCGCCTGTCGCCTACTCGTCAATGGTATATTTTTCAGAAATACAGTAAATCTCTATTCCATTTAAGCTAAAAATTATTAAGTTTCAGGGCAAAGCATAATGGGCAATACCTTTGGGCATTTATTTCGGATCTCGACATTTGGGGAATCTCACGGCGGCGGTGTGGGAGTAGTAATTGACGGTTGCCCGCCCCTAGTGTCGATCGACGCATCGGAAATTCAAGCCGAACTCGATCGCCGCCGCCCCGGCCAAAGCAAAATTACCACGCCCCGCAAAGAAGCAGATACCTGCGAAATTCTGTCCGGGGTGTTTGAAGGCAAAACTTTGGGAACGCCGATCGCAATTTTAGTCCGCAATCAAGACACTCGCCCCCAAGATTACGGCGAAATGGCGACAACTTACCGCCCTTCTCACGCTGACGCTACCTACGATGCCAAGTACGGAATTCGTAACTGGCAAGGCGGAGGTCGATCGTCCGCGAGAGAGACAATAGGTAGAGTAGCAGCAGGGGCGATCGCTAAAAAAATTCTCAAACAAGCAGCAGGAGTCGAAATAGT
This sequence comes from Microcoleus sp. BROC3, assembly GCF_036702515.1. Taxonomy (NCBI): domain Bacteria; kingdom Bacillati; phylum Cyanobacteriota; class Cyanophyceae; order Oscillatoriales; family Microcoleaceae; genus Microcoleus; species Microcoleus sp. BROC3. Next base: position 24,862 of record NZ_JAUBTQ010000026.1, read on the forward strand.
CGGCTACGTCAAACGCATCAAAGACTTAGAATGTGTCGCCGACCCGGACACTGTTACCTTAGAACAAGTAGAAAGCAACATCGTCCGCTGTCCAGATGCCGAATGTGCCGAAAGAATGATTGAACTGATCGAAAAAGTTCGCGACAGTGGAGATTCGATCGGCGGTGTAGTCGAATGCGTCGCCCGCAATGTACCCAAAGGTCTGGGAATGCCGGTATTCGACAAACTCGAAGCCGATTTGGCCAAAGCCATCATGTCTTTGCCCGCCAGCAAAGGCTTTGAAATTGGTTCGGGCTTTGCCGGGACTCTGCTCAAGGGCAGCGAACACAATGATGAATACTATACTGATGACAAGGGTGTAATTCGTACAGTGACGAATCGCTCTGGCGGAATTCAGGGTGGCATTGCTAACGGTGAAAATATCATTTTGCGGGCGGCATTCAAGCCGACTGCGACAATTCGCCAGCAGCAGCGTACAGTGACCCGAGAGGGCGAAGAAACCCTGCTGGCTGCCAAAGGACGGCATGACCCTTGCGTTTTGCCAAGAGCTGTGCCAATGGTGGAAGCAATGGTAGCTTTAGTGTTGTGCGACCACCTGCTGCGCCATCACGGACAATGTGGAACCTTAAAGCCTGAATTTTAAAATGGAAATCAGCTTGTCCTCTGTAGCGGCAACTCCCGTTGATTGCCCTCAACCCTCCGAATCAATAAAAGATATAGATGATTTTGTCGTACAGTTTTGGGGCGTGCGGGGCAGTGTTCCGACACCTGGACAGGAAACTGTTCGCTACGGCGGCAACACTTCTTGTTTGGAAATGCGAGTCGCTGGCAAACGCTTGATTTTTGACGGCGGAACAGGCTTGCGGATGCTGGGAGACCAGTTGGTGCAAGAAATGCCCGTGCAAGCTTATATGTTTTTTACTCACTATCACTGGGATCACATTCAAGGGTTCCCGCTGTTCGCCCCAGCTTTCATCCGCGGCAATAGCTTTGATATTTACGGGGCGACTCCGCCGGATGGAGATTGCATGAAAAGGCACTTCGTCGAACGGGTGCTGCACTCGAATTCCCCGGTGCCGCTGATGGGTTTGCAGGCAGATTTGAATTTTTACGAACTCAATCACAACCAGACGATGATGCTGGACGATATTGAGATTAGGACGGGTTCTCTGAATCACCCGAATACTGCTATGGGCTATCGGGTGACTTGGCAGGGCCGATCTGTTGTTTACTGTTCGGATACCGAACATTTTCCCGATCGGCTAGATGAGAATGTCTACAATTTAGCCCTCGACGCTGACGTGCTGATTTACGACGCGATGTACACAGACGAGGAATATCACAACCCCAAGTCTCCGAAGGTGGGTTGGGGACACTCGACTTGGCAGGAAGCAGTGAGAATGGCTAAGGAGGCCCGGGTGAAACGAGTGGTGATTTTTCACCACGATCCGGCTCACACTGACGATTTTCTCGATCGCATCGCCGAAGACGTGCAAATCGCTTTTCCGAAGGCTGTCATGGCCCGCGAGGGTCTTATTTTGCCGATCGGCTTCTGAACATTCGCCTCTGAGGCTCGATCGAACCATCAACCGATCGAACCATAATTGTTATGTGAATATGTGGATCTGGGGGCGAGACCAGCTCCACAATTTTTTTTAATACGCAGCAAACTCTTAACTGCATGGTATAATTCTTGCTTGTTAAGTTTTTAGGTCGAGTATTTAAGGTTTTTTTTATTCTTCAACCGCGTCCGCAAGACGCCAAGACGTAAGATAATTGGAGAATTGCCAAGGGTGAAAAGGAGACTGTTTTGAATGTCAACAAACACGGGGAGGCGAGGCGATCGCACGCCTGAGTGCTAGTCTGATGCCAGTAGACTTCCAGAAGCCTTGTTACAGATTAATTATTAAGGACAAAAACTGAAGTTATAGCTCGGATCAAATAAAAGCGCAATCGGTTTTTTCGGATCGTGAATATTGACAACTCTCAAAAGCTAATAGCTTTTAGATAGAAACTGAGAAAATTTTCAGCAGTCAATTTGACTAACCAGAAAGAAACGGTGGTTCTTGGGTTTGGCAGGAGCTGCGGCAAGCGAATGTTATGACTTGACTATCAAAATGGGAAATTTACGTTTTAGATCTTCAGCACATCAATACAGATGGATTGCCTTAGGCAGTTTTGCTGTAATTATGGGTATTTCAGGCGCCCTGGCCTACCGCCTCGCCCCGCCCCCCGGATTCATGGCTCAAGGCACTCTCACTTCTAATAATCCGCCAGTCAAATTTTCGAGTACGGGCACGACAATTCTCAAGCAGGGAGAGCAACTCACCCCAGAGGTTCTGCTGGCAGATAATGTTGTCAAAGCAGTGGCAGATGCAGTTAAGCTTTCGCCCCAGCAAGTTCGACAAAATGCTAGTGTCAAGATTTCTAAGCCGGAACAACCCCTAGAGATTGTTGTTGGGTATCGCTCGCTCGATCAGGAGCAAGCAATCCAAACGGTGGATATGTTGATGAAGGGCATGGTGGAAAAAAGCCGCCTGATTAACAGATATCGTTGGCAATCAGTCAATCAGTCGCTCAACCAACGCTTGGCACAAGTTACTCAAGACCTAAAACAAGCTCAGCAAAAACTCGACCAATACGAAAGAGAACGCGCTCGGCTGTTGCAGCAAATGAAGCTTCAGCAAGACTTTTACAACAAAACTCAGCTTGCAATGGCGGATACGCAAGCTTCGGAAAAAGAAATGGTCAGCAGTTTGGCAGCCGCTACAGTGCCACAAATTGTGGCGACGCCCACGAGCGATCCGACAGTGCCTCTGATTTTGGGAATTGGCTTGCTGTTGGCGATTTTGGTCAGCCGCGGTTTGATTCCTTCGGTGGCCGATTGGAGGTACAAGGCAGCTTTTCAGCGAGAAGAGAGCGAAAGGCTCCAAAGTGCTTTGTACCGACTGATCAAAGAAGGCCGCGGCGAAATAACTCTGGTGCGGTTTGCAATGGAAACGCGGCTGTCGCCGGATGTCGCTCAGCGTTTTTTGAACGAACAAGCCGAAGTCTTTAATGCCAATTGCGAAATTAAAGACGACGGCAGCATCTTGTATCACTTCCACATTTAAAGGACTGCGGACGATCGCACTCCACAGAAGACTTTAGCCGATCGGGGCATCACTGCTCGATCGGCTTGTTTTTTTGTTAATAGGACTTATATCAAGTTCGGTCGATCGACCATCCCGGTCTAGGTCGGTGCGGGTTTACTGGCTCTGCAACTTATACTGGAGATTTTGGTGAAACCGCCGAGGCGAGATTAATTGCGGTGATTTTACCGGACATGAGATTACGCTCATCAACCTGATTTCTTAGCTTGTAGGGTGCGTAATCGCTCCAAATTCCTCGCTCGACAGAGGTGTTGACGACCCTAGAGCACCCGAAAATTCTGCCAGTTGCGTCCAAGACTGTCTAAAAAATATTTTATTTTTGTGTTGCCCTCGCTTAAATATATGTCTAATTATAAAGAATCAGTAAATTTACGGTTGTTTTTTACCTGCGTTACCGGATCGAGCGCTAATTTGTGGTTAAATATCTCTTAGGAGGTGTCTCACCTCCGTATAAATGCTTTAGTCTAGATCCATAACTTGTTGAGGGAAGTTATGTAGTTTCACATCAGAAACTTCAGGAGGCAAGAGCCTGAACTCAAACTCCCCTACAGAAAGCCTACGTTTTCATTTTGAACTTTTGTAATCACCTAGAGGCAAGACCATGACGTTTGGAATAATTTGTTCTTCTTTCGTAGCTTACTTTTTGCTAATGTCGATCGCTAATTACGGCGACACAGGAATGTAGATTAGGTAAGGCACTTATGCACCGAGACATAAGGCAGCAGCAAAAAAAAGCAGTTTGACAACTTAGATTAAGTCTCAGCCTGGGCTGTGTCTGTCGTGGCCGCTCTGGCAGGAAAATTAATGGATGAAGGAGTCGTTAAGTACCGCTGTGAGTGGGAAGAGGCAGACCCTGTAGCTGCCGGGAACATAGCAGATTTGATGGACTGGCGCGATCGCCTCCACTCTTTGGGATTAATTGGCGTCTACGAAAATGGCATCGGGTTTGGGAACGTCAGCGTCAGGCTCGGCAATTCTTGCCAATTCGTGATTTCTGGAACCCAGACTGCACACTTGAGATGTCTAGGCCCAGAATCATACTGTACTGTTACAGAATTTAACTTAGAACAAAATCTCCTCGGCTGCCGGGGCCCCGTACAAGCTTCGTCGGAGTCCCTGACTCACGCTGCCCTGTACCTTCACAGAGACGATGTGGGCGGGATAATTCACGTCCACAACCCTCAACTATGGCAGCAACTGCTGTTTAAGATTCCTACTACTAGAAAAGAAATACCTTACGGCACTCCCCAGATGGCCTTAGAAATGTTTAGACTTTTTGAGGAGGAGAATTTGGCAGAGCGCAAAATTCTGGCGATGGCCGGTCACGAGGACGGAATTATCTGTTTTGGCAGCACCTTGGACGAAGCTGGCAAAGTGCTTTCGGCTGTAATTGGTTAAACCTGAGATCTTGCCCTAATCTCAAAAAAGCGGAGAAATCTGGTTTATTGACAAAAAAACTCGGATTTTACCTGGGTTTGTGGCAAGACACTAAGTTGATGACGTGGGTGCTTGATGTGAGTTAGACTGGGCTTTACCGTTGATATCTAGCCGATCGAGCGATCGATCTAGCCTCACGGGTTTCCAACTTTTAAAGTGCCTCTTGCCTCTGCGGTAAGGGAAAGATATTTTAAAGAGAAACAAACTATATAGCAAAAGCTGAGAGTCATCGTGAATCAAACTAAACTTGTAAGCTCAAAAGAACTGCAATCAGAGGTATCTCGTCTCACCGAAGAGCTGCAAATGCGCGACCAATTGGTGCAGCAGTTGTCTCAAGAACTTTTCAGGCTGGTGAAGGGAAATTCGAGTTTTGTGCCGGCACCGGAAGTTTCCGATCGCCACCAAGCTCAAATGCAGGCGATGCGGGAACAACTGCAAGCTGTTGAAGAACAGGTGGGTTTTTATCAAGAACAAATTGCAGAGCGGGATGCTGAGGTTTACCAACTGCGACAGTCGGTGCAGGAATTGACGGATCGCTCTCGGATGCTGGAACAGGTGGTTCAGGAATTGCCGGGTGTTTACCGCCAGAAGTTTGCCGAGCGGATCGAGCCGATTAAGGAAAAGTTGGATCAACTGCAAAAGGAAAATCGCCAGTTGCACACTGAGTTGCAAAGCGTAACTTACCGTCTCGCTGTGCGGAGCCGCAAGGCTAAGGGCCTGGATCTGCCGAGCGTGGATGAAACGGACGATCGCGGCATTCAAATGCCCAGCTTTGGCAATGTCTAAGGTTTTGATTGTGGCGGGTGGTGAGCAAAGTCCGGCCGCAATTCTCAAGGCGGCGATCGCTCAATCTCATCCTTTAACTGAAGTCGATATCTGTGGGGTTTCTGAACTCAATTCGGGTGCGATCGCTCCGGGTGGGGCGATCGTTTGTCCTTTGACGCTGGATCTGCCGTCCCATCTGGTTTTTCCGGGTCGGGACGTGTATCGATTTTGCCGCAATATTTGGGCGGCGCGCGATCGAGTGGCCCAGGAGCTGCTTTTTCCCGTCGGCGAGGGCAATTTTTGGCTGCCTGTGGTGTTGACGGCAAAGGGGCCGCTGTATGCTGAGGCGATCGGTGCGGAATCTGGCAAGTTGTCTGGCGAGTTGAGTTACTGCTTGCCGGTGCATTTGTCGGATGTTTGGCGGCAGCAGTTGTACGAGTTGGCTTACCGCTTGCTGGATCTTTTAAATGCGCCGCCTGCGACTTATTTGATGCAGTTCGGGTTTGTAGGGGAAAGGATTTGTTTCGATCGACTTTGGCCTTTTCCGGCTGCACCTGCGATCGCTTCAGTCGGCGTTCAAGTGCCGGATTTATTTGTTTGTCATTGGCATTGCTTGACAAATCAACCTATTTATGATATAGAAATTAGCTCTGCGGTTGCTAGAAGTCTATGAGAAATTTGAGATTGGAGATTTAAACTCGGCAGATGATTTGAATCATGCAACTAGAGCGGGAGTTTCAGTGGAGATAACTTGCTCGAAACTGTCGAAGATTTCAAAGAGTTGGTCGAGTTGAGTAATTTCAAAAATTAGCTTGACTGTGGCTGAGAGGTTGCAGATGACGAGGCGGCATCCCCGGTGGCGGGCGGCGTTGAGTCCGCCGACTAAGGCACACAGCCCGGAACTGTCGATGAAATCTACGGCTGTCATGTCTATTACCCAGAGTTTATGGCGCTCGGGTACAATCTCGGCTAGCTGTTGCTGGAGGATGCTGCCTGCTTGGGAGTCGAGGCAGTTGTGAGGTTGAAGGACGATGTGTTGGTTGAAGTTGGCAAATTCCATAGCAGTTATCCTACGATCGTAAAGTATGAATAAGTGAGTTGATTTGCTGACTCTGTTGAAAGACTCAGGGGATTTCAGCGTATGTTTTAGGATTCGCGATCTGGCTAGGGAATCGGTGGCGATCGCCGTGGTGATAAATTTAGTAGTAAAACTGGCTAGCGATCGCGCGGAACGCAACCGCAAGAATTCTCTATTAGTCTAGTATGCCTAGAAGGCTACTTTTTAGGTGGACTAGCGATCGCGACAAGAGTGTGTTCCTCATCACAGCGAAAGATTGCACTATTGACTGAATCGAGCCAATATATAAATGTATTGAGCTTTGCAAAAGTTTACGAAGGCAGTATCGAATGTCTTTTGAGTTTTTATCGTTAGAGACTATTCAGCAGTTTGCGCGCGATTACGGCTACTGGGCAGTATTTCTGGGAATTTTGCTGGAAAATCTGGGAGTTCCTCTTCCAGGCGAGACAATTACGATTGCTGGCGGGTTTTTAGCTGGCAGTGGAGAACTGAATTACTGGTTTGTGCTCGGCAGTGCGATCGCTGGTGCTACATTGGGAGGAAATTTTGGATATGCGATCGGCAGGTACGGCGGCTGGCCGCTGCTGCTGAAGCTGGGACAATTTTTCCGCTTTCGAGAAGAACAACTGTTTGACTTAAAAGAACAGTTTAGCAAAAATGCAGCTAAAGCCGTATTTTTAGGTCGTTTCATCGCACTGCTGCGAATTTTTGCTAGCCCCCTAGCGGGTATTGCAGAAATGCCTTTTTGGAAATTTTCGCTGTTCAACATTTTGGGTGCTGCCAGTTGGGCATCTGTAATGGTAAGTTTATCCTACTTCTTGGGACAAGTTGTGTCTTTAGAGAAATTGGTAGCTTGGGCGACTCAATTTGCGGTATTTGCTTTGCTGTTAGCAGTTGCTTGGATTGCAATTCCTATTTGGTTGGAGTCGCGGAGTTTGGATAAGACTAAGTAAGATTGGTGGTTAGACTTTTTGCAAGACTTCTGGATTTTCTGTTTTTAACCGCAGATGAACGCAAATGAACGCAGATATTATCTATTTTTGCAAAAAGTCTAATGGCAGCCTATTAATAAGTCAGGACTTCAGTCCTCAAAATCATCAAGTTGGTAGCGCGAACTTCAGTCCTCAAAATCATCAAGTTGATAGTGAGAACTTCAGCCCTGAATAGGAAAAATATTAGTCAATAAAGACTAAAGTCCTTACTACCAAAAAATTTTATTTGTAATTAACATAACATCATATAAAGTGGAAGTATTATCTCCAACAACTGAGGCGTTTTACAGAGGAGATAAATTTGCAGATTATCGATCGCTCTCAAGTATACAAGAATATGTATTAATCGGTCAACAACGGATGAATGTAGATTGCTACCGTCGGGATGTGGAAGGACGTTGGGTGTTTTCTTCCTGCGGCGAGGAGGAATGTCTTGAGTTGGATAGTATCAATTTTCAGTGTCCAATCTCTGCTTTGTATGAGGATGTTCCTGGATTGAGTTAAATCGCACTTCACAAACCTGTTCACCCATTCGTAAAAGAGTGCTGTTAACAAATGAGAGGAGAGGAAGTGCGATCGTAATTATTTGGCGTGTTTGCTGAAAGGCGATTGCTTACTAAAACCCAAACACTTTAGTAATCAATGGCAGTAGATTATTACAGAATTCTAGGAATTGTGTGGCTTGTGGTACACTTTTCATAATGCGTCCGAGCATTCTATTTGCTGTTTTGGCTTTATTCTTCATTTCTGGATCATTAGGATTTTGAGCAGCATCAGCTAACTCTTTTACTTGTTCTAAAGCATCCTGTTTGTCATCATCAATCAAGTTTGGATCGGCTTCAATTGCTGCTTGGAGTTGGGTCAGTAACTCTTTGATTCCGGGTTTATCGGCTTCAGAGGATGAAGGTAACTCGTTGATAATGTTTGATACATTTCCCGTAGAATTTCCTCCTATGAAGTTGCCTCCAACACTGCCTCCAACATAATTTTTCGATTGTTCTTCCATGATTTTTTCCTAGTTTAATTGACGATCGATATTGAATGTAATTCAAATGTGGTTCAATAGAACAGCACCTTTATATCTTATTTATTACATCTCCCATAGCATTACGTCCTATGAAATTACCTCCCACACTTCCTTCTATTTTGATAGATCGATCGGTTGAATAGACTACATAGTGACCTTCTTCGTGGCTTTCCATGAAATTGTATAAAACTGAAACTACTCCTTTTAACCCTTGAATATCCCTGGTAATAAATATTGGTAACGGAGAACCAGAATTTAAGTATAATTTAAGACCATATTTTGGAGGCCAGAATTTATTAAAAGCCAATGAGACAATTCCGAATGCGAGGAACAACATTGCTCCGGTTTTCTCGTCACTATTCAGAGAAGAATTCATGGTTCCCCAAATTCCAAAGATAAACGAAAACCAAATCCATGATAATGGCACTCTTAGTGTCTGAACAGGGCATACGCCAAAGCCTGTGACGTTACGAAACTGATAGACATCAGAATCAAATTGAACTGTATTTTTGGTAATTTCTATTGTAGCCTTCCCGATCTGTCTGTCAATATTTTGTGATGTGTTATTTCCACCCATTATTTTTTGCAACAATTTAAGCATTAACCTGCTTCCTCCATAAATGAAATCCTTGGGACTACCACTTAATGCTATTGCCATTGACAATACTCCGGACAGTTTTCCAATATGATGAGATCGCCAGCCCGCTAGCTGAGTGCGCTCCTCTTCAGGGGCTGCCCTAACGACGTATTTACGTCATCCTAGCTGTATTGAGATCGGTAATCAATCTTGTTATTCCCGATCGCCCGCAACGAAATTTCGAGGTTTTGAGGTTCTTCTTCACCACCTTGACTTGGGCTAGAGGGCGATCGCATAAAATCCCACACAAGTGAAAAAAGTGAGTACGACCTGAATTCAAAATAAACAGAAAAATACGAAAAACTCCAGTGAATTTACAGCGAAATCTGACGATCGAAGTTAACCTCAGCGGTGCCAATCTCAGCGGAGCAAACTTAAGTGGAGCTAGATTATTCGCAAATTTAAATGAAGTTAATTATGGTCAAGCTGATTTGGATAAAACAATAAATGCTGATAGTGAAACTGAATTATCTGGCTCAGAAAACGAAATTAACTGGAATGGTTTTCGCCTTCACTCCGACGCACAATTTAAAATTGCCGAAATACTCGATCGCACTTCCACTCTCTTCATCCCCAACCCCCAACTCCGACTCACAACACTGGAAGGTAGACAGAATTTAGAAGCTGACTTTCTGATATTTCATCAAGGTAAATTAGGGATGCTGAAAATTGACAGCGAATCATCGGATCAAAACGCAACTGAAGATGAAGTGTGCGGACTTTCGGTAGATTCCGGCATTTGTCTTGTCAAGCATTATGACGTTACCCGATGCAGCGAACAACCCGATTTAGTTGTGCAGGAGTTTTTGGAAATACTGAGTCAGGCGTAGGCATTATACCAAATCCTGCCATAATATTGCTTCTCTTATTTAGTCCCCATCGGCGCTGCACAGTCCGCCGGGGGTTTAAACCCCCGCCTCACAGCTAAAGTCGTCTAAAGACGACTGAAAAATTTAGATCGGAGCGGGTTAATTAGAGAACTAATGAATTATTCAGTCCTCTTTTAGAGGACTTTAGCTATTAGCCAGGGGTTTAAACCCCTGGCGGACTTATGCACCCTACTAATTTCTAACCTCGATTCTTCTCCGACCAAATGCGAGTTGGCAGTCCCCAAACGTAGACAAATCCTTCGGCAGCTTTGTGGTCGAATTCATCTTCAGCGCCGTAGGTTGCTAAATCGAAACTGTACAGGGAATTTTCGGATTTGCGACCGACAATTGTGGCATTTCCTTTAAACAGTTTGAGCCGCACGGTTCCAGTTACTCGCTTTTGCGTGTCCTGAATAAATGCGTCTAAAGCTGTTTTTAAAGGGTTGTACCAAAGGCCGTTGTAAATCATTTGGCTGTAAGTTTCTTCGATGCCTCGCTTGTATCGCGTGACATCGGCTGTCAGGGTCAAACTTTCTAAGTCCCGGTGCGCGTGCATCAAAACTAAAATCGCTGGTGTTTCGTAAATTTCCCGCGATTTAATCCCGACGAGGCGGTTTTCAATCATGTCGATGCGCCCAACTCCGTGATTTCCAACTATTTCGTTGAGTTGGGAAATTAAGGCAACTGGTGATAAATCTTTGCCGTTCAAACTGACAGGATTTCCGAACTCGAAACCGATTTCAATATATTCGGGTGTGTCGGGAGTTTGTTCGATCGCCTTTGTCATCAAATAAACTTCTTCCGGCGGTTCCGCCCAAGGATCTTCGAGGATTCCGGCTTCAATTGCCATTCCCAACAAGTTGCGATCGATGCTGTAAGGAGAAGATTTTTTCACGGGCGACGGAATGCCGCATTTCTCGCCGTATGCGATCGTTTCCTCGCGGCTCATTTTCCACTCCCGCGCCGGTGCTAAGATTTTAATCTTGGGGTTGAGCGCGCCGATCGACACATCGAACCGCACCTGATCGTTTCCTTTACCCGTGCAACCGTGGGCGATCGCATCTGCACCGTATTTTTGGGCAGCTTCTACTAACAATTTAGCAATTAGCGGGCGAGCCAGCGCCGTAGAAAGAGGATACCGATTTTCGTAAAGTGCGTTAGCTTGAATCGCTGGAAACGCATAATTTTTGACAAATTCCTCCGTAGCATCAATAACTAAAGATTCCGAAGCACCGGATGCTAAAGCTTTTTTGCGGATCGGTTCTAATTCGTCTCCCTGTCCCAAATCCGCAGCCAGAGTAATTACCTCTTCCACACCCCACTCGTTTTTGAGGTAAGGAATGCAGACGGAGGTATCGACTCCGCCGGAATATGCTAGCACAACTTTTTTAGCGCGACTCATTGCTATTTACATCCTGAATTTAACTGACATCTTGCACTATTGTCACCAAGCTTTTTAGGGCGGGCAAGATGCCCACCCCACAATAAAATTTAATTTTTGTGGAACAGGCATCTTGCCTGTTCTGGAGAATGGTGTAAGATGCTCATCCACAAAAAAATGTCATTTGTGTGGAACAGGCATCTTGCCTGTTCTGGAGAATGGTGCAAGATGTGATATTTAACCAACTTTGTATTATGCACCTAATTGAGATCGATTCTTGTCAGAAATAGTACAGATTTATATATTCTTTTTTTGCTAAACTTTGCTATTTTGCGGGGCTGTTGTTGCGGAAAATCTGTTACCGTGGGATACGGTAACTGTGGCGATGGGGAAAAGTCGTGTTTTTTAGTGTTGTGATTCCGACGTACAATCGTAAACCGATTTTGGCAAAATGTCTACTGGCCTTGGAAAATCAGCAGTTCGGTGAGATTGTCAGAGAGTATGAAGTAATTGTAGTAGACGACGGCTCGACTGACGGGACGCTGGAGTGGTTGGCGGCAGATGCCGACTTGTTGCCTCATGTGCGTGCGATCGCCCAATGTCACCAAGGCCCCGCCGCTGCCAGGAATTTGGGCGTTGAAAATGCTAAGGGCGATACGATTATTTTTATTGACAGCGATTTGGTCGTTACGGAGCATTTTTTGCAAGCACACGCAGATGCTTTGCTACAGGGTTACAAAGATACTGAGGCGGTTTTTACTTACGGAAGCGTGATTAATACTTGTAATTTCGATAATCCTACTTCAGAACCTTACAAAATAACGGATTTTTCGGCTGCTTATTTTGCTACGGGAAATGTGGCGATCGCCCGCCATTGGCTGCTCGCTGCTGGACTGTTTGACACTCGCTTTCAACTCTACGGATGGGAAGATTTAGAATTAGGTGTCAGGTTAAAAAATTTAGGTTTGAAACTAATTAAATGTCCGGCTGCGGTCGGCTATCACTGGCATCCACCTTTTAGTTTAGACCAAATTCCGGGCATGATTGACCGAGAAATTCAGCGCGGGAGAATGGGAGTTTTGTTTTATAAAAAACACCCAAATTGGGAAGTGCGGATGATGATTCAAATGACTGTTCTGCACCAAATACTTTGGGGAGTTTTATCTTTCGGCGGGATACTGAACGAGCGGACGATGACACCTTTTTTGCAGTGGTTGATTGACAAAGGCAAGCCGCAATTAGCTTTAGAAATAGCTCGCATTTTTCTGAATTGGTATAATGTGAAAGCCGTGTATGCCGCTTGCGGTGAATTGCAGGCTGATACAAAAATGCCATAGATCAGCCCGCTCGCGCCAACAAAAGATCAGATATTGTAGGAGCTTGTCAGGGTGAGTTTATTTGCCGTTTAGAGTAAGTAGATCTACTGAAAAAACAGAACGCCGAGCAACCCGGTAAATGTAAGCCAAACCGGGTTCTAAACACTATAAAAGTTTTACGTTTAATGAAACTTGGCTGCTGAGTCGGTGATTTCAGGAATATCGGCTGTTTTCTGCATCGGATGCGACAATTTACTATGAAAAAAAACAACTACCAATTAAGAATTTCTGATACAGTTAATACACATATAATGGGTGCGCTATCTTGGCGATGAGAGGGTTACGCTGCCATAGCTTGAAAGGAGGCTGACTGTCTAATTTATCCTGCCATAGCTGATAAAAGTATCGCATACAGTCGCTCATGGAGCGCCTGGCATCAAAAACAGGATGCGGAGCTGATTGGAACTTGTATTGTTCACATCCCGGCAATAAATTAACCTCTACCTAATACTATTGCTGCGACAAGCTAATAGTTATACTACCAACGGTTGGGGTTTTAAGTAGTTTTGAGGATATTAAAAAATAATACTTAGAGGGGGGTATGTTGTGAATGAATCTGACAAAAAACACGCTAAAATACAAACACTGGTATCTGAAAGCGATGCTTTAAAACAAAATATTTTAATGGTGGACGACAGCCCAGAAAGCTTACGCCTTTTATCTCAGTTTTTGTCTAAGCGGGGATATAAAGTGCGGCCGACACGGGATGGCAAACTGACTTTCAACTTAGCTTTATCGAGTGCACCGGATTTAATTTTGCTGGACATCGTGATGCCCGGTATGGATGGATATCAAGTCTGCGAACAGCTAAAAGCTTGTCCCGAAACTAAAGATATTCCTGTGATTTTTATCAGCTCTTTAAATGAAGTATTTGATAAAGTTAAAGCTTTTTCGCTGGGGGCGGTAGACTACATTACTAAACCGTTTCAAATAGAAGAAGTGGTGGCTCGCGTCGAAAATCAACTGCTGCTCAGTCGGCTTTCTAAGCAAATTGTAGCACAAACGGCGCGGCTGGAAGCAGAAATAGAAGAACGCAAGCGGATCGAAGCAGAACTCCGAGACAGCCAACGCTGGCTGTCGGCAGTAATTCAAACAAATCCTAATCTTTTGTACGTTTACGATGTGATAGAACAGCGAAATCTCTATTTTAACCGCGAAATATATAGCGATATCGGCTACACCATTGAAGAAATACAGCAGATGGCAGGAGCATTTATTCCCAACTTAATACACGCTGACGATTTGCCGGCATTTTCAGAACATATCAGCAGAATGGAGACAGCAAAAGACGGTGAAAACTTTGAGTTGGAGTGCAGAATCCAGCACAAAAACGGTGAATATCGCTGGTTTTTGAGCAGGGATACCGTGTTTGCCCGAACAGCGGACGGCAAACCTTGGAAAATTCTGGGAACTGCTACTGAAATTAGCGATCGCAAACGAGCAGAACTCGAACTTAAAACAGCTTTAACTGCTTTAGAGCGCCAAATAAAGCAAAGATTTTTACTAGAAACAATTACTCTGGAAATACGCTACAGCTTAAATCAGGAACAAGTTTTTCAAACAGCGACTGCTCAAATTGGGAGAATTTTTAATGCTGATTGCTGCTTGATTCACACCTACACCGAACACCCGAATCCTCATATTTCTTGTGTCGGTCAGTATACAAAATCAGGATCGGAATCGCTTTTCGATGTAGAAATTCCTGTGGATGGCAATCCTCACGCTCAGTTTGTATTGTCGCAAGATAATGCTGTAGTTTCTGACGATGTTTTTGCCGAACCGCTGCTAAAAGATGTCAGAGATTTGTGCTGCCAAATAGGTTTGAAGTCGATGGTATCCGTTCGCACTTCCTACCAGGGAAAAGCCAACGGAATGATGTGTTTGCACCAGTACGATCGCCCCCGCCACTGGACGGAAGATGAGATCGGATTATTGAAAGCTGTGGCGGCACAAATGGGAATTGCGATCGCTCAAGCCAATCTTCTCGAACAAGATAAGCAGCAGCGACTTAAACTTCAACAGAGCGAAGCTAGTCTAGCAGCAGCCCAGAAAATTGCCCATATCGGCAGTTGGGAATTTGACGTAATCTTGAATAAATTTACCTGGTCATCAGAAGTTTTTCGCCTTTTTAATCTCGATCCAGCTATCCCTGAACCGACATACTTCCAACTTTTGGAAATGTATCATCCCGACGACAGAGAGCTTTTCGACCAAACTATAAAATTGGCTGTCTCAGAAGGAATTCCCTACAAAATTGAATTGCGGATTTTGCCTTGCAGCGGTCATATCCGATATGTGGAGATCAGGGGGGAAACTATTTATAGCGAAAGTGGAGAAGTAATCCAACTGTTGGGAACAGTAATGGATATTACTGAACGCAAACAAGCAGAAGCAGCTTTACGGATTAGCGAAGAACGTTTTTATCTGGCATTTGAAGGCTGTGCTATGGGATTGTGGGATTGGAACGTGCAGACTGGAGAAGTATATTTTAGTTCGCGGTGGAAGACGATGTTGGGGTATGAAGTGGAGGAGATAGAAGATAGTTTTCAATCCTGGGAAAGACTCTTGCATCCAGAGGATTTGCCACAGGCTCAAGCAGCTATCCAAGCTCACTTTCAAGGACAAACTTCAATCTACGAAGTGGAATTTCGGATGCTGACAAAATCCGGCGAGTGGAAGTGGATTTTGGCTCAAGCGAAGGTGATGGAGCGCGATGATTCGGGAAATCCTCTGCGGATGACCGGAACGCACATCGATATGAGCGATCGCAAACAAGCAGAAGCAGCTTTGCAATTTAGCGAACTAAGAGAACGGGAAAAAGCGCAACAGTTAGAACAAACTCTGGAATACTTAAAAAATGCTCAATCCCAGCTCATTCAAGCCGAAAAAATGTCAAGTATCGGGCAAATGGTAGCGGGAGTTGCCCACGAAATTAATAACCCCGTCAACTTTATCTACGGCAATATTATTCCCGCCGCACAGTACGCTAGCGATTTACTAAACTTGATCGAACTCTACCAGCAACACTATCCCGAACCAGTTCCCGAAATTGCCCAAGAATTGGCAGAAGTAGAGGTGGATTTTATCGCTGACGATTTTCCGAAAATCATGGCTTCAATGCAAGAAGGGGCTAACAGAATTAAGCAGATAGTGCTGTCTTTGAGAAATTTTTCGAGACTTGACGAAAAAGAGCGCAAAGTAATCGACATTCATGAAGGGATAGAGAGCACTTTGGTGATTTTGCAGCACCGATTGCAGTCACAGCCAAAACGTCCGGAAATTCAACTTATTAAAAATTACGGCAAACTGCCAAAAGTCGAGTGTTATCCGGCTCAATTAAACCAGGTATTTATGAATTTGCTGTTGAATGCGATCGACGCTGTGGAAGAGTCATCAGCAAACTGTACTTGCAAAGTTAACCAGATTCGCATTGTTACTGAAGTCAGCAGCAGAAATCAAGTCTGCGTCAGGATTGCTGACAGCGGGCCCGGTATCTGTCCCGAGGTTCAGTCAAGGATGTTTGACCCGTTTTTTACTACCAAACCGATCGGCCGCGGCACAGGTTTGGGATTGTCGATTAGTTACCAAATTGTTAAAGACACCCACGGCGGTAAGCTGGAGTGTCATTCAGAAGTTGGTCGGGGAACAGAATTTGCGATCGAACTGCCGATTTCGCAAAAGTTAAAACTTAAAAGTTAGGAGAAGCTGTCATATCATGTCCGGTAAATAAACCATAATTCTTGTGGGGGCGGGTTCACCAACAATCTATAATATCAGCCAGAGACGAGCGTAAACGCCCCTGCACCGTCAGATTAGGGACAATTCCACGGACATGATATTAATCGTCTACCAGAACCTATTGTAGGGTACGTCATAATCTGACATTTTCTGCTGTATTTCCTGCGAAAAATCTGTGATTTAGTTTAACCTTATCCTAACCGTGATATAATAACAAGTTACCCTTTTGAACCCCAGACGTTCCGCTGCTAAAATTAGTAGTGGATATTACAGTTGCTATTATACAAACTCTGTCAACATACGTCTGCTGTAGCGTCTACCACATTTTAACTGAATTATGACTGACTCAATTCGCTTCCTCATGTGTGCTCCCGACCACTACGATGTGGATTACGTAATTAATCCGTGGATGGAGGGAAATGTCCACAAATCATCGCGCGATCGCGCCGTCGAACAGTGGCAAAAACTCTACCACGTCCTCAAAGACAACGCCGTGGTAGACCTCGTACCGCCCCAGAAAGGCTGGCCGGATATGGTTTTCACCGCCAACGCAGGCTTGCTTTTAGGCAATACTTTCGTCCTCAGCCGTTTCTATCACAAAGAACGCCAAGGCGAAGAACCCTATTTCAAAGCATGGTTTGAAAGCAAAGGTTTCACCGTGCACGAACTGCCGAAAGACTTGCCGTTTGAGGGTGCAGGCGATGCTTTGCTCGATCGCGAAGGCCGCTGGTTGTGGGCGGGATACGGCTTTCGTTCCGAGCTCGACTCGCACCCGTTACTAGCAAAATGGCTCAATATAGAAGTGCTTTCGCTGCGTTTAGTTGACGAACGTTTCTATCACCTAGACACCTGTTTTTGTCCCCTGACAGGCGGCTATTTGCTCTACTATCCAGCAGCATTTGATTCCTACTCAAACCGCTTAATTGAAATGCGAGTTGCGCCGGAAAAACGGATTGCCATTGAAGAACCAGATGCTGCCAACTTTGCCTGCAATGCCGTCAATATTGACAAAATTGTGGTCATGAACAAGGTCAGCGAAAGCTTAAAAACGCGCATCACTAATGCTGGCTTCAAAGTAATTGAAACACCCTTGAGCGAATTTCTGAAAGCTGGCGGTGCGGCTAAGTGCTTGACCCTGCGGGTCACAGAACCGGTGCAAGAAGATCGATCGGCAAACGTGATGGTAGAAAGCCGCACAATTCGCATGGAAGGCCACCTGCTCGATGCCGGTTTAATCAGTCGCGCTTTAGACTTAATTATCGAAAACGGCGGCAGTTTCCAAGTGCTCAACTTCAATTTAGGAGAGCAGCGGCAAAGCACATCTTCTGCAGACGTTAAAGTTTCGGCTCCTTCCCACGATGTGATGGAAGAAATCATGGGACTGCTGATTGACTTGGGTGCAGTTCCCCCCCCGCAAGAGATTTGCGATGCTATTTTAGAGCCTGTAGTGCAAGATGGCGTTGCCCCGGACGACTTTTATGTGAGTACGATTTATCCCACGGAAGTGCGGGTAAACGGTCATTGGGTGAAAGCGCAAAATCAGCGGATGGACGGTGCTGTTGCTATTACTGAAACTGCTGATGGCCCAGTGGCTAAATGCAAATTATTGCGCGATTTAAAAGTAGGAGAAAAAGTAGTTGTTGATGTGGTCGGCATCCGCACCATCCGCAAAACAGAATCGCGGGAACAGCGCAATTCTCAGGAATTTAGCTTTATGTCCGGCAGCGTTTCTAGCGAGCGCCGCGTAGAATTGGTGGTGGAACAAGTAGCCTGGGAATTGCGCCAAATTCGCGATCGGGGAGGTAAAGTTGTAGTTACCGCAGGGCCTGTTGTTATCCACACGGGCGGCGGCGAACATTTAGCGCACTTAATTCGTGAAGGTTACGTACAAGCGTTGTTGGGCGGAAATGCGATCGCAGTTCACGACATGGAACAATCGAGCATGGGAACTTCTTTAGGAGTTGACATGAAACGCGGCGTAGCTGTGCGCGGCGGACACCGCCATCACTTGAAAATAATTAACAGCGTGCGCCGTTACGGGAGTATTGCAAAAGCTGTGGAAGCCGGGCTGGTTACTAACGGTGTCATGTACGAGTGCGTGAAGCATAATATCCCGTTTTCCCTAGCAGGTTCGATCCGCGATGACGGGCCGCTTCCCGACACGCAAATGGATTTAGTTAAAGCTCAAGAAGAATATACTGAGCTGTTACGAGGTGCGGATATGGTGTTAATGCTGTCGTCTATGCTGCACTCAATTGGTGTGGGAAATATGACGCCGGCGGGTGTGAAGATGGTCTGTGTGGACATTAATCCGGCGGTGGTGACTAAATTGAGCGATCGGGGTTCGATCGAATCTACAGGAGTTGTTACCGATGTGGGATTGTTCCTGAGTTTGTTGGTGAATCAATTGGATAAATTGACCAGCCGCCATCATGTAACTCAATCTGTTTAGATGTAGCGCGTAGGGTGTGTTTTCTTGACCCGGAAATCTCCCCTAGGGCGTGTTTTCTTGACCCGGAGATCCCCCCTAACCCCCCTTAATAAGGGGGGGACTGGAAGCACTCAAAGTCAACCCCTACTCCCCTTTTTAAGGGGGATTTAGGGGGATCGAGACTAGGCTACAACCCTGATTTAGAGTACGAAATTCCTATAAATGTTGAGGCAAACAACAATGGTACAGGAATTAATAGACCTGAGAAATTGTATTTTGGAAGGCAGAAATGAAGATGCTCTAGCAATTGTCGATGAATTAGAGGGCATCAGCAAACAAGCAACTCTGCGGAATATAGGATCTTTTTTATTAATTCTAGTCATCCACCTAATTAAAAACCAAGTTGAACAGCGTTTGACAAATTCTTGGGCTGCTGCTATTGCTAATTCTGTCCGAGGTATTAAAAAGCTCAATCTCAAAGATAATAAAACATCTTACTACATCAATGCTGCGGAGTGGGAGCCTTTTATAGAAGATGAACTAGAAGCCGCAATTCGTGAGGCTAGCAGGGAAGTGTTGGAAGGAAAGTTAAGCCGCGCTCAACTCAATCAAAGAGCGGACAGAGAGCAAATTATGGCGATCGCAACTGGGCTACTGTCCCTGACCTACACTTATTGTAGAGGTGAATTCGAGGATGCGATCGATGAATATTTGTCGCAGTTGCCGGGGGGTGCAGATTGGAATGTAGAGAGTTAAAAATAGAAAAAGGCATTGCTGTAGAATACTGAGGGTAATAAACCATTAAACGATGTGTGCGATCGCACCCTCTAGAAAACTATTCGTAAATCAGAGCGTGGCTGGGGCGAGTTTACTGGTTCTTTCGCGCTTTTTTACACATTTCCGTGAACCCGCCCCAACATCGGCTGCAACTTTGTGCAATAAAAAACCTCAGACCCGCAAGCCTGAGGACCGGAGTTCCTGAAAATCGTCACTTCTTACTATTGTCGCCAACCAACAGCACAACATACAAGAGGGGTACAACCCACCACGGCAGCTTTATGCCAGACAGACAGAGAAATTTTGAGTTGTGAATTTTGAGTTAAAGAGTTTTGAATTCAACACTTCACTTGGTAAAACAATTCCTCTCCCCCTTGACCAATCTGGGTTGATAATTATGCCTTAGGAGGGTGTCTGTCCTCGATCGCGATATAAGGAGCACCGTGAGTCCCCGTATATATTTGAGTCGGGCGGTAAATGCGGTTTGCCTCTAGCTGTTCCTTCCAGTGGGCCAGCCAACCGGCAACGCGGGCGATCGCAAAAACCGGCGTAAACAAGTCGATAGGAATTCCCATTTTTCGGTAAACCAGACCAGAATAGAAATCTACATTTGCATAAATTCCTTTGTGACCCAAGTTCTCCTCAACCACTTCTTCCAACTTGATAGCAATGTCGTAATAATCATCGTGGCCGAAGTTCTCAAACAACTGTTCCGCTAACCTCTGAAGAATAGTTGCTCTCGGATCTTTCACCTTGTAAACTCGGTGACCGAATCCCATAATTTTGTCCTTGTTGGCAACGCACTTCTCGACAAAAGGCCGCACGTTTTCTACCGAACCAATTTCCTGCAACATATCAATCACTTCTTCATTAGCTCCCCCGTGCAGCGGCCCCGCCAAAGTGCCAACTGCTGAAGCAATCACCCCGTAAGGGTCTGTCAGCGTCGAAGCTGTTACCATTGCCGAAAATGTAGAGGCATTAATTGTATGTTCGGCGTGGAGAGTCAGACAAGTGTCAAAAATGCTAGCTAACAGCGGATCGGGTTCTTGCTCGTTGAGCATATAAAGAAAGTTAGCCGAGTAGTTCAAGTCATCCCTCGGCCGCACCGGGTCATTTCCCCGTCGCATTTGCTGGAACGCGGCCACCATTGTCGGAATTTTGGCTAGCAGCCGCACTACAGCTTCTCGAATGTATGCCTGGTTGGGGAGAGCTCGGCGCGAGTAGAACAAGCCCAGGGCCGCCGCTGAAGCTTGCAGGGCGTCCATTGGATGTCCTCTTTCGGGAAAGCATTTCATCATGTCCCGGATGCGATATTTGATCCGGCGGTGATAGCGAATTTCATGCTCGAAAGCTGCTAGTTCTTCCTTTGTCGGAAGTACCCCCCAGATTAATAAATATGAAGTTTCAACAAAGGAACTTTTCAGTGCCAGTTCCTCGATGCTAATCCCGCGATATTCCAGCAACCCTTTTTGTCCATCGACGTAGCTAATGCTGGACAAGGTGGCGGGAACACCTTCTAAACCTGGTTTGAATTCGCCGACGACCATTGCGATACCGTTTTGTGTGAGTTCAATCTACTAAAAGTACATTACCAGAAACC
Organism: Microcoleus sp. BROC3; assembly: GCF_036702515.1. Lineage (NCBI taxonomy): Bacteria > Bacillati > Cyanobacteriota > Cyanophyceae > Oscillatoriales > Microcoleaceae > Microcoleus > Microcoleus sp. BROC3. Next base: position 46,122 of record NZ_JAUBTQ010000026.1, read on the forward strand.
AAGATAGTGTCACAGTATTGACAAATAATCATTTAATTGGGGTTCAGAAACCGGGTTTTTCAACTGAGATCCCGATCGCACCCATGAGTATTTTCGCCCCTCAAACCCAGTTTCTGCGTCCTTTGAATCCGGGTTTAAGAGTGCTGGCGCGTCCTGTTAATGTCGCGGTTCGCTGTTTCTAGGGAAGCAAAAACTTGGGTGGAGTCAGCCAGAACATTTGGCTGCGGCCTACCGGGGAGCCTGTTTCGGGGAGGATTAAGCCGATGATACCTGCTTTTTTGAGAATCAGGGCGTCTTGCGATCGACCCCAAAGCAAAGTTTCTGCCCAGTTCCCCAAGTCTGGTTGGTGGCCCACCAGGGCCAAGTTGCTGCTGCCTGTTTCCTGCCACTGCTTGTACCACTTCAGCCAGTTCCCGATGTCTCCTGAAGGTGCGAGGGCGCGGGATTCTTCTATTTTGGAACTCAAACCGACTGTTTGCAGGATTTGGGCGGTTTGCTGCGCCCGCAGTAGGGGACTGGTGAGAATCAGGTCAAACTGAATTTCGAGTTCGTACAGCCGCTGGGCGATTTTCCGGGTTTTGCTCGCACCCTCTTTAGTCAGCGGGCGTTCTGAGTCTGTATCGTATTCTTCGGGTGCGGCCGCGATACCGTGACGGATCAGATATAAGTGCAATGTCGCTGTCCTTTTGATAGCTGTGCGATGGCTGCGCCCCGGCTTACGCCTACGAACTTATGGGTGAAGTTTGGCGCGATCGACATCTTTTGCCTATTCTACAACTGTATTGAAATCTGCCGCCCTCATCTGGTTGGCGCTAGAGGCGTAGCGATCGCGCCCTTGTCGTTTCGCATCGTACAATGCTCGATCGGATGCGGCTATCAGTTCATCCGGCGATTGTCCCCTGCGGGGAACCATGCTAGCAATTCCCATGCTAACGGTCACGATCGAGCTCACATCAGATTGCTGATGAGGGATTGCCAAATCTCGGATTGCCTGTCGCATCGACTCAGCAACCGCGATCGCCCCTGCAGCATCCGTATTCGGCAGGATAGCAGCAAATTCTTCGCCCCCGTAGCGCACAAACAAATCGGCGGAACGTTTAACTGCGGCTGCTGCGGCTTTGGCGACTTTCACCAAACAAGTATCCCCAGCAAGATGTCCGTAGCAATCGTTATATCGCTTGAAATAATCTACATCCAACATAATCAACGAAAGCTGTTGTTTTGCCTGCATCAGTCGGTGCCATTCCGACTGCAATCGCTCATCAAAGCAGCGACGGTTTGCTACTTGTGTTAACCCATCTGTCGCTGCCATTAATCTGTCTCCCTGAGCCTGATTTCTGACTATCTCATCTGCCTGCTTCCGTTCTGTAATATCAGCAAAAGTCGTCACTACTGCATACGGGTGACACTCATTCCTCTGGAACAGCGGTTGCGAATTAATCGAAATCCAAGTCAGTGTTCCATCAGCCTTGTGAATGCCCATCACCACATTTGATAGCGGTTTTTCCGTTTTTAGGGTGATCATTGCCGGATGCTGTTCGCCGGGGAAGGGAGAGCCATCTTCCCGAACAGTTCGCCAGTCTAAATCTACGGATGTACGCCCCATCATTTGTTCGGGAGTCAGCCCGATAATCCTTTCGGCACTGGCATTACAGGCAATAATTTCTCCGTCTGCTAGCTGAAGTACGACGCCTTCTGTCATGGTCGCAATCACAGAACGATACCGTTCCTCACTTTCCCGTAATTGACTCAGGAGAATGTTTTTGGCATCAAACTCTGAAGCCAGATGCACGCTACCAGCCAAAAACCCAGCCATCAGTTGTAAAGTCTGGATGTCTGACTCTGTAAAGCTAGAGGGTGTCGCTGAAACAACTTTTAAGACACCAACCCGTTCTTGTTGATAAAACAACGGAACAGCCACCATTGACCGGATGCCAATGCGCTGACAGGCAGCCAGATCCACCCGTGGATCGGTTTCTGTATCGTCGCAAAGCAGGATGGAGCCGGTCGTAATACATTGTCCCGATAAACTTGTCGCTACTTTGACCCGCAATCCAACATAGGCGCTGGCGATACCGCTGGCAGCCCGATACACCAATTCATCCCCTTCAACCATTTCAATCACCGATCCGTCGGCGCGGGTCAAATCTTGAGTCCTGTCTGCAATCACCGCCATGACTGCATCAAGATTGGGATTGCGGATGGCGATTTCCTGTTGGGTAGCAATCACCATGCCCAGACGCTGGAACTCTTGCTGTAATGATGTTTCTGCTTGCTTGCGATCGCTGATATCCTTCATAAAGCAGTGATGTCCGATGAACTGCTGTCGATCGTCGTGAATTGAGATCATCACCACTTGTTTGTAAAAGCTAGAGCCGTCTCTGCGAATCCCTCTGGCTTCAACCTCTACTTTGCCGTCTTGCTGCATTTGTTGATAAGCCGCAATTAACTTTTCTAAATCATCGGGATGTACAGTTTTGTTCCAGAACATTCCGATCATTTCTTCTGGTTGATATCCAACTGTATTTGCATAGGATTGATTGACAAATATATATCGTCCTTGAGTATCCAGTTGAGAAATACCAGAAACTGCATTTTCTAAGGCAATCATCAATTCTCTTCGGTCAAACTCCGCCTGTTTTCGCTCACTAATATCGGTGTGAGAGCCTGACATCCGAATGACATTGCCTCCTTTATCCCAAAGGGCTTGACCGCGATCGAGAATCCACTTATAGCTGCCGTCTTTGCACAGAACCCGATGCTCTGAGGTGTAAAACGGTGTTTTCTTGGCAAAATGGTCAAGAATTAGTTGCGTTACCAAATCGAGGTCATCGGGGTGTAAGCGTTTTGACCATTCATCCAGATGGTTAGAAATTTCGTGTTCTTCAAATCCCAACATCTCTTTCCATCGACTGGAAAAGAAAACTTCGTTGGTTTTCACATTCCAGTCCCAGATGCCGTCGTTATTGCCTCGTAGTGCTAGTTGCCAGCGTTCTTCGCTCTCACGCTGTGCTTCAGTTTTTTCGATCAGCTTGCGAGCAGATAGACGCAGTTCCATCTCATCCATAACGATCGCGGCTAGATCGCGTAAGGTGGCTTTTTCTTCTGCTGAAAGGTGACGGGGATGCTTATCAATTATGCAAAGGGTTCCCAAGTTATACCCATCATGGGTTTTTAGCGGTGCTGCTGCATAGAATCTCAAACCAAATGCTCCCAACACTAGGGGATTTACGATCGTCCGCGGATCTTCAAGAGCATTCTTAATTTCGTACACATCATCTTGCCAAATCGCGGAGGCACAGAGTCCGGGTTCCCGATCTATTTGCTGGACATCAAACCCGTAACGAGATTTGAACCAAATCCGATCGCGATCCACCAAGGTGACAACGGCGATGGGCACTCGAAAAAAACGCGCCGCAATTGCCGTGATGCGATCGAAGGCTCCATCCGGTGGAGTATCCAAAATCTGGTAGCGCCGTAAACATTCTAATCGCTCAGATTCATTTGCTAGATGATTAATTTTAGAATATTGTTGTTGACTCTCTGGCAGACTGATGTCTAATGACTTTTTCTCTATAATATCCGTTTCTGTTGGTTGAAGTTCAACGGTTCCGGGTTTTAGCTTTATTTCTGATTTGTGAAGTTGTTGATGCCGTTCCCGTTCCTCGACGATCGCGCTGCCGAGTTGCAGTGCCATTTGTTGCAATAATTTCACTTCGGAGGATTGCCATTTCCGCGGGCTTCTACACTGATGGGCAATCAGCAATCCCCACAAATTATTCTGGCACAAGATTGGCACGATTAAATTTGCCCGAACCTGGAGGCGATCGAGAAATTCCACATAACAAGCTGGAACATCACCAGCGTGAATATCTGAAATGGCACTCGTTTCTCCTTGGCTGTAACGCTCTATCCAGGTTGCTTCAAACCAAGGATCGTCAATCACTTGTCCCTGGATTCGCGGCCACAGGGGATCGACGGCTTCAGCTAATACTACACCATTTCCCTGTGGTAGGAAGCCATAAATAATCACGCGATCGGTTTGCAGCAACACCCGGGTTTCTTCTACCGCACATTGCAAAAACATCTCCCAATTCGTGAAATTGTTGATTTGAAGTGCTATTTTGAAAAAAATTTCTGTAAATTTCTCTGACGAGCAAGAGAAAGCCTGTGGTTTAGACATCTCCATGTTCCTTATGTTCCTTTCGTTTTATCAACCCTTTTTGTACCAGTCTAACCTGCTTGGGATCGGTACAGTAATTTATTATTTGCAGCCACTGAATAGGAACATGACTTTGTGGCTTTTAGGTAGGGTGTTTTTGCTGTATTTAAGATTTTCATATAGTCTTGAGCCGTTAGCTGAGGTGTTCTGATTCGGTAAGTAAGACTACCTAAAAAAACAAAATACCTCGCTCCCCGACTTCTTTAAGCCTCCAAGGAGCTAACCTCACTTCATTAAAAGCTATATAACTCCTGTCAAATATTCAATTTATTTGCGAAGAATTAGTCAATCTAATTATGATAAACCGGATTGTCGGTCGGACTAATTAAATTCAGCAATTTTTGCTTAATTTGAGCATCAAATACTTCCCATTTCAGCCTTGCATAATCGCTATTCTCATTCCCGCCGGAAAGAAATCCCACGGGAATTTCAAAACCTCCCGCTTGACTTCTACCACCTCCAAAAAAGCGTCCTTGAGCATCTTGACCGAAAGCTTCTTTAATAAATTCGTCGGGGTCGAGAGTGAGTTTAGTAGTTCGCAGCGACCCAATTACTAATTCAATTTCCTCATCTTTGTCGTGAACAATTGCGTAAACAACGGCTGTATGTACGTTCTCCTCTGTTACTAAAAAATCCGCCGCTTGGGGAATAGAATCCCGATCGTCATAGCGGAGGTAGCCGATGCCGGCGATCGAAAAATTGTTCTGGACGGTGCGGTGTTTGAGCGATCGCTCGATCGCGTCCATCACCCACTTAGAACGAGACGACTGCAACACCGCATTCAGCAACTGCGGGTCGTAAAACCGGCTCAAATAAGCCGCAGCTAAAAAGTCCTCCTCCTGAGCTTGTCTGAGGGCGTTCGTATCCGATCGCAAACCGTGCATCAAAGCTGTAGCGCACTTGATGTGCAGGCTGACGCTGCCGTCGAGAGCTAGCAGTCCTGCCTGTAAATACTCGGCAAAAATCGTGGCTGTAGCGCGGATTTGGGGGCGCAAATCGGTAAATTCTGCGTTCATTTCCCCCTGCAAATTGTGGTGGTCGATGACGGCGGCGATCGGAACTCCGGCAGCTAAAATATACTCGGTTAAGTTACAAGTAGTCCCTTGGTTGTCGATGAAAGCGCAGCCCCGAAACACCGACAAATCCTTAGTTTTTACTGTTTCCAGCGTCCACCGCTGCAACGGCAACCCTGTCAATTTAACTAAGGCAATATTTTCTTGGTGGCTGAGGGCACCGGCGTAGATAATCTCGCATTGGATATCGTACTGTTCGGCAATTAATTTGTAAGTCCAAGCGCTTGAAAGTGCGTCGGGGTCTGGAAAATCTTGCAGTAATATTAACTGGCGAGTGCCTTTGTGGCGATCGAACATTTGGCGCAATTGTTCGACTTTGCGATCGTGCAATTCCTCGCGGAGACGGCCGCGATTCTCTTGGGAAGCAACTTCGGCTTTGCTGCGCCGTTTCCCCGGCGCACTCACTTCGGGTACAACCTCGCTGCTAGGCTCAAGTTCACCTTCGCGGTTGCCAGATGTTTCATCGGAATTAGCAGGGGAATGGTCTTTCATCGTTGAAAATTAACAATTTAACTCTTTCAGGATTTGCGCGACATTCGGTCTTAAACCCGGTTTCTTTGTAGATGCCTTGTTGTCAAAGCCCATACTTTTTACTAGAAACCTGATTTAAGAACGCAAATTATCTGTTTAATTTTTTAATTCATGCAGAGAGTGTGCGTTGTCAGGAACGAAGCAATCTCAGAACTCATAACTCCCGCAAAAAACCCCCGCGCTTGCGCTGACAGGGGTTTTAAAGACCTATTACATATTTTTGCCATTCTTTGTGCATACCGCTCTTAACGTGTTTAGTGACTTCAAAATAAAGACCGCTGTGAGGTTTCCTAGGCGGATAGCGCAGCGGCATTCCCGCTTCTTTCGGCGTGCGGCTGCCTTTATTGACATTGCAGCGCACGCAGGCGGTGACGAGGTTTTCCCAACTGTCTCCTCCTCCGCGCGATCGGGGAATTACATGATCGAGGGTTAAATCGTCCCCCGCATAACTACAGTATTGACAAGAGTGAGCGTCCCGGTGCAAGATGTTCCGGCGGGTCAGCGGAATATCCTTATAGGGAACTCGGACGTAATGCCGCAGTCGGATCACAGTTGGTAGCGGGAAGTTTGGCGCAATAAATTTCCCGTTGTGTTCTACCTGTTCTGCTTTTCCTTTCAGCAACAAAACTACCGCCCTTCGCCAATTGGTGATGTTAAGGGGTTCGTAGGAGGCGTTCAGCACCAGAACATTGCCCATTGTTGATTATTAAAGAGAATATTTTTACCGATGTTAACACAGGTTCTACTTTAGGTGGGACGGCCTCAGGAAGAGCGAGGCTCAGCAAAAAACGGTGAAAAACCGCACCTTTACCCTATTCCTTTGGGCCTGCGCCCCCTGTGGCTGCACCTATTTTCTGCCCTCCGTGTTGATCGGCGAGTATTTTTCCCTGAGTTTTGGCTTAGATGAGGCCAGTGTGTGCGATGGCAAAAATTTGCAGAATTAATTTTATTTTTTTCCCTAAATGCCTAATCTTCCCGGCAACAAACAGTCTAACTTTTTAAACTATTAGTAACCTTAAATGAACAAGCTTATTACTGCTCATGAAATTTCGGCTCTTAAAGTCAGCTTTTAGCGCGTCAATTATTGCCCTTGTTGCTCCGATTTTAGGAAACAGTCCCGCCTTTGCCCAAACGCCTTCATTCTTCTGCGGCGCTGCTGGCGGCCGCCCAGCTACAATTGCTGTCCAACAAGGCAAAAATATTCCCGTTATTCTGTGGCTAGCTGATAACTATTTCAATGAATCAGGAGAAGACGCGATTACTCGCTGCACCCGAGTCTCCGGAATTCTCAACAACTCGCAACCGCAAGGCAACTGGGAGAATATTATCACATCAGGTGCATCTCCCAGCGGTCAAGTAATTATTTGTGCAGCTAATTCTCAAGACGGTTCCTGTAGATTATTATATCAAGTACCCAAAGGGCAAAATCCCGAACAAGCCCGACAAGAACTCTTAAGAAAAGTCAAAAATCCTAATGTAAGTGTTTCGCCGGTTAAGGTAAATTGATAGTCATAAGTTATTAGCTAGGGGTAGGGACACGGCATTGCCGTGTCATACTTGCAGATTATTGAGAGGACACGGCATTGCCGTGTCCCTACTTGCAGAGAGTTGAAACTCTTCTAAAATACTTCGGTTGAGTGGTGAAAAAATTGCAGCTTTGCTTCAGCAATTCTTCTAACCCTTCAACCTGCCTCAGCCAGACAGTACCGTTGCTTCCAGCTACAGCAATTTGCTTTCCGTCTCGCCTCCAACTGACACTAACCACATTCTCCTCAAACTCAAATTGAGCAACCTGCCGCCCTGCTAAATTCCACAGCCGCACTGTCTTGTCAATTCCGACTGTAGCAAGCCGTTCTCCGTCGGGACTAAAACTAATTGATTTCGCATCTAAATGCAATGTTTGAAATTCATTAACTAATTCTTTCCGTGACAGATTCCACAGCCCGACTTTGCCATTCAATGTTACTGTAGCAAAGCGATGCTGGTGTTGATCCGGACTGAAACCGATCCCAATTGCCTGAAGGGGAAGGGTTTTTTTCAGTTGTCCCGACAAATTCCAAATTCGCACTGTAGAGTTGCCATCTAACGTTGTTATAAAATTGCCACTTGGGCTAAAAGTTACGGTTCTCACTAAGCCGTTGTGACCGGGGAGTTTCACGCTAGATGATATTGATTTGGACAGTTTTGACAAATTCAAAATTGCAGCATTGCTGTCTATTCCTGCGACCGCCAATAACTTTCCTTCGGGACTAAAACTAATGCTGGTAACTGAGCCTTGAATCTCTTTGAATGTAGAAATGTTTTTTCCTGATAAATTCCATAGTTTAACTGTGCTGTCTCTTCCTGCCGTCGCCAAAAAATTACCGTTGGGGCTAAAGTTTACCATATTAACTGACTGCTGCAAAGCTTTCCATTCAATAACTTTTTGGCCAACTAAGTTCCAAATCCGAACTCTATCGTCTATGCCTGCGGTGACTAAAATTTTTCTGTTTGGACTAAAATTGACGCTGGTAACTGCACCAGTATGAGCTTGCCAATTCATCTTTCTTTGTGAAAGTGATGAGTGGTTTATCGGCTGTTTTTCGCTAATTCGATCTAGAATTACTTGTAAGGCTAACAGCGGTATAGTTGCGGGATATTGTTCTAGGCGTGGTTTGTTTTTAACCAAAATTTTTAATTTTTCTCCAGAGGCGATCGCCCTCAGTAAAGCTTCTGATAAAGCTTCGGTGTTTGCGGTTTTTTGAGATACCGCTAACAATAAAGCATCGCTGCCATTTTGTTCGATTTCAATACTTGCTTGTGCTAGTTTAAACCGCTGGTAAGCAAGAGTTGAAAAGCCGATCGCCGCCAGTAACGATGCTGCCAGTACCGCAGAACCGATGCCGATCCACTGTTTGGCTTTTTGTTTGGCAGAGTCAGCTTCACTCAAAGCTTTTTCGGCATCGCACACAGCTTTTTTTGTTTCTAGTGTAGCTGAACGCAGCAGTTGATTTTGGTCGCTCAAAATAACTTTCTGGCTGGCAGTCAAAAATTGAAAATCTTCGTTTCTCAAACTTTTTCCTGCCGCCCAAACTAATGCTGACTGCAAATCAGCCCCTCGCAACAGTTGGGAATCATCTTCACAGCTAGAATTTAGCCAGACTTTGATCGCTTCGGAGTAAGGCGAGAGTTTTTCTAATTTTTCTTCAATTAACTCTTTGTTAAATACAGCTTGATAAATAGGATTAGAAATTGTTAATTTTTCCCGGCGCTTAACGATTAATCCGCCTAATCGCAATTCCATTTGTTCGGCACTACCATCGGGGACAATTTCAGCTTGTTCTAAAATTTGCTGATACAATCCGAGTCTCCTCACAATGCGGTGATTTTCTTTGAAAAGCCGATCGCGAATTGTGGACAAATGTTCTGGGACATCCTGAGATTCCCAATTCTCCACGATTTTCAAGCGCACTACTTTCTCCACCCACTCTTTAGAAGTGTTAATTTTATCTTTCTCCCCCCCTTGGCAAGGGGGGGCTGGGGGGGGTAAATTCGGGATTAATTGTGGATTTTCCAGCAGAAGTTTGCACAGCTTTTGAGTCAAAAAAGGCTGCCCGCCCGTCCAATACAAAACCTCTCTCAAAACTTCATGAGGGCTGTCTGTCAGCTCTGCCAATCCCGTTGCTAGCGGTTGAGCTTCTGTTTCGTCAAAACCAGTTAATTCGATCGCCTTGCCAATATTAAAAGGGGTATTGCTGCTGGCATTTTGCTCGCGGCACAAATCCGTCGGCGATGCTACGCCTAAAAGAGCCCAAGTTAGGCGATCGAACTCTGAATTGTTGGCGCGCTTGTTGTAGCACGATCGAATTAAGGCTAAAAAATCGTCGGCGGGAAAATCTAGGGCGAGAATACTGTCGATTTCGTCAATAAAAATGACAATATTGCTGGAAATGTTGGGTAACAGTACGGTTTCGATGAATTCGCTCAATCTTTGAACCGGGGTTAAAAAATTGCGATCGCGCCACCAAGTCCGCACGTTGACAATATCCGACAGGTTAAAGTTATTTTCGAGAATGCGTAGCAAACCAGCATACCACTGTTCAGGAGTGACGCCGCGGTTGCCAATTTCCGAAATGTCGATCGCAGCACAAGCAATTCCTTCATTTCTGAGCCGCTGAATTGTCCGCACCTGCAAGCTAGATTTGCCCATTTGGCGCGAATTCAAAACATAGCAAAATTCCCCGGCTTTCAATCCGTTATAAAGGTCGTCGTCGGCTTGCCGCTTCACATAATTGGGAGCGTTATTGGTGAGACTGCCGCCGACTTGATAGTAACTGGGCTTTGTGGTAAAATTCATATAAGTTATTCGGCGGTTGAAACCGCTACTACACAAACAAAATCCGCCTTCGCGGACTGAAGAAGTGAGGCGGTATTAAAGCATAATTCTGTATGATAAATTGTAACACAATACAGCATGAAAACTGATTGGACAGGATATAACGACGACAAAGACAAGTTAAGAGCTGAAATTTGGTCTTTGCTGAATCAGCAAGCCGCATCTATTGGCGATCCGTTCGGTCATATTCCCAACTTTGTCGGTGCACAGGTGGCTGCTGAAAGATTGGCAAATTTACCAATATGGCAACAAGCAAAAACGATTAAGTGCAATCCAGATTCGGCGCAAATTCCGGTGCGGATGCGAGCTTTGCAAGATGGAAAACGCCTGTATATGGCAGTACCGCGATTGACAGACGATCGCTGTTTTGTAGAGTTAACTGCTGAGGATTTGCAGCGGCAAAATATATCAATTGCCGAAAGTGCGATCGCCCGCAAAGCACTCGCTTGCGGAAAATTGGTAAGTTTTGCAGAGATGGAGCTGATTGATTTAGTAATAGTCGGCTGTGTAGCGGCAGGCCCCAACGGTGGAAGAACCGGTAAAGGTGCAGGATTTGCGGATTTGGAATTGGCTATGTTGAAGGAATTCGGGTTAGTACAAATCGATACGCCAATTGTCACAACAGTCCATCCTTTGCAAATAGTCGCAGATTCGCGTTTACCAATGCAAGCTCACGATTGGGCACTGAATTGGATTGTTACTGCCCAGGAGGTAATTGAAACTAATACAAGTTATCCGCGTCCAATGGGCTTAAACAGGGATAGTATACGGCCGGAACAGTTGGAACAAATTCCAATTTTGCGAAAGTTGACGCAGCAAGATTAGATAAATACTTTGTTTTTTTACATAAAAAGTTAGGAAATTCAAGTGCGTCAGCTTTAAAGCTTTGAAAAAGCGCCATAAAACTTCGTCTGACTCACGCGACAAGTTACTGTATGGTGTAGTTGATTATTTTCTTATTTTACTATTTATTTAACGAACCGAGAAGGCGCGTTCGGCGAAGCCGTTCCCGTAGGGTAGGACGCGAAGCAAACAAGAAGAAAAAGAAGGTAATTTTATATAGCTATGTTCGATGATTTGTGGTTCCTGTCCTGATATATCTACTTTGTGGTGAACACGCGCCATGCAATGAAAGCTGTAAAGGCTAGATAACCAAATACGGTTATCCAATCTAGCCAATTATCGGAAGTTATCAAAAAAATATCGTTCATGGGTATCATTCACCTGATTATTACTTACCGCAGTTACTGACTAAATTTTACACGATCGCGCTTAAGTGCGATCGAAAATATTGTCGATACAGTTCGCACCTCGGCACGCACTCGTTCCCCTGCAATCTCACCAACCCCAAACTATCTAATTTAAACGCCTGCATCGCCTTTAATTGCACCGGAGAGTCCGCAGCCACAATCTCTCTCATCCCCTGCGCCAACTCTGGATATTCTTCCAAATTCCACAACTGCCGGCGCAAATGGTCGCTGTAAATTCCCGCATCTGCGATCGCAGTTTCTTTTAATTCATCGAGTGTCACACCAGATCGCGAAATGTGATATAATGCAACTCGCACTAAATACGGATGTCCGCCGACAATTGCTGTCAATTTTTCAACTTCTGCATCCGACCAATTCAAGTTGTGGCGCGCTGCTAAATCTTGTATTTGCTGATGGTTGAATTCCGGCAAATCTACGGGCAGTCCGACGTTGAAAGGCGATTGATTGATGTTCATCGGGATGTAAACTTCGGTGGAGTGAACTACAATTAATCGCAGTTTTTTCCAGATGTCCCGCCGCTTCGATTCTTCGTGCCACGCCCGCAGCAGTCCTAAAAAGTCTTCGGCAATGTCGGGATATTGGAAAACGCGATCGATCTCGTCTAATCCTAAAATTAAAGGACTGTCGATTTGCGGCAAAATGTATTTCTCAAAGTAATCTTTGCAGTTGACTTTGCTGCCAAAAATTTCATCCCAATAATCGTCTAATTGATTGGGTAAGTGCAACTCGCGCCCGACGTAAGCGCAAAACCACTTTAAGAATTTATCTAAGTTGGCAAATACGGCTTTATCTACTAACTGAAAAGTTAGTGGCACGGTGCAATACCCTTGACGGGCTCCGTGATGCAAAATTCTTGCCATCAACGAAGTTTTTCCCATTTGTCTCGGTGCTTTAATTCTAATTAAGGCGCTGGGCTGCACAATAGTTTGATAGCAGCGTTCTTCGATGGGCGGGCGTTCTACATAAAATTGAGAAGCGACATCGACTTGTCCTCCCGGTAATTCTGGTTCGGCGGCGGGTAGAGGTATTTCGTCGCTGCTAATTTCTAATAGTTGTTGTTGTGTTAAATCTTCCGTTTCCTCTGTGACTGGTGCCGGAGTTTCTGCTAGCAAGTTCAGAACTTCTTCGATAATAATTGGAGTGTCGGCGGTGGTTTTCCATTCCCTCTGTTTGATGCGGTACAGATAGCCCCGCAAGTCGTGATTTAGAGGCGAGTTGAGGGGAAAACCGACGCGGATGGGGAGAATTATTGGTTTTCTGTCTGGGCGGGAATCTTGCAGTTCTTTTGCTTGCTGAACTTGATATGTTAGTAGTTCGCTTTGGTTTTCCGTTGGCGGCAACAGTAGCAGCAAATAATCGCATTCTTGGAGGAATAAATTAATGCGCTCAAACCAATTATCTCCCAATCTAATGTTATTTTCGGCTGTGAAAACTGTATGACCGATCGCGCTTAATGCCGTTTCTAACTGTTTTCCTAACTCGCGATCGGGTTCGGCGCTGCGATAACTGACAAATATTTTAACAATTCTGCTGCAGGTGGCTGTTTCCCCCGCTGGTGGCAAATTGTCCAGTTCGTCTAAATTTTCCGGTTCCTCAAGTTTAGCCGATCGGTGGTCGCTAGCAGCCAGAGTCATTTCAAAAGCCGCGAACAACTGCCTAATTTTACTCAAATCCGCACCTTCTCTACCCTGCTTAATTTTGCTGACTGTATCGGCACCAACGCCAGATTCAGCCTCGATTTCCGTCAGAGTACCTCTAATGTTATGTCGGTCAGACCATTCTTGGAGCGCCTCGTTAAGTTTCTTTAAGCCAGAGGCAGTGAGAATGCGACCGCGATCGCGTTTTGACTTGAGCACTTCGCTTGCAGTGAAAGGGAAAGGAATCTAGAAATTTTAACGCCTTAAGTTCCTATTTTGGGGGATTTTAAGGAAGATAATCAGCCAGCCGGAATTTAAGGGATTTTACTTGGAGATGTTTTTAGGGCGATCGACTCCTCAAACTCTTTCCTGATAACGGCTTCAACAGTTGAATATATTTGAGGATAAAAAGTTTTTCTTAACTCCCCAATCTCCGCCACTAATCACCACTTAACTTTTTAGAGTAGATACACCAAGCAAAAAAGGAGCAGCCAAATGAGCAAAATCTTACACAGACTGGCAATGGCCGCTTTGGGAACCGCCGCCATTTTCACAATTAATACACTTAATAATTTAACAGAAGCATCAGCCGCTGGTAAATTTGATGAACCAGAAATTTATCAAAACACAGTTTTTCCACTTGGCGTACCGGGTCAGTTTCATAAATAGGCAAATTCATTCATTTAATTAAGGAGAAATTATGAAGTCTACACTGTGTTCGCCGCAACCTATAGCTACAAAATCTGACTCCGTTGATGCTGAGGCGATCGATGCCTGCACTGCACTTGCATGGGTGGAATTGGTAGCATTAGATGCCAGCGCTCTCACGGGGGATGATTGGCTGGCTTTGTGCGATGATATAGATAGCGGGGAAATTTACCGCTGCTGGTTTTTGTGGCGCGATCGCGAAGTTAGCGGTAATTGGGAAGCTTACGATCCTTTGAGCGATCGCCGATTTGTTGCTAAAGGAAAAGTGTTTCTCAAAGCCGCGATTGACTCGCTCGAAGATGCTAGAAACCGGGAAGTCGCCTAAGTTGAATTCATCGAAGGCGAATAAAATTTGCGCCTACAAAACAAGAATTCTGCCAAGAGAATCCGCCAGTGTACAAAGTTTTGTCCGCCTGCGCGAGACTGGAAGAAAAAGGGGTAATAGAAGCGGATTTGAGATCACTCCCGGAAACGGAATACTCTCAAAGAAAATAAAAAAAATACGGCTGCGGGCAAAAGTTGACTGTATGATGCTATGTGGTTCACCTCGAAAGCGGTTGATAACGTTTTTTCAGCCGCTTTCTCGTTGCAGCCGTTAAACTATTTCTCTTCAAACATGACTCCTAAACTGCGATGGCTGTTGCCGGCCGCCCTTAGTCTTTTCTCGATCGCCCTGCCTGCAAAAGCTGATACACTAACATCTTGGCACTTCGACCCCAGGGAAAATCAGCTCAATTTAACCACAGATTCAGGAGTTCAGCCACAAGTTAAACTAATTGCAAATCCTACCCGCTTAGTAATAGATTTGCCGGGAATAGTCTTGGAATATCCCGAAATTCCTCAAAGCTACAACTCAGCTATTCAACAAATTAGAGTCGGGCAGTTTGACACCGAAACTACCAGGTTAGTGATACAATTAACTCCCGGTTATAAGTTAGACCCGCAAAAAGTCCGAGTCATTAGAGAATCTGCCACGCGCTGGTCGTTTCAGTTGCCTAATCCCGAGCAAATAGCCGGCAACGAGTCTTTTATCCCAACAGCTATTACCCGCATAGAACAAGCAGCAGGTCAAGTTACGCCCACTGTTTCGCCGGGAAATCAGAGAAACTATTCCACTGATTTGGGGATGTCAACAGGCTTGGAAATGACAGCTATCAAGCCTCAAATCGAAAGTGCGATCGAACAGTATAGATCCCTGAGCGCCGGAATGTTTTTTCTGGATTTAGATACAGGAAACTATTTGGATATCAAGGGCGATCGAGTATTTCCGGCCGCGAGTACCATCAAATTACCAATTCTGATTGCTTTTTATCAAGATGTAGACGCAGGCAAAGTTAGCCTAGACGAAACATTAGTCATGAAGTCCGACTTAGTGGCGAGCGGCTCTGGAACTATGCAAGACGAACCAGATGGCACTCGGTTTAGCATCAGAGAAACCGTAGATAAAATGATTACCATCAGCGACAATACAGCCACCAACATGATTATTGAACGTTTGGGGGGAATTGCTAAACTCAACGAGCGTTTTCGCAGTTGGGGATTAACTGATACGAGAATTCGCAATTGGCTCGGCGATTTTCAAGGAACAAATACTACAAGTTCTGTGGATATGGTAAAGCTGCTGGCGATGCTGTCTCGCGATAAATTAGTCTCTGAATCGAGTCGGGAACAAGCTTTAGAATTACTGCGGCACACAACAACTAGAACGCTGCTTCCTTCCGGTTTGGGCCCGGGAGCCGTGATTGCTGACAAAACCGGAGATATCGGCTTTGTAGTTGGCGATGCTGGAATTATTGATATGCCGAATGGGAAGCGTTATTTAGCGGCAATATTTGTCAAACGTCCTTACAATGACCCCATTGTGAGAGAGTTTGTGCGTCGAATTTCGCGGATTGTTTACAATTATTTAGACCAACCTGCGGCGAAAGTACCGGAATTATAGAACTTATGCAAAAAACCCGGTTTCTGGTAAAAATCGTCGATTGATACGAACAATTAACACAGAAACCGGGTTTTTGGTGTGGCTGGCGCAAGCGCTGAATTAACAATTAACTTAAGACTATTCTTTGCGCTCGATGGCTACAGTCAAATGAGCCGCAACTGCCCCAACTGTAGCCAGTACAGCAGCAATTGGAAAGACTACCGAGCCTGCAACGCCGCCCACCAATCCCGCCATCAGCGGAATGTCTGCCAAAGTCCGCCCTTGCGAGTTTTTGATGACGAGGCGGCGGAGTTTTCCTTGCTGAATTAGCTCTTTGACTTTACCAATTAAACTTTCACCGCTAATCTTAAATTCTTCCACTCTGACTTTTTCCTCTGTTGCAAATTCTGAAGCGAATAAAGGAGTTTCAACTGTTGGGTTTGCAGAATTTCCGGCTGCTGCTGTTTCGTCTTGTAGAATCGTTACTTGTTGTTCTAGTTGTGAGTTCATTTTGTGTAAGGGCGGGTGAAAACCAACCGTTTAATTTCTATACCCTTATCTTCGGCGATCGCACTTGGAAACGACAGGCAAGGAAACCCTACAATCTGGATTCGTACTTTCCACCCCCCACTTTTACTCAAAACATTATCTCTGTCTGGTTAGAAAAGGGCGGGTTTATCTATTCCTAAAGGTATAGATAATATCTTTGGGAAAAGCCGCCCCTAGTGATTATTTGTGTCGAATTAGCTCGTAAATTTCCACATAGTCTTTAGCTGGATATTTCCACGAATTATCGCAACTCATGCCTTGAAGCATTAGTTTTTCAAATTCATCATGATAGTCATACCACAATCCGATCGCCCGATCGAGCGCCGACTCTAAAGCGCCGTAGTCGCTTTGGTAAAACACGTAACCGTTGCGCTCTTCCGCGAGGTGGCGGGTGTCGTAATCTCGATCGAACACAGTATTCACCAAGCCGCCCACTCCCCGCACCACAGGAACAGTACCGTACCTCAACCCAATCATCTGAGTCAGCCCGCAGGGTTCGTAATTACTGGGAACCACAATCATATCCCCACCCGCATAAATTAAGTGCGAGAGTTCCTCATTAAAACCTAGTTCTAAATGGCAGTCTGGATTGTCATTTAAAAAGTATTTTTCGTGCTGGAAATGAGCGTTAATTCCCGCTTCCGTCGCGGAACCCAAAAGCACGAATTGCGCTCCCTTACTCAGAGAGTAATAAATTGCATGGTGGACGAGATGAACGCCTTTTTGGTCGTCCAAACGACCGATAAAGGTAATAATAGGCTTGTCAGCATCGCGCAGGAACAGCCGATCGCGCAAAGCTTTTTTAGTTTTGGCTTTTCCTGCCAAATCATCCTTAGTGTAGTGCTGCGGAATGTAGCGATCGCTTTCGGGATTCCACACATCGTAATCAATGCCGTTGAGCACCCCGCGAAACTTCTCTTGATACAAATGCAAAGTGTGGCCCAAACCGTAGCCAAACTCGCCGAGGTGAGCTTCCCAAGCATGGTGCGGCGAAACCGTGGTGACAAAGTTCGAGTAAACAATACCGCCTTTCATAAAGTTGATAGCAAAAGGGTTAAAGTTATCTCGGAGGCGATCGTACTCAAAATAATAATCATCTCGATTCAAACCCGTGGCTTGCAAAATATCGCCACCTCCCATGCCTTGATGTTTGAAATTGTGAATGGTATAGCAGACTCGCTGATTTTCCATCCAATTGTATTTGTAAATTTCAAACAGCATGACTGGAACCAAACCAGTTTGCCAATCGTGACAGTGAATCACATCGGGACGCTTGTTGCTTCTGAGCAAAAATTCCAAAGCGGCTTTGCTGAAAAATGCAAACCGCATATTGTCGTCATTGCAACCGTAATAACAGCCGCGATTGAAAAAGTTATCTTGAGAGCGAGGTTCGATGAAAAAACACAACTGCCCGTGCACCCAGCCGCACAAGACATCACAGAGGATTTCGCCACCGTACCAGGGCACCGCGAGATCCCGATAGGCCTCGTGAAGTCCCCAAATGTGGTCGTATCTCATGCAGTCGTACTTGGGCAGAATAATCTCGACGCAGTGACCGGAATTCTGCAACTCCCGACTCAAACCGTAAACTACGTCGCCCAAACCCCCTGCTTTGATGACGGGGGCGCACTCCGAGGCAATTTGTACTATGTACATTTTTTTTTCTCGCTCCTGGATGAATCAAAAAAATATTTTCTTAACTTGACAAAGTATATGATTTCTAGGCAGATAAGCAAGTCGGCCATTGGGAATACAGGGAAAATAGGCGCAGCTAGCAGAAGTTGAGACCGATTCGGGCGATCGGACTGTTGCTTAAAATAGAGTTACGGACACGGCATTGCCGTGTCCCTGATGTACCCAAGTGTAATCAATGACCTGTTTGTGCAGATTTTGCAAAAATCAAACTAATTTGTCAAATCCATTCCTTTTGAGCGATCGCATCTCCTGTCGCTGTCAATAACTCAACCCAAACCCATAGCATCATTTTCACATACTAACAATTTACCTTTCCCCTGATAAAACCAAACATAACCCTCCCCGCCGCCTTTGCCAAAATGACCTAATTTTCGATAATCTTCTTCAATCCCCTTGGTAAATCCTTTAACCAAATCGCAATCAGCTATCAAAGTTTCACCTTGTTTGAGTTCGACAATCTTAGCCGGTGAACTTGTAGCTGCTATAACAGTAGCTTTTTGCTCGCGCAAAGCTGTAACAGCAATTCTCCACCTACCGTCATTAGAAGCAGCCACTTGTCGCAATTTCAGTTTTTTAGCACCGATAACTACATTGTCCGAACAAAACTGAAATATACCGTCATCAAACTCCCACTGCTCCCCATCCGAAAGCTCGATCGGCGTATAATGCAGGAAATTTCCTTTTTGTCTCGGTTCCAGTTTCACAGTACCAGTCCCTTGATATACGGGAGCGTTGTAGTCCATTTCCGTTGTCAAAGATACCGACATATCTTTTAAACGGTTATCCGTTTTATAAACACCGGAAGTCAATTTTCCCATACACCAATGCAAGGCACCTTTTTGAATTATCACTCCTGAATTATTCAAGTTAATTTCCGCTTGCTGAACGAGGGGAATATTCTTAGTGGGATGGTAAAACTTATTAGTTTCAGGATTGATGTTATTTTGGATGTACCACAAATCCGTCGGTTCCAAAACCTTGATTTCGTATTTCATAATTTACCTCGCCTATTTACGTGAAATGTGTTAAACATTTGACCCGTGATTTGGGGCTGTCGCGATCCCGGACTTATCCGGTGAAATTTCTTTTTTGCAGACATCCTCTGCTACTGTTAAAGTATCTAGCTATATTAGCAATAGCAGACAGCGCCCCTCCACAATTGTTGAGAAAAATTTATGCCTGCGATCGCACAATCTCCCAATTTACCGATTTTACAAGAAATCAACTCAGGATTGCCCAATATTTGCGGATCGGAAGCAGAAATCAGTGCCGCAGCCAACAGCAATGAACCAATCTTTCTACCTACGACAAATCTGCGCCTGGAAAACATTCAAGCCGGATTCGCCTGCGCCCTGCATATGCACCAACCGACAATTCCTGCGGGTGCAAACGGCGAACTAATCAGCAATCTCCAGCATATGTTTGAACATCCCAACCAAGGAGACAATCACAACGCCGGAGTGTTTGCTTGGTGCTATTCCCGCATGGGAGAATTCATCCCACAACTGATTGCGGAAGGCTGCAACCCACGAATTATGCTCGACTATTCGGGCAATTTATTCTGGGGATTGCGCCAAATGGGACGGGACGATATCTTCAACAATCTCAAGCGGATTACCTGCGATCCTCAATATCAACCCCACGTAGAATGGCTGGGCACAATGTGGAGTCACGCCGTCATTCCCTCAACTCCCATTCCCGACATCAAACTCCAAATTCAAGCGTGGCAACATCATTTTGCAGCCATTTTTGGCATTGATGCCCTGAAGCGCGTTAAAGGTTTTTCGCCCCCAGAAATGCACTTTCCCAATCACCCAGATACACTTTACGAATACATCAAAGCTTTGAAAGAATGCGGCTACCGCTGGTTGATGGTGCAAGAACATTCCGTAGAAAATATCGACGGTTCGGGATTGTCGCAAGACCAAAAATACATTCCCAACCGTTTGCAAGCCCGCAATTCTCGCGGCGAAACAATCAGCATCACGGCTTTGATTAAAACCCAAGGTTCGGATACTAAATTGGTCGGTCAAATGCAGCCTTATTACGAAGCGAAAGGACGCAACAAACAGCAAATTGGCAATGTCACCATTCCTTCTTTAGTCACTCAGATTGCCGACGGGGAAAATGGCGGCGTGATGATGAATGAATTTCCTAGCGCTTTTGTCAAAGCTTGGCACGAAAACCGCGAACAAGGCGGGGGAAAATCCGGCGTTGTCGGTTTAAACGGCACTGAATATTTGGAGATAATTGAAGCGGCGGGCGTCAATCCTGATGATTATCCGATTTGTCAAGGGGTTAACCAGCACAAAATCTGGCAGCTAGTCGATCCAGATAGTGCAACACCGGAAAAAGTCGAAAGTGCGATCGGCCAACTCAAGCAAACAGACCATAATTTTCACATGGATGGTGCTTCTTGGACTAACGATTTGAGTTGGGTGAAAGGTTACGAAAATGTCTTGGAACCGATGAATCTACTCAGCGCAGCATTTCACAAAAAATACGACCCGCTGTTACAGCAAGATGCGACCGTTACCAAGCAGTTTGAATACCAACAAGCTTTGCTTTACAATTTGTTAGTGCAAACAAGCTGTTTCCGCTATTGGGGACAGGGAACTTGGACTGATTACGCGCGCGAACTTTACAACCGCGGCGCTGCTTTAATGAAGTAGGAAAAGTTGGCAGTTGCGGTGTGGCGAAAAAACCGCAACTGCGAACTTTACCAAATTTTACAAACAAATAATTCCAGTGCACCCGGATTTCATCTCAACCGTATATTCGCTGATTGCCTCGGTTTTTAGAGGAAACTCGATAAAAAACTGTATCCATTCAAACTTTTTAGCTACAGAAGTCAAAATTTTATCTTAAATCTTCCTTTAGGCATAAGTAATATTAGTAGGAAAAATTTTATTTTGTTCTCTGGGTATCACTCAATTCAGTAAATTTTCGGATGGTGGTGAACTTTGATACTGTGATAATCTTGGGAAATAATCTCAACCAACTTCTTTTAAATTAGCGTGCTACTTCCACAGTTTTTATTGTTTTAAACGTGACCATCTAGAACATCATGATAGAAGCAAGAGGTTGGCGCTGCTTTTAGTAGCTGGTTTCGTATTGTGTGGGCATTATTTCACTAATTATCCGGCTAATAAATAGCAAAAATTATGAAATATTTTTCCCTCTTTATATTGGCTTCAATACTTTGTGCGGTAATGGCACTAGGCTCTGTTTTACCTGGAGTTACTGCCTATAAGGAGGGGGCAAGAGAGAGAGTAGCTGACTTGAATCGAGGCAACACGGTGTCAGCAAGTCGCTACTCTGTCAGCGGCGATCGCCAGGGCATTGTTACCGTCAAAGATGCTGTTTCTTCAGAGGTGATTCGCACTTTTAAAATGGATGATGGAGTAGTTGTCAGGGAAACATTTCTCTTAGACGGTGGCAAGACTGTTGCTGCTTCGCAGAAAGACCATGCTGTTTTCTGGGAGTTGGCAACAGGTAAAGAAATTCGCCGTTTTCCGCAAAGGATTTATGGCTTTTCCCACGATGAAACCAAGTTTTTTACCTATAAATTTCCGCAAGGGATAATATTCCTGCACAGCTATTCCAGCTTTACACTTGTCTGCAAATGGAAAAAAGGAGCTCCCGGGCCTGAGCAGTTTCGCTTTTCGCCAAACGATCGCTTTTTGAACATCACATTTAGTAACGGATATCCCCCGAGCGATGAAAATTATCCTCTACCGGATCGGAGTGGAGGTCCGGTGAATTACGCGCGAGTTTTTAACATCGAAACTTGTCAGGAAATTAAAGAATTTTCTCAGCTTGATTTGCTATCTATAGGCGAGTTTTCTGCCGATTCAAATTTTTTGGTTACGCCAAAATATATCTACGTAGATGTTAACAGTGACAGACTTGTGCGGACTTTGTGGCGTTTCAATCTCAAAACTTACAAAGTTGAAAAAATTGCTGATTAGGATTTAATACACTTTCAAACAATTAGGAGTCAAGGCTATGTCACAGCGAAATGCTAGCACAACATACATCTGTGCGATCGGAATAGCTGTATTCTTTGAAACCGTTTCAAGCGGGGCAGCTCGGGCAGCACAACTGAGTTTTGATGTAATCGTCAAAAATGAAGTCCTAGGTAATATTAGCCTGGATAAAAAAACTGATCTTGTCCCAGCAGGAACCGAAGATGCAATTGTCGGTCAATTCGTTGCTACTAAAAATGACTAGAAAAATTTTCTCGGCGTCGATCATCTCAACTGGCTTCAAATAGTAACGCAAGATTCAAATCCACCCATACCTATTGACCCCCGCTTCGCCAATAACCCCCTAAAAGTCCCATATATAGATACCCCACCATCTGGTTATCTTAGTGGATGGGCTGACGAGGAACCTTGGTACTGGAATGAATACAGAATTCCAGAAGAATTAGAACCATTTCTACCCTGGAGTGAATATACCCAGCTAGCAGTACAGAGTCAAAACAATGGTCAGATTTTAAAATTCTCTGATGTACCGACTGATTCTAAAGCCAATCAGCTCAAATTTGAGACATTTCTGGTCGGTGATTTCGGCAACAAAACCTACGATTTTTTAACAGGTTTTTCCTGGTCAATTTCCCTCAATGGAGGCAGTTCAACTATCACAGATATCAGACAAGGTGCAACATTTACCAAACAGTATGCCAACCTAGTTGAGGAACAGTTTGGGTACAAAAAGGTTGACCGACTCCCCACCTATTTATTTTCCAGTGCCTTATCTCCTGGCAAGGTTGACACTTTTACAGAATCTGGGCTTCAACCATCAGCACCTTTTGTAGCCTGGACTAATAACTTTCCCGGTATCAACCCACCCAAAAAACCGGACACAATTTTAGGAGCGTTTAACCAATCGGGAAATCTGATTGCGGTGAATGACGACGGCGGGCCGTTTGGGAGCAATTGGGGTTCAGGGATTAAAAGTTCTGTAAACAATGACGGTTCTTTCAAACTCAAGGTGAGTGGCTACAACGACTTCAACTTTGATGAGCGTAATGACTTTAGTGGTGGCCCATGTAACGGCGGTAGCGGTGGTGGTGGATGTGTACGCAATGCACCACATCTTCAAGTTGGAAAATACGACTTAGCTGTCAAGATGTATCAAGATTACCTTCCTTCTCGCAGTAGCGTTTCTACGTCTTCGAGTAGCGTTGATACGAATACAAGAACCTTAGCTGCTAGGAGTATAAACCAGGAAAGATTTTTTTCCTCCAGCGACGTTTCTAACATAGCAAGCCTTTACAGCGACGACTTACCAAACGAAAAAGCCTCATCTAAAAAAGCCGAGGAGGACGCCCTCGCCGCCGCAGCCGTTCCCGAACCAACCACCGCATTAGGAACTTTATTTGGCCTCGCTACATTACCTGTAATTAAAAGACTCAAAAACCGGAAAACCAAAGAGTAATGAAAACCCTCTACACCCTCCTGTTTACCCTCAGCATCATCCTCATCAACTCCTGGGGAAGCAGCCGGGGCATCATCTGGACTTCTCCGAAAGTGTTCGTTATTTGGCTAATAGTAGGAGTCAATGTCGCGCTCTTGTGGGAACAAAAAAAAGCCCTAACCATTCCCCGACAATGGAAAATCTCCCTAATACTGTGGACAATTTTTCTCTCAATCGGAGCTATCTCGACTCTACAAAGTCCTTTCCCCTTAACCTCTTTCTTCGGTCAAGATCAAATGGGAGACGGCTGGCTGTACTGGCTATTAATCGCCGCCTTCACTCTCAGCAACAGCTTGCTCCTAATCCTACACCCGCAACTCATTAATTCCCAATTCCAAGGACTGCTAATTGGCGGCACGATCCTTTCTCTTAGTATCTTCCCCCAAATCATCGACTGGCGGATTGACTACACCGCCACAATGGGGCAAATTATCAGAGCTAATGTTAATGCCAGCAGCATTTTTCAAGGGCAACAACCAATAGGATTGTACTCCCATCGCGGCCATGCAGCCATAGTTTTAACATTAATAGCAGTTACTGCTATTGTGGGTTGGTTTGGGAGATTTACCGCCACTAAATTAACTACAATTACTTTAATTTTAACTGTTCCCGCGCTGCTGTTAACATCTACCCGAAGTGCTATTCTAGCTCTGATGGTGGCCAGTGCCTATTTGCTCAGAGACAAATATTACAAAATCGTTGCAGGCATTGCTCTTATCGGTGTAATTGCTATTGGCGTCATGACTGTCACCAGACCGCTAGATTGGAGCCAACCTTCGATCGCACAAGTCATGTCTAGCCGCTCGCCGATGTGGACACTCTCAGCCCGTGGCCTCAAAAAACGCCCGCTATTTGGATGGGGATTTGACGGTTTCGGCATCGCCTATCCCTACATCAGAAATCCTCAAGTAACTCCGATAGTTGTAAATTTAGATGAGTTTACTTACGATTATATTAACATAAAACGTGAAATCAGCACTAGAGAAATCCCTACTTACAAAGCTCACAATTGGATTCTGGATACCACCCTATCAGTTGGCATTTTCGGGCTGCTTGCTGGTATTGCACTTTGGGGATATTATGTATGTTTAGCGCTGAATTCGTCTCTGCGCGGTATTGAAGCGGTTGCTATTGCTTATCTGATTTTTACTTTCACTTGGTTCGACTGCGCTCAATACGCACATATTGCCTGGTGGACTATGAGTTTCGCAGCAGTTAAATCCGCTTCTATTACTCGTTTTTATCGTTGCCGGGGAGAGTCTGGGCAATTACCAATTACTAATTAGCAATTACCCATTCCCCAATCTTACATTTCTTGCATCAACCGCAAATAATTTTGCCGCATCTGCGTCATATTTTCCATCATTCTATTAGCCATATCTTTCTCAACATCGCTCATTTGCTGCCAAAATAAAGCCGATCGCCTCGCCATAATAGCTTCTTCCCACAGCATCTCCAAAAGTTGCGCCGCCATTGGATTTTCAGCATCGATAATCCCGCACAATTGCTCGAAGGCCCGGTTGGCTTCGGTGTGAGTGCTAACATCCTGAACCAGGCTTAGGCATTTTTTGAGTTGTACGATCGGATTTTCCGAAGAGTAAGCCATAATTTCACTAAGATAAGCGACAAAATTTACACTGATACCTTTGACATTACTAGAGTTGTGACACAGCCTTAGAGTTCCCTACATACCACCGCCAAGGCAAATCAATTCCTTGAGAAATCCCGATCCGCGTAGTTTGCACAAAATTTATTGTACCCTCCTCCACAGCTTGCTGAAAGTGTTCGCTCCGGTGTTCCAACCGCAGCGGTTGGCCTGCACCCAAGGGAAAACCGCTTAAAGTTCGATCGATCTTCAGTACCTTACACAGTTTCCCAGGCCCGGCGGCGAGGCGCGATCGCTTCTTATCGGGAATTCCAGCGAATTCTTGGGGAACCGCATCTAGCTGCAAAGCTCGAACCAGCACAGCACTAGCAACTCCCTCTGCATCCGTCACCACGTTAAAACAGTGATACATCCCGTAGATTAGGTAAACGTAGCTCATACCCGCAGGCCCGAACATCACCTCATTGCGAGGAGTGCGCAGCCGGTAAGCGTGACAAGCGGGGTCTCCCGGGCCGTAAGCTTCGGTTTCCACGATAATTCCCCGCATCGTCTCGCCGTCAGGAAACTGCCGCACCAGAGTACAGCCCAGCAAATCTGGCGCTACGCTGGTAGATGGCCGCGCCAGCCAAAAAGATTCTACAATCTGAGTATTTGCACTCACTCAACCACAGCAGGTAAATTATGGACGTTAAGTTAGTTTTAGCAGTCTTGACAGCAGTTTTCACCGTTTGCTGTCTGTTCTTCGGTACAAAAAACGGATTCTACGATACCGATAAGTATCACGGTAACGGTTCTGCTCACTAATTTTAGGCGTGCAGTTAATTTCTTAAAAAACCGCTGCCAGAAAAACAGGCGGCGGTTTTCTTTCGATTAAATCGATTTAAACAGTATTTGCTAGTCTTACTAAGGATGAATAGTGCCATTTGGCATTTGAGCTTCTTGCAAGCTAGCATTCGAGAAGTCAGCGCATCCCATGAGGTTAAAACGCATTGTCGCTCCTCGATCCGTTGCTTTCATATTGAAACCAACTACTGCATTTTCTGGGTTATTCTGTTCTGGAACAGCGGTGACATTAAAATCCATATTTCCTTCTTTTTCATTAGCCTCAAGGTTAAAAGTGATGCCAGCACAGCCCAAATCAGCTCCCGTCAGGTTGGCTCTATTTAAGTTGGCATTTTTGAGGTTGGCATTGGCTAATTTGGCTCCAGACAAATTAGCACCTTCGAGGTTCGCGCCCTGCAAGTTGACTCCTTGCAAGTCTAATCCTTTTAGGTTGGCATTGCTGAAATTACATTCTGGACACTGTTTGGTTTGCAGCAATTCCTTGACTTGGTTTTTTTGATTAGAAAAAGTTAGATATTTAGCCGCAGTAAATACAACTGCGATGGACAATCCAGCAGTAAATAAATTCTTTAATTTCATAAATATCCGAAAAGCTTCGGGGGCTTTCTATCGCGGTTAATAGATTTCTACAATAGTGCGATCGACCTCTCCAGAATTTCCAAAACAAAATTGTCTGCATCTGAGTCAAGCAGTCCGGCCCAATTAAACACCGCTGGACTTATATAGCAGCAAGCGTCCAGACGGTTAGGAGGTTCTTAATTGCTCAAACCCTTGCTATTATTCCTTCTTCCTTCTTTTTACCCGCTCAGCTTCGCGGCGCACTGAGGGTAGTCAAAGTGTCGAAGGGCCTTCTTCTTTCTTCCTTCAGCTCTAAATCCCCCCTCCTTGTCCTCGCCAGTGCTGCTTCGAGTTTCGGACTCCCCGCGTCCGTCTGCTTCACTTCCCTTTGATTCGGTTCCCAAACGGAATTTATTCTTACCCGAAGGCACGCATTTGCATATACCTGCGGATATAAATAAAAGAAACTTTATTTATATCCCTGGAGTGAGTAAGTCTTCTATAAAAGTGAGGATAATTAAACAGAAACGCCATACCGTACCTGCGCTGTTAAATTCTCAGCAACTACTGGTGTCAAAATTGCTTTGAGAAATTAATTTACTCTAAAAACTGTTAGCAGCAGCTCAGGTTCCTAAACCTCGCCAGAATACACCCTACCTATAATCCCGACAATTCGGAGCGGTAATGAACACAATCAAACCCGAACCCCAAAGATCGCGCTTCATGGCTCTGCTGCTGACAACGCTGTTGACCTTTCCCTTTGTGAGTGCTTGCGGTTCTGACGAGCGAACTTACGCTCCCCCGCCTCCTGTTGACAACACTCGCGCTGGAGGAGTGCAAACTAATCGCGCCCCCAGTCCAACGCCCCAAGCGAAAAAAGGACTCAACACTGCTCAAAAAGTAGGGATTACTTTAGCAGGAGCAGCCGCCCTTTACTACATCTACAATCAGTACAAAAATAAACAAGAAAAGGGGCCGCAGGGAAAACATTACCTTTCCAAAAACGGTCGCGTTTACTACCGCGATGCCCAGAATCGCGCGGTCTGGGTAACGCCCCCGCCTGAAGGAATTAAAGTTCCCGAGTCCGAGGCAGCGCGTTACCGCGAATTCCAGGGGTACAACAACCAAACTACCGGTCGAGACCTTACTAGCTTGCCGGAAGCTACAAGTCCTGTTCCGGCACAGTAGCCTAACCACTTGAGATTTTAGATTGCAGGTTCCCTGACTTTCAATTAAATCTGGGATTCCCAATCTAAAACAGTCGTTTTTCAGCACATAAAAAAGAGGAACTTTATCATGGTAGACGGATTTTTGCGGAAGTTAAAAGATGCGGTGGTCGGGTCAGACAGCGAGCAAGTCGATCCTGACGGCAATTACGAAGATGCCTCAAATCCCGGAGAGTACGGCAACGTGACTCCAGCCAGCGAAGACCCCTACGGCGACCCGGCAGAGTACGGAGAGTACGGCAACGTGACTCCAGCCAGCGAAGACCCCTACGGCGACCCGGCTGACTACGCCGGTACCGATTACGGACAGTTCGGTAACGTGAGTCCGGCCAGCGAAGACCCCTACGGCGACCCCGCCGACTACGTAGCGGATGCTGGAATGTTCGGGGACGTGAGTCCGGCCAGCGAAGACCCCTACGGCGACCCGGCGGATGAGGAAGGGTTTAGTTAAGTCGGTTAGCTAGAAAATTTACCTGGTAAGCAACAGCACCCCTGCGGGGGTGTTTTTTTTGGGGAAATACCACGAGTGAGCCAAAGATGAGCGGAAAAGGGAACTCTTGAGGCAATAGAGAATCTGAAACCCTTAACGGACAAGAGAATTGTTAAACGGAGAGGGTGGGATTTGAACCCACGGAACCTTGCGGTTCACCTGATTTCAAGTCAGGCGCATTCGACCACTCTGCCACCTCTCCGGGCGCATAAATTTTATCATACCAGCAATTGCCTCTAACTACAAATAGCCGCAGATTCTGTGCGCCGATAAAGAATTTGTTCTCTTTCTACCCCGAAATCTTCGCCTACCCATACCAGAGACACTTCCGACACTGCTCCATTTTCCAGCAGGACGATCGAGAAATTCCGCAGTTTCGAGCACTCTCTCTCCACAATTCGCGGTACGCTGGCGGCATTCAAATAAACTGTCCCCTCCGCACTCACCTCCAGCGACTTCCGCAACTCATGCTTTTTGTGCCGCAGTTTGTGGTGCATATGACCAAAAGTTACCAGAGGTATGTGCTTTCCCGAACTCCGAGTTCGATCGATCGCCTCCGCAAAATCCGGGTCGCCCCAATCCCCGCCCAGCGGCTTCCAATCTCGCCCGCAGGGGTCTTCAGGAGCCTCTCCCAACCCCGTCGGGCCCGTGTGACCCAAAAAAATCACATTTTCGCAATCGGCATCCGCCGCGGCCGCTGCTATGCGCCGCGCCGACTCCTCAAAACTTTGTACCCCAAACCACTCCGAGTAAAAATCCCCGTACTTCCACTCCGATCCCCCCCAAGTAAACGGGCGGCTTCCCACCACAGTTACGCCCAATTCGGGAAAATCACGCTTCCCGTAACCGACGTGAGCTTCTCCCATCAAATCTAACTGCTGTTTTACCCAATTTTCTTGAGTGCGATCGTAAGGGCACTGACTGCGGCCCCACTCTGTCGCCGTGTACCAAGCGTCGTGGTTCCCAAACACCGCTGCTTTCGGAATGTCCAATTGGGCGATCGCCCGCACTACCTCCACCGACTCATTGCCAAAATCCCCCACAAACAGCACCAAATCAACGCCCAGATGCTTCAGGGCCTCGCCGTCTTCCGGTTCCCACAGATCGTGAACGTCCCCCACCACCGCAATTTTGATAGATTTAGCTTTATTCATGTGATTTGTCATGTGCGATCGATCCCTAGCCCCTTCTTACTCAGCATAAGAAACAGCGACCAATTTTTGCACTCTCCCGCAGCATATTTTGGATTTGAGATTTGAGATTTTAGATTGGCTCCACTGAACAGCCAGCACTTTTTGGTGAATTCAACTATAATTCAAAATACACTTTAGCTGTCTTCGCCACCTTCCCCGGAATATTCTAACTGTGTTTACCACCGCACCTGCTCCGAACTTTACTCAAACCCGACTGCCCCACGACTTGTTTGCAGCCATTAACGCCCTCAAACAAGAGTTAAACGCCGTCATTCTCGCCCACTATTACCAAGACTCCGACATTCAAGACATCGCAGACTTCATTGGCGACTCCCTAGAACTTGCCCGCAAAGCCGCCAACACCAGCGCCGAAGTCATAGTTTTTGCCGGAGTTCATTTCATGGCTGAAACCGCAAAAATTCTCAATCCCGAGAAATTAGTATTGTTGCCAGACTTAAATGCTGGGTGTTCCCTTGCCGACAGTTGCCCTCCCGAAGCCTTTGCAGCTTTCAAAGCCGATCGACCAGGACATTTAGTAATTTCTTACATTAATTGTACCGCCGCAATTAAGGCAATGAGCGATATAATTTGCACCAGCTCCAACGCGGTTAAAATTGTCAACCAAATCCCCAAAAATCAGCCGATAATTTTTGGGCCAGATCGCAATCTCGGCCGCTACGTCATAGAACAAACCGGCAGAAACATGGATATCTGGCAAGGAGCCTGCATCGTCCACGAAAACTTCTCAGAAAAAAAGATAGTTCAACTCAAAATCGAAAATCCCGAAGCCGAAATAATTGCCCACCCAGAATGCGAACCTCCCGTGCTGCGCCACGCCAATTACATCGGCTCCACCAGCGCTTTGCTCAAATATTCTGAATCCAGTTCCAGCCAAGCTTTTATTGTCGCGACTGAACCGGGAATCATTCACCAAATGCAAAAGCAAGCTCCGCACAAACGATTCATTCCCGCTCCTTCAACCAATAATAACTGCGCTTGCAACGAATGCCCGCACATGAGATTAAATACCTTGGAAAAATTGTATCTATCCCTAAAAAATCAAACCCCTGAAATTACCATGCCCCAAGATATTCAACTAGCAGCTTTGCAACCCATCCAGCGAATGCTAGGAATGAGCTAACCGCTGGCTATTTTTAAGTGAATTTATTGTGTGGTAGGTTGGGCGCAGTCATTAAATTAAGTCATCGCCTAACCCACCACCATTAATCGATAATTCGTGAAGTAGTGGTTAACTCTTTCTCTTTCTCTGCAGTTCATTCCTTTAAAACTCATAAACTATAAATGATGCCCGAAAAACTGATTGTTTTCACTCGCTATCCCGAACCGGGAACAACCAAAACTCGACTAATTCCCGTTCTGGGAAAAGCAGGCGCTGCCAACCTTCACCGCTTGATGGCCCAACGGACGATCGCCTGCGCTCTCTCTCTCCAAAAATCCCACCGATTATCCGTAGAAATTCACCGAGCCGGCGGCAGTCAACAACTGATGCAAGAGTGGTTGGGAAGTGATATTTATTGTGAAAATCAAACAGACGGTGATTTGGGCGCAAGAATGACAGCAGCGTTTCAAAAGTCTTTTAATTCAGGGGTTGAGAAAACTGCAATTATTGGCACTGATTGTCCCGATCTGAAAGCAGAAATCATGGCACAAGCTTTTGAGGAATTGAGCAAGCACGATTTAGTTTTGGGCCCGGCAAAAGACGGAGGTTATTATCTGATAGGGCTGCGGCGAGCGATACCGGAATTGTTCGGTGGCATTCACTGGGGAACCAGTGAAGTATTTGCTTGTACGAGGGCGATCGCCCAAAATCTCGACCTGAATATTGCTTATCTTCCCACTCTCCTAGATATCGATCGACCAGAAGACCTCCTCGGTTTAGATATTAATATTTTGAAATAACTAAACTCTATTTAAGTTTTATAAATTATTAGGAATAATCATATATTTTTTAATTAAAATGCTTGATTGTAAAACCGGAACATCATAATATAGTAATTGTATTTGTCTAACCAAATGCTGAATCTCAGTAGCAGTTAGACAGCGCTTGGGACAATAGTCCCAGGCGCGAGAAGAAGCCAAAAATTACCAACTAACAGATCGGCTTTGTACAAAACCCGCCCGGCCCCATAAAAGCCCAATGTAAGTGCGCGCCCGGTGTAAAAAATAAGCAACTAATAGCTTTGCTTGGTACAAAACTCGCCCTCCCACGTTAAGGCCAAATGTAGGGGCGAGTCCGGGGTCAGAAATGGGCAAAATCAGCTTTGTACAAAACCCGCCCTCTCTCTCACGGGCTGCTTAAGTCTGTATGTCGCCAGAAAATCCCAATCTCAAAATTTCCATTATCATTCCCGTATTAAACGAAGCACCTACAATTGCCCCAGTCATCTCCACCGCCCTGGAGGCAAAAAATGTCGAAATAATTGTCGCCGACGGCGGCAGCAGCGACGGTACAGCAGATCTAGCAAAATCTTTGGGCATCCGAGTTATCTCCACCGCCCCAGGCCGCGCCACCCAAATGAATGCAGGGGCCGCCGCCGCGACAGGAGAGATATTGCTGTTTCTCCACGCAGACACTCTTTTACCTCGCGGGTACGACTCTTGCGCGCGTCGGGCACTAGCTAACCCGTGTACGGTAGCGGGGGCGTTTGAACTCAAGATTGACGCCCGCAGACTCAGCCTCCGGCTGGTAGAAAAGGGGGTAAACTGGCGATCGAACTTTTTGCAAATGCCCTACGGCGATCAAGCCATTTTCCTCAACGCAGCTACCTTTGACAAAATCGGCGGTTTTCCCGACTTGCCCCTCATGGAAGACTTTGAATTCGTGCGGCGGTTGAAAAAACAAGGCCGCATCGAAATAGTACCCCATCCAGTGCTAACATCTGCCCGCCGCTGGCAGCAGATTGGGGTCATCAAAACCACCGCCATCAATCAAATAGTAATCATCGGTTATTTCTTCGGAGTGTCGCCCGATCGACTCGCTTTCTGGTATAAGGGACAAAAGAAAAATTCTTCCGAAAACTAAAGAATAGTGAACTTTTCTAAAGCTCGCTGCCAATTATGCAAATAGGAAACACCTCCCTGCGTAAAATATGACTTGAATGCCTCAACTTTTACGCACAGCGAGGAAAAAGAGAATATGGCCGATCCCAGAGATGCAGAGCTTATTAAACCCTTTAACGGCGACCCCTTCACGGGTCATCTAGCAACTCCCATCAGTGCTTCTGATTTCACAAAAGCATTCATTGGGAACTTGCCCGCCTACCGCAAAGGGCTCTCGCCCCTAGTTCGAGGTCTAGAAATCGGTTTGGCACACGGTTATTTCCTCGTCGGCCCCGAAATCGTCTTCGGGCCCCTGCGGGATTATCCAGAAGCAGCTAATCTCGGCGGATTAATTACAGCCCTCGTTTTAGTTCTGCTAGGCACAGCAGGTATGTCTGCCTACGGTTTAGTCTCTTTCAAACAAGACAACACCAGCTACCCGAGTGCTAACCCCATGACTCCCGATTCCCTCAGAAATGCTGAAGGGTGGAGCCAGTTTACCGCTGGTTTCTTCATTGGCGGGATGAGCGGCGTCTTTGCTGCCTACTTCTTACTCGAAAACTTTAACGGCGTTGATGCCATTTTCCGGGGTTTAGTCAACAATTAGGCTTCACTCCCAAATATCCCTGTTGGAACACACTAACTTTAGTTTGGAGAATTTGATATGACAGGTTCCTACGCCGCTTCTTTTTTGCCTTGGATCTTGATTCCGCTAATTACCTGGCTGATGCCGGTTGTGGTAATGGGTTTGTTGTTTATCTACATTGAAAGCGACGCCTAATATTTACCAACAAAGCAAGACCGCAGTTGGATGGTTGACGAATAATAGGTCTGAAGCCTCTAGATAAATCTAGCGAAAATCAGCAAAAATTGTTTGGAGAGTGCTGGCGACAAAAAAACTTGATTTTTTTTCCCGACTTCCCATAATTGATCTGTGAAGTGATTCTTCCGTCTTCTTCCTTCTCAACTCGACCTTGCAAAAAAAAACCTCTGCCGTGCAAGCAGAGGTTTTTTTTGCAATTGAGACAAATTATTCGGCTCGGGACGGACAAATTGCCCAATCCTAAGCCATAATTGCGATCGGATACCCCTTCATGAGGAGACAGCGATGAAATTACCCCCTGCGCGCAGAATCCTAGCTCCATTCCTGATATCGATACTGCTGCTCGTCACCGCTTGCGGTCAAACTCCAGCGCCCTCTCGCTGGGACAAAGCCCAGCAGGAAAGCACCCAAAAACCCGGTCAAGCTCAGCAGACAACTGCTCAAAATCAAAACCTGCCTAAAAAAGCCGTCGCAGGTGGCAAATTAAATAAATATTTCCCCTCATCCGGCGGCGGATTCGATCGCGTCTTCGCTCAAGAAAAATCCGGTTTTGCTGAAGCTAAGCTCAACAAAGGCGGTAAAAATGTCGCGATGCTCTCGATTAACGACATCGCCGGCAACCCCTCGGCAGGCGCAAAATTTAAGCAAAGTACCAAGCAAATTGGCGGCTATCCGGCTGTCTCCCAAGGTGCTAATATCACTGCTGTTTTAGTGGCAAATCGCTATCAGGTGAAAGTTCAGTCCCGCGATCCCTCTTTTACAGCTAGCGATCGCGAAGCTTGGCTGTCAAAATTTAACCTCGGCGGCCTCGCCAGCGTCAAGTAGCCATCTCTTTTGTCAAACTCCGCGCCCGACTCCTGTCTGGCGCTATCAGAACTAAGTCTGCAAAAAAGAGACTTTGAAGTTTTTGCCATCTGCCAAAAGTAATACCTTTAATTCCAGTTCTAGCATAAGGAGTTTTTTGTGAGCAAAACAGTCTTTGAATTAGTCGATCGACTGCCTCAAGACAACATGACTGTCAAAGCCCTGCGAGCGCTTGACTTTGTGGTTCCCGGCGAGTGGAACAATTTAGTTGGCTTTGAAAATACCATTCGCACCGTTACTGGCGAAACCGACGAAGAACTGATCCAGCAAATTGGCGAGCGGGCGATCTACCTCTACAACGATAAGTCTCAGGGCTACCAGCGCGCTCTCTGGCTCTACCAAACTATTGACAGTGCCGACAAGGCTTTGGGCAGTGCCGCCCTCGCTAATAAGGTTGCGGAAAATGTCTCGTTTTTGTCGTTCCTCGGCAATATCACTCCGAAGGCTGAAAAAGCTCAAACGATCGACCTTTCTTTGAAGTTAGTCACTGAGTTGCTCGCTTTTTGCCAAATCAACGGCCTTCCCGGCGACAGCATCGGCGATTTTGCCGGGGCTTTGGGCGACTACGGCGGCGAATCCCTGATGCGGATGGCTGCTTTGGTTTGTTTCGACGGTTTGATTCCCCTGGGCCCGGACTTTATCATGGCAACTCAGTCTTGGATTCAAAAGCTCTCCCCGAACGATTTGCAAGATAATCAGGCCTTCAAGTCGATCGGCGGCATGATTCCTGGGGGCTCTCCCGCAGGCCAACTCGGCTTTATCGGCGAAAGCTTTAACTCGGTTTCTGGCTGGATGAGCTCTTTTGTGAGCGATCGGGGTTTGACTCCTCAAAACGTACTCGGCCACTTGCAGAGTTTTGTGGAAATTTCTGCTGACAAGGTGGACTACGTGGGCGCATTCCTCGACATGACTACCAACTACTACGAACACACGGGTGTTCAAACTCTCGCCCGCCGTTTGATTGAACGAGCTGTCGCTGAGATTTAGAATAACCACAGGAGTTGCGATCTTTGCGGGCGATCGCCCTGAGTGTGTTGAGTTCAAATTTTTTGAATCGCAATTTTCTCAGGTTGGTTTTCGATAAAAAGTGTGCGCGATCGAGAAAGTCGATCGCCCGCTAGCTCAACTCACAACTCCTGGCCGATTACTATTTAACAGGAAGCGTTAATGTCAGAAGAACCGAAAAATCCTACCGCTGGAGAATCCGAAAATCCCAGTGCTTCGATCGAGAACGCTCCGAGTTCCGACACGCCCGAGACAACCGACTTGCCCAGCACTGACAAGCCTCAGCGGGCTGCTAAAAAGCCCAAAGAACCGCAAAATCCTACCGCTGGAGAATCCGAAAATCCCAGTGCTTCGATCGAGAACGCTCCGAGTTCCGACACGCCCGAGACAACCGACTTGCCCAGCACTGACAAGCCTCAGCGGGCTGCTAAAAAGCCCAAAGAACCGCAAAATCCTACCGCTGGCGAATCAGAAACTCCCAGTGCTTCGATCGAGAACGCCCCGAGTTCCGACGAACCGCAGACAAGCGACTTGCCCAGCGCTGACAAGCCTCAGGCGGCTGCTAAAAAGCCCGCAGCCAAGGCTGAAGGCGACAAGCCCCCAGCTAAAGCTAAAAAGGAAAAAGCACCTGCTGTTGAAGACAAGCCCTTTGCGGAATTTATTCAACAAGATTATTTGCCCGCTTTGCAAACTGCTTTGACTAAGCAGGGCGTTCAGGATTTAGAGGTGAGTTTGGCAAAGCAAAAATTCCCCGTTGCGGGCATGAGTTCCGCCGGGGATTGCTGGCAGGTTATTGGGAAATTCCAAGCAGGTCAGCGCCAATTTAACCTGTATTTTCCTCAAGAAAATATTCAAAGTCAAAGGGCGTTTTCCTGCGCTGAAAATAATACGAAAACCAGCACTTTAGAGCCTTTTTTGATAGATGAGCGCAAGGTAACACTAGACCTCATGGTGTTTGGGGTCGTCCAGCGGCTTAACGCTCAAAAATGGCTGAATCTTAATTAGTCATCAGTCATTAGTTATTAGTCATTAGTTGCTTGTCTCGCGGCATTTACTAAAGACTTTCAGGGCGGGTTAATTGGGATATGAAGTTTAGCGATCGCTCAATGTGTAATTTTCACCCTACTGACTCCTAACTGAAAAGTCATAGCTAATGACTACTGACTAATGACAGATTTTCTTCGGATTTTGTCAAAAAATTTCGAGCTTGCATAATCGCGTAAAGGTCAACATCTGTTTCTAACAAACAAGCATGACCGCTGTTAGCCAGCATCACCATTTGAGCATGGGGAATTACCTTGACTAAAAGCTTCGCTTCTGCTAAGGAAGGCAGCAGCCGATCGGCACCGCTAGCAATTACTAGCGTCGGCTGTTTGAGGCCGCGCAACTGATTTTCGTCCACATTAAACGATCGCACTAACGCCAATCTCCACACAGACGTGTTTTGCGGTACTGCTTGCATCGCTTCTAGCAAAGCTCGCCGATCGTCGCGCCCAATCTTTCCTAAGGATGCTAATATCGGCAAGAGACCGATTACCGACAGCGGATAAAGGTTGGCCGGCAGCCACTGAGTCAGATACGATCCCCACTGCACCCAAGGCTGCTGTCGGAATGAAGAAGCTGGATTGACTAAAATTAATCGATCGCACAATTGAGGAGCTTCTAAAACAGTTTTCATCGCTAAACAGCCCCCAAATGACTCCCCGCACAGATAAACCGGCCGCTTCGGCTTTCCGGCTTGCTTTTCTGCTTCAATTAAGGCAATTGTTTCGTTAACCAGTACCTCCCAACTAGCCATGTCGTCAGCCGGTACAGTTAAGCAGCGAATGTCGAAATCATTTGCTAATTTAGAAATTTGCGGCCGCAGTAGCAAACCGCTGCCATCCATACCGGGCAGAAATACAAATAAAGGCCGATCTGGTTTCGGCGGTTTGGGGGTTAGGAAACGAACCTTGTTGTTAGCATTTGCCATGATTCAAGCCAAGCGATTTTAGATTTTAGATTTTAGATTTTAGATGGGAAATCTGACACCAGTCAACAGCCAACAGCCAACAGTCAACAGTCAACAAACTTACAAACTTACAAACAACGTCGTTGGAGTAATTCTGCAATTTCCCCCTGACAGTGGTCTGTGAGTTCAGCAACAACAGCTTTGGCTTTTTTGCCTCGATATTGCTGCTGTCGATCGACAGTAATCCAGTAAGGGCTGCCGATTAAAACATTAACTCGCTGATAAATTATCACAGGATGCCACCCCGATCGATCGAACAGCGGTTCCGAAGGATCGAACAAACTCAACAACTTGAGCGGTACACCCGATCGTATTGACTGTTCCTCAAAAGAACTAATCGCCACCGGCAAAACCGCCAAATCCCGCACCGGCGCCCGCAAAGCCAAATGAGCAAATCCCCGCTGAAACTTCCCCACAGTATTGGGCCCAGTAAGCTTCACCATCGGTTCTGCACCCTCTGGAAACACCCCCACCATCTCCCCGCCTTGCAGCAGCGCTGTCGCTTGAGAGAAAAAATGCTGCTGTCGGTGCTCCGGTGCTTCCAAAGGGAAAGCACCGAAAGTCGTGACAATTTCTCTCATCACCGGAACTTGACCCATGTAATGATGACAAGCAAAGCGGATCGATCGACCCAAAGCCGCCGTTAGCAGCACAGGATCTAAGAAACTGCGGTGATTGCTCACCACCAGCACCGGACTCTCCTGCGGAATCCGGTCTTCGCGGTACATAAACATCTGCGTTCCCAAACCAGCCAGGAAACAGCGCGAAATCAGCAATTTGCTCTCTGAAGACATGGGCGAAAAGACAGGTGCGACGCTATAAAGGTTGATTCCATCCTCATGTAAGTTAACATTTCTTTACCAAGTCGGGGCTCCCTCAAAAAGTAGACTTTCCCCTGATGCCTTTGTTTCCTAATCCTGGACCCACGGGCGGCCATCACCTTGGTTGTTTCGCGCGTTTACTTCTAGTGTGCCCGCCAAAACAGTAAAAAACCCGGTTTCTAGGCCGAGCGAGTGCGATCGCGAACTGTTTCGGCAGAATTTCCCAGTCTGAAGCAAAGATATAGGAAGTGTTGTCGCAACTTATTAAAGAATGTTTACAAGAACCCCAAAACCAAGTTAATGCAGCTAAACTTAGAAATTTACAGTGGGCATTGACGCACTGTCAAAGTATTTTTGGACAAGTCGTAATAGCAATCTCGCGAGGCATCAAATGAATAACATCCAAAACTATCGCCTTAAATGTACCCTCACCTTTGGCGACATTTACGGTCAAATCATTGTTTGGCTGATAGTCATATTCCTAAGTCTAGCGTCGGCACTGGCCTTGTGGAGTAGCGCCCGCCAAATCTACGCCTTGGCTACCGTCGGCTTGATTTTAGTGCTGTCTCTGCCCTTCTTGCTGTTTGCTTTTGTTACCACTCTGCTAAATAACATTGAAGTGCTTGCTGTAGAACCAGGCACGGAAGCTCAACCTTCTGCCACGGGAAATCAGTCCAATCAGCAGCCTGTCGAAAGCGCCGGCTAGTCCAATTTGAGATTTTAACTTTGGATTTTCCATTCAAATCAAAAGTTAAAAAACTTCCTGCTCTTGTGGTAGGAAGTTTTTTTTTGCGTCACCATAAGTTGAGCAGAACACTCAAAATAATTCAAAAAGATGCTAGAACACGACGTAATCATTGTAGGCGGCGGTTTAGCAGGTTGCCGCGCCGCAGTAGAAATTGCCCGGACTGACCCCAGTTTAAAGGTAGCGGTCGTCGCCAAAACTCACCCGATTCGATCGCACTCCGTCGCAGCCCAAGGTGGGATGGCCTCCAGCCTCCAAAATGTCGATCCCGAAGACAGTTGGAAAGCCCACGCCTTCGACACAGTAAAAGGTTCAGACTATTTAGCCGACCAAGACGCGGTAGAAATCCTCACCCGCGAAGCCCCCGGTGTAGTTATAGATTTAGAACACATGGGAGTCCTCTTCTCCCGCCTCCCAGACGGCAGAATTGCCCAGCGCGCTTTCGGTGGACATTCCCACCGCCGCACCTGCTACGCCGCCGACAAAACTGGTCACGCCATCCTCCACGAATTAGTCAACAATCTGCGCCGCTGCGGAGTTCACATCTATCAGGAGTGGTATGTCACGCGCCTGATTTTGGAAGAAGGCCAAGCCAAGGGCGTAGTTATGTACCGCCTTCTAGACGGTCAAATTGAGGTTGTCCGGGCTAAGGCGGTGATGTTTGCTACGGGGGGTTACGGCCGAGTTTACAATACCACGTCGAACGATTACGCCTCCACGGGAGACGGTTTGGCGATGACGGCTTTAGCTGGATTGCCGCTGGAAGATATGGAATTCGTGCAGTTTCACCCAACTGGTTTGTATCCCGTGGGAGTGCTGATTTCGGAGGCTGTGCGGGGCGAAGGCGCTTATTTGATTAATTCAGAGGGCGATCGATTTATGGCGAATTATGCCCCGTCGCGGATGGAATTAGCGCCCAGAGATATCACCTCGCGCTCAATTTCCATAGAAATTCGCGCCGGCCGAGGGATTAATGTTGATGGTAGTGCCGGCGGCCCCTTTATCTACCTCGATTTGCGGCACATGGGACGCGAAAAAATTATGAGCAAAATTCCTTTTGCTTGGGAAGAAGCCCACCGTTTGTTAGGAATTGATGCGGTAAATCAGCCGATGCCCGTGCGCCCTACAGTTCACTATTCAATGGGGGGAATTCCTACTAATGTTAGCGGGCAAGTTCGCAGCAGTCCTGACAGTTTGGTAGACGGTTTCTTTGCAGCGGGCGAAGCAGCTTGCGTGTCAGTTCACGGCGCCAACCGTTTGGGCAGCAATTCGCTGTTGGAATGCGTCGTTTATGGCAAAGTTACTGGCGCAACGATAGCACAATTCGTGCAAAATCGCAAGTTGCCTGCGGTAGATGAACAGCGTTATATTACGGAAGCAAAAGAGCAAATTCAGGCACTTTTAGAACGTCCGGGAAAATACCGCATCAATCAAATCCGGCAGCAGTATCAAGATACTATGACTGAGTATTGTGGCGTATTTCGTAGCGCCGAATTGATGCAGGAAGGTTTAAAGAAATTGGAGGATTTAGAGCGACAATATGAGGAGGTTTACTTAGACGATAAAGGCAAGTTGTGGAATACGGAAATTGTGGAAGCTTTGGAGTTGCGGAGTTTGATTATTGTCGGGAAAATGATTTTAACTTCTGCTTTGAACCGGCAGGAAAGTCGGGGAGCTCATTCGCGGGAAGATTTTACAGAGCGCGATGACGGCAATTTCTTAAAGCATACAATGGCGTATTATTCGCCTGCGGGGATTGATTTGGCTTATATGCCGGTGGCGATTACGATGTTTGAGCCGCAGGAGAGGAAGTATTAATTTGTAGGTGGGCATTGCCCACCATTTGTGTCAACTATAGATTCTAGATTCTTTAATCAAGAAATCCGAGTGGCGGCCCAGCAGTAATACTTGTAAAGTATGGAAAAATAAGGATTGAGAAGCTTTGCATCAGACTCAAGAGGCAGTAACAGTAATATCGATCTCGCAGATATTAGACAAGCGTTGAGAGTCTTCAGGGGA
The DNA here is from genome assembly GCF_036702515.1 of Microcoleus sp. BROC3. Classification (NCBI taxonomy): domain Bacteria; kingdom Bacillati; phylum Cyanobacteriota; class Cyanophyceae; order Oscillatoriales; family Microcoleaceae; genus Microcoleus; species Microcoleus sp. BROC3. The sequence goes on from NZ_JAUBTQ010000026.1 coordinate 86,852, forward strand.
TATGCTGTTGGAAAAGAGTGTTGGTATGAGCAACTTTGGGAAGGATGGGGCGAATCGCTCGCGCTATGCTGCTGTGGAGCGAGTACGGGAGGGTTGGATTCGACGCCTAATCGATCTGTCACGGCGCAACAACCTGCTATACTATCGCGAACTTAAGACGGGGACACTTGATTTCTCAGAGTGTAACTCCAAGGCATTGAAAGAGTTGCTGACTGGCAAGACAGTTCCGTTAATTCGTCTGCTACCGCAGGCTGAAGAACTCAAAGCCGCAGCACAGGTACAGGGAATCCGCCGCCGCGCACTTGCCAACTTAGAAGAAAAGGGGCTAGAAACGCTTTTCCTCGCTTTGGGAATGGCAACTTGGACTCCAACTGATGGAGGCCGTCCGCCAGAAGCTGCTGTCCTTCTGGTGCCAATTCATGTAGATGCACGCGGCGCAATAAAACTAAAACGTAGCGGCGAACTCCAGGTCAACCCCGTACTGTTGCACGTACTAGAGGCAGAATATGGATGCCAAGTCACGCCCGAATGTCTGCTAGGGGAGGCAGAAAGCGTAGGGGAAGACGAGAGTCCAGACCTAGAAGCTGTTTATTCTGAGTTAACCAAAGCTGCCTCTGAATTAAAAGGCTTTGAGATTAAAACACGGGCAGTCCTCAGTAATTTCTCTTTCCAAAAGATGGCGATGGTGAGAGACCTGCGCGATCGCTTGAGTGAGATGGTAGCCAATGATATGATTTCCGCGATCGCTGGGGACATCACAGCCCGTCAAAATGTCCGGGGTACGAGTCAAAACATTGACGTTAGAGAACTCGATCGCATCTCACCCGACAACGAATTTCTCGTCTTCGATGCCGACTCAAGTCAGCAGCAGGTGATTCATGCAGCTCTGGCAGGGCGAAATGGAGTCATTCAAGGCCCTCCCGGTACAGGAAAAAGCCAGACCATTGCTAATTTGATTGCCACCTTAGCCGCATCAGGACAGCGCATCCTGTTTGTTGCTGAAAAGCGTGCCGCTTTGGAAGTGGTGAAAACTCGATTAGAGCAAAAAGGACTGGGGCATTTATTGCTCGATCTACACGGTGCAGCTATCTCGCGGCGAGAGGTATTACAGCAAGTAGCAGAAAGCTTGACACAGGTACGCAATATTTCCCCAGCAGACATCGGCAATATCCACCAACGCTTTGTCGATCGAAGGAAGCGGCTCAATGACCATGTAGCACGACTGCACGATAAGCGCAAACCATCAGATAAGAGTGTCTACGAGATTCAGGCTGAGCTTTTGTGGCAATTTTCTGAATCGGAGCGGATCAATATCCGCTTTCGCGGTGTAGAACTTAATCGACTCGCAGAAAACGCTGAAACTGTAGCGGAACGCCTGGGACAAATAAGTAGGGGAGAATTAGCCAGTCTCTTTCTTGGCGACCATCGCTCCCCTTGGATGACAGTCAAGTTATTGTCGGTAGACGCTGCGTCGCAGGCATCTGATGTAGTGCAGCGGATTGCTACAGTTCGTTTACCAGAATTTTCTGAGTGCCTAGAAACGCTCATTTTGATTACCAAGCTAGAGCCACCTATTAGCCTTAACAAAGCTAGGCAGCTAATTGCATTCATCGAAGACGTTGAAAAAACCCTCTTTCTCTATTCGGAGGATATCTTTAAACAAGACCTAGAGAAGCAAGTCAATGCGCTGTCACCATTAAGAAACGGTTTCATTGCAGAGAGCTTGGCATTTCTCTTTGATAGCAACTTCAAAAATGCAGTATCTACTCTTAAAAAACTACGAAAAGCTGGAGAAACATCAAATGGGCAATTATTTGAGGAAGTAACCAAAGCATCTGAACAGTTGAGTCATTGGCGATCGCTGTCGCGTTCGGCTTCAGTTCCGTGCCAAGTCACGTCTTTGAGTGCAGCACGAGACAACCTGAATGCGCTCCTTACTGACCTAGAGCGTATTGAGCCCGATTTGGGGCGGGGTAATCTAAGTCAGTTACCGCTCCAATATTTAAAAGAACTTTTTAATGAGCTGGCAGCAGACCGCGACACACCTCAACTGGTGGCGGGTCTAAAGGAAATTGAGCGCACAATTGAACAGTGTGGTGCGTCCTTAATTATTGCGGAATTGAGACGGTTAAAATCTGATCCCTCCCTATGGCAGAAGCAATTCAAGTATGCCTGGTTTGCCTCCTGTCTCGACCAGGCGCGTGCCCAAGATTCAGCCTTAACAGTCTTCCATAGAGAAACTCATGAACAGTTGATTGAAGAATTTCGCGTCCTAGACCAGGAAAGAGTGAAGATCTCTTCCAATCGAGTCCGACGCGCCCATGCGGAACGCGTGATCGCTGCAATGAATGCTTATCCAGAACAGGAAGCGTTGGTACGGCGCGAAGCCGCTAAAAAAGCCCGACATCTGCCACTGCGTAAGCTTTTGGCAGAAGCTCCCGATGTTTTAACCAGCATTAGTCCCTGCTGGATGGCTAGTCCCCTCTCAGTGAGCCAGTTACTCGACGCTGACCGTCGTTATTTCGATGTTGTCATTTTCGATGAAGCCAGTCAGGTATTGCCAGAGGATGCAGTTCCGGCATTACTGCGGGCCCAAAGGGCAGTTGTCGCCGGGGATAAATACCAACTCCCACCGACAACATTTTTTGCAGGGGGTCTGGATGAGGAAGAGGAAGCCGAATCTCCATCCCCCGTTGAAGGGTTGGAGAGTCTGCTCGATTTGATGTCCTCTTTCCTGGAAACCTGGGAGCTTTTGTGGCACTATCGAAGTCGAGATGAAGCGTTAATTGCCTTTTCCAACCGCCACATTTACAACGATCGCCTGATTACATTTCCCAGTCCTGGTGGTTCACCATCTATCTCTCACGTTCTTGTCTCGTGTATTCCCGGTCAGGACGGTCAGGAAGAAAGCGCTTCCAGGGAAGTCCAGCGAGTAGTTGAGTTAGTGCTCCAACACGCCACTGAACAACCTAACGAAACGCTTGGCGTAATTACAATGGGCATCAAACACGCACAGCGCATTGAAGCAGCCCTCGATGCAGCACTTGGGGAACGTCCTGAATTAGCAGCTTTCTTTGACGAGGGTCGTCCGGAACGCTTTTTTGTCAAAAACCTCGAACGGGTTCAAGGGGATGAGCGGGATGCAATCCTGTTGTCTGTAGGCTATGGCAAAGACCGTTCGGGCAGGCTGGTGTATCGATTTGGCCCGTTGCTGACGAAGGGAGGGGAACGCCGTCTCAATGTTGCAGTTACGCGGGCAAGGCAGCGTATGACTCTGGTTTCGTCATTTGACCACCACGATATGGACCCGGATCGGTCGTCATCGCGAGGTGTGGAACTGTTGCGACTTTACATTCAGTATGCAGCGAGTGAGGGCAAGATTCTTGGCGAAACCGAACAGTCTGGCGTGCCACTCAATCCCTTTGAAAAGGATATCTATGATGCACTAACAGGTAAGGGCATCTCGCTTCTGCCTCAGTGGGGAGTTTCGAGTTATCGAATTGATATGGTGGCGCAACATCCGCAGCAGCCCGGGCGATTTGTGCTGGCAATTGAGTGTGATGGGGCGAGTTACCATTCTCTACCAACCGCACGCGATCGCGATCGACTGCGACAGCAACAACTGGAAGCACTCGGCTGGCGCTTTCACCGTATTTGGTCAACTGACTGGTTCATGCGGCGGGACAAGGAAATACAACGCGCTGTGGATGCTTACGAAGCTGCTGTTAAGTATGCTAACCAGGTAGATGCACAGAAGAATAAACCGACCAAGCCAGTTCCACAAACTGCCCAACCTTTTACATCCCAATCACTCACTCCAGAAATAAACTCTCCTACAGCATTGCGGGGAACGCGACCCAATGTTCCAAAACGATCCAAAATTGACGATTACACTCAGACTGAACTTATGTCGCTAATTCGGTGGATCTTATCAGATGGTTGTCTGCGTACCGATGAGGAAATTTTGAAAGAAATGCTGCCAGAGCTGGGGTTCAAACGCCGGGGAGCGCGAATTGATCAAGCAGTTTTTGCAGCTATTGAGAGGCTGCGTTCTTCTAGGTGAGGATGAAGTTAAAATTTTGCACTCATCATACTAAAACAGCCTTGCAGCATAGTCCTGTAACAGCTTCTCCTTTAGGGAGAACCAAAATTTTCCTTCAGGATGCCGCTGCTGCTTGTAATTGGTAATGGGCGAATAGTTTTGAATTATAAGTATTAAGTGTTGAATTTTAAACTTTTTAACTTATAACTCAAAACTTAAAACACTCCTTAAGGTTTCGGTAGCGCGCCTTCAGGACTAGGAGAAGCAGCCGGTTCGGGAGTCGTCGTAGCCGCAGGAGAAGGCGAAGGAGTGCCACTAGCTAACTGATTAATTTGGTCTTTATAGTTAGGAGGAGCTAACTCAGTAGCTCGGTCGAACAGCGTTTTTGACTCATCTGTTTTGCCCTGTTCCTTCAGCACGATCGCCTTTCCTAAAGTGGGGCGAAAATCTTTGGGGTTAGCCTTAGCAGATTCGTCGTAAATTGCGATCGCCTCCTCGTAGCGCTTCTGCACAGCATAAACCTGTCCCAAAATCAACTGCACTGAAGTTACATCAACACTTTCCGGTTTCGCCAGATTGGCAGCGGGAGCAGCCTTCAGCGTATCTTGCAGCAATCCGATCGCAGCTTCGGGCCGCTGCTGCACCAGCAGCAAATTCACCAACCCCTGCAAAGCCTTAATTTCCCCAGGCTTAGACGCTAAAATTGACCTGTAAGCTTGAGCAGCCCCTTCGCGATCGCCGGTGCGTTCCTTAGCCTGAGCCAGCAAAATTCCGTATTCAGTAGTCTCAGGATTCAGCGAAGCCAACTTTTCCAAAGGAGCGATCGCATCCTTAATGTCCCCCACTCCTTGCCCGATCAACTCCAGCCGCACCTGCAACAATCCCCGCAAAGCCGTTACATTGTCAGGTTCCCGCTGCAAAACCAACTCGTATCCCCTAGCCTGAGCTTGCAGCAACTCTGATTGCTTCTCCCCTGACTGCGCCGTCTGAGTAGGTGTTGGAGTTGACGTACTTTGGGCTTGGCTGGCCTTGAGAATACTGTCCAAAATGGGAACCAGAGAAAATCCCAAAAAAGCGATGAGCGACAGCACCACCACCACAGTAATCAACCCACGACGCTTATTTGCTTTTTCCATAATTCAACTATCCCAGCTTAAAATCTACTATTTTCTAAGAATTAACGCATCGCCCGGGGGCGTCTGCCATTTAACTAGATCCATGCAACCATAAAAGTTCTTAACTTCAAAGTCCGAACGGACAAAGCAGCCTTTTACTTGCAGCTAATATGGTAACAGACCCGCAACTCCATGCTAGCTAAACAATTTTGGACACTCAGACCCGCAGCCCCAAGGACTGCGGTGTCTGTCCAATTTAGTCTGGTCAAGCTAAAAATTACCGAAAATATGGCGGATCAGGCCGTTAGGTAATTGGATTAAGTAAAATAGGCAAGCTGAATATCCTAAATGCTATTAGCCAGCAACTCCAGATCAGCGCGATCGCAGGATCGATCGGTCAGCAACTCCCAAAGTCCTTGCTCGCAAGGATTTTAGCAGCCAGCGAACCGATCGGCACACGTAGCGTTGAAAGTTGGCGTTGACGGGTCACAACCAGACCTCCGGGCGCAAGCCCCAAGTCAGGTGCTAGTAGTTTTTAAAGCAGTTTCTTCAGTTTATTCCTAATTTCCCTTAAGGGATGTGTCTCCGCTGCAAGGAGTTTTTATGAACCCCTCTCCCAACCGGTCTTCCAAATCGTCCAAATCTACTTCTACTCGCAAGGCTCAGCCCAGCGAACAGGCCGTCAATCCGCCTAAAGATACAGATTCCATTCCTGAGACACCAGACGAAAGTCCGGTGCCTTCGGCGTTGGCTGCACCTGTTGACCAAAATCAACCGCCAGCGCCAACAGACGCCCCAGCGTCCAAGGATAAGCTGCAACGACCCCGCTACAGTTCTGCCCCCGACAGGGACAAAACACAGCCACAAGACCCGCCCAGCAATGCTCCTGCACCCTCGGAGCAAGCAGCGCCTTCGGAAGCTGTCAGCGATACTCCAGCGCTCGCAGTCGCACCGCCGGCAAACGCCGAGCCGGCGGCTAACGAAAGTCAGGCCGCTGAGGACATACCCTCGGTCATGCGCCAACATCCCATTCCCCCCCCCAGCGAACCCAGACAGTACCGAGCTGTTGGTTTGGTGCGGGGCCGCTACACGCAATCAGAAGAGCAATTCACCCGGGGTATGCTGATAGCTGCCGACGGAACTGCCATCGACGCAGTTTTGCTGGGTAGAGTCATGAGTTTAGTCAAAAATCACCTGGATCTGGAACAAGAACACCTTTGGGTGGTCTATCCCCGCACCAGGCAAGAAGACGGGAACTTGCACGCCCAGATTATGGGAGTTTGGGAGCCGGAAACGCTCAAGAAACCTCCAGAACCCTCCTCTGACGAGGAAAATCAGGACGCAGCGGAGATTGAGCAGGGGGACGAAGCATCTACCGCATCTTTGCCGGCCTCGGAACCTGATGTTGAAGATGGCTATTTTTCGATTAGAGGTGAGGTGATTTATCAATCCCAAGACGAAGAAAAGTATGTCATCGTCAAAATCAAGCAAGCTCCCCGCAAGAATGACGACAAGATGAAGTTTTTTAAACTGAAACTCAAGGGAGATTTAGCAACAAAAGCGATCGGGTTTTTTTGGGATTTCCACGTCAAATTGCAAGCTGACAGTCTGATGATTGAGCAGGCTAACAATATTGGCGCGCTGCCGATTAAGAAGCGGAAATTCCCCCCTGGCAGCAAGCCGCCCGGTGGCTTCAAAGGACGAGGGAAGCGTCCGTTTACTCCTAAGCCGAGCGGTGACGGTGCTCCTGTAGGGCGTCCTACCATCAAGTCCGCAGCAGCAGCACCACCGCCTGTCCCGAAGGAACCTCTTCCTAAGCCTGTTAAGAAGCCTAAGCCGATCGAGGAATGAACCAATTTTAGATTTGAGATTTGAGATTTGAGATTTGAGATTAGTTTGTCCAAGACTAATTTAGAACCGCTAAATCGCCAATCTAAAATCCTTTATTCGAGCCGGACTTGTGCACCCCACAAATCTTGCGGGAGAAATACTCTGTCGGTGGGTAGGGGAGCAACTGGGGCCGTGAGGGTAAATTGACCCGCTTCAATTTGCTGCTTCAATTCCAATGCTACTTGCCGGGAGAGAAACATACTCGCAAGGGGGGCGGCCCGCACAGGTTTGCCCTCGATCGCGATCCGACCAGTCTTTAATTGAGCATAGCTGACTAAACCGAAGGTGGGACGAACGCGCCGGGGGATAGAGAAATCTACCACCGGCGCTACTATTTTTTTGTCTGATACTGCACAGTTGGCGACGACTGTTTCGTTTAAGACGGGAAAGGGGATGCCGACTCCCAGCATTAGGGATGGGCCGTAGTTTTTGAAGTAGCAGCCGCGCACCCATTTGGAGTTCATCTGTTTGGCGTCGCCGATGAGTGCAAGGGTGGCGGCCGGGCCGATGGGCGTGCGGTTGGGCTGGCGTTTTTGCAGCGGGAAGTGCTGGGTTCCTTCCCAGGTGATGTAGCCCTGAGCGCCTCCTAGGAAGATGCGGGTGCCGATGCCGATGATTTGGAGGTCGGGGTCGTTGAGCAGGGGAGACATGGCTCCAAGGTTCGAGTAGACGGCGTTGCCGAGGTTTGGTTGCAGGGGGCCGAGGTAGGTGAACAGCGGGCGATCGCCCCCGTTGACGCCAACAATAAAGTTTTGATATGCGTTCCGGGGATTGAATAAATAAAACTGGTTGATTGTATCGCGGGTAATCGTGGTTTCAAAGGAGGCGCGGGGGTAGCAGTCTGTTACTTGTCCGAGGGCGCGCAATTGTACGGGTTTGCCTGCTATTAAGTCTTCGATGACGTGTCCGCCGCCCCGTTCACGGGATTCTTCGCCGTCTTCGGCTACTTGGGTGGCTCCCAAGTACAGGTCTACTGCCCCGAAGCCGGAGTAGGCTAGAACGCCGTCCAGCCAGCACTGGCGGATTTTTATCGGCGGGTCGGTATGGCCGAGGTTGATGATTGCACCGGAGGATTCCATCGGCTCGAAGGTGCCGGTGGTAATCACATCGACTTCTTTGGCGGCTTGGGTAATGCTGGTTTCTTGAACTCTAGTTTTGAGTTCTTCGATTGTCCAGACTGTGGCTTTGCCCTGGCTGATTTTCTCGTTGATTTCGTCGATCGATCTCATAAGACTATTTTAGATTTTAGTGTGGTGGAATGTCGATCGAGCGAATGCTGTTTTGGCGATCGGACTCAGTTTGAGAACACAGCACAATGTTATAACAGAGATCGGGATTATATTATAAATAAAATAAGGAGCGATCGCCATGACTCAAGCGATATTAAAACCAGTCACCTTCGATGAATTTATTGACTGGTATCCTGAAAATTCTGAAAACCGTTACGAACTGCACAATGGAACTATTGTTGAGATGCCTAAAGCAACCGGAGAACATTCAGAAGTAGCTGGCTTCCTCTGCCTGAAGCTAGGGATTGAAATCGAGAGGCTAGCGTTGCCCTACTTCGTCCCCAAAGAATGCGTTGTCAAAGCAGATAACGAGCTATCTGGTTACGAACCGGATGCGATCGTTTTGGACAGGCAAGGGACGGACAGCGAACCGAGATGGAAAAAGGAATCTATCATTACAATGGGTAGTTCTGTCCGGCTAATTGTCGAAGTTGTCAGTACCAATTGGCGTGATGATTATGGCTACAAATTGGTTGATTACGAAGCTTTGGGCATTTCTGAATACTGGATTGCCGACTATTTGGGACTTGGCGGCCGACGCTATATTGGCAATCCGAAACAACCTACTTTTTTTGTTCACCATTTGGTTGACGGCGAGGATCAAGTCAGTCTGTTTCGGGGGAGTGAGCGGGTTGTGTCACCCACATTTGGGCAGTTAAATTTGACTGTTCAACAAATTTTTAGCGCCGGTAGAGATGCGGTAGAAAATTCGAAGATTGAAGATAGTTAGTTGATGGCGTTCTTCTCACAATTTTCCTAAGTTTGTAGTGAATACTTCTGTCCTCTAACTGGGAATGAATAAGAACTGAAGTCATTACAAACCTTAACTATTGATTTTCAGGAGCGTCATTTTCTACATTATCTGGGATGTCGGGTTTGTGTTCTGGCAACTTTTCTGGTCGGCTTTCGGTGACTTCTATAGATTCATATTCTTCATGGATAGCAGAATCGATTGCTGCTAAGGTTTTAGGACTGGCACTCCACTGGTTGAGAATATCTTTAATTAGGGCTTCCCTAATCCAAACTTGAGCGACAACGGTGAGGGGGAGGGCTAGCAATAAGCCTAAAAATCCAAAGAAGGTGGCGAAGAATACTTGAGCTATTAATGTTACTGCTGGCAGCAGTGATACTTGCTGCGCCATAACGTAGGGGGTGAGGAGGTTGCTTTCAAATTGTTGAATTAGAAAGTAGAGAATGAGCACAAAACCTGATTTTAAGGGAGAGTCTAAAAGTGCGATCGTCACTGGGGGAATGACGCTCAAACCGGGTCCGATATTGGGTATTAAGTTCAGCAAACCAGCTAAAACAGCGTGAGCTAGAGCTAGGGGAACTTGTAATACTGACAAACCAATTAAACTCAGAAAAGTGATGACGCTCATGCTAATTAAAGCGCCGATTACCCATCGACCGAGGGCTATTTCGCATTCATCTAAGATGCCATCGATTCGCCGCCGATAAAAAGAGGGAAAAAGTTGTATAAATGCTTTGCGGTAAGAGAGAGGTTCTGCTAATGTCATCAAGGTCAAAACTATGACTAGCAAAAAGCTGAGAATAACACCTAATGTGTTGCCGACAAAAGCTCCTGCACCGCCGACGAGTTGGTTGAATATGGGTCGTAGCTGTTGGATAATATCGTTAATATCAAGATTCGGCAGTCGCTGACCAATTTGTCCAGAAAAGCGCGTTTCTAGCTGATCGATCCAATCATTTAATTTTGCTATTCCTTGAGGGGCTCTTTGGGTAAGTTGTTGAAACTGTTGGGCAAAGGGCGGTACAATGATTAGGAATAATCCTACGAAGATGAGGACTAGGAAACTAACTGAGAGCAATACGGCGATCGATCTTTTGAGCCGGAATTTTTGTAAATACCGTGCTAGTCTGTTTAAGGCTGTGGCTAAGACGACGGCGGCAAACAGCAGCAGTAGGGCCTGCCTGATTTGCCACAGGATGTAACAAGATGCGATGAGGGCTAATAAGCCCATCCACTGTCCTAGCTTCATTAGATTTTAGATTTTAGAATTTAGATTGAGGAATAGGGTATTGGGAATTGCTGCTTAGTAATTGCTCTGCATCCCAGAAGCGATGAATCGCATCTCTACAAGATACCTTAGATGCGGGCGATCGCATCTTTAATCAGATAGCCCTACTCGGACATCAGCATAAGCAGCCTCCTCAATTCCCTTTTGCGAACACCTGCTGCGCTGTCAGCTTCAATTCTGGGAAATTTGGGGACTCAATACACTCGCCCCCTCGGAACAGTTTGACTTGGTACTCCCCGTCAATTAGTTGGTAAACCGAAAAGGTTGGTTGCTTGGGGTTGCCGATGAACCGTCTGCCTCCCAATCCTAGATAGTCTATAATCCAATATTCCTGAATACCCATTGACTCATAAGCCTCAAGCTTTAGGGCATAATCATCACCCCAATTAGTGCTAGTTACCTCGACGATTAGGGGGACTGATGAACCGATTGTGATAATTGATGATTTTTCCCATCGCGGCTCGTTTCCAATGGTTTGTTCGTTAAGTACAATAATATCTGGTTCATATCCCGATTCCTCGCGCATGGGTTTGATGACGCATTCTTTTGGGATGAAGTAGGGCAAATTGAGACGCTCAATCTCTATTCCGACTTTCAGTGCGGTAAAACCCGCCACTTTAGAATGTTTACCTGTTGCTTTTGGCATTTCAACAATTTCTCCATTGTGCAGTTCGTAGCGCTGTTCTGAATTTTCAGGATACCAGTCAATGAATTCATCAAATGTTACTAATTCAGGTATGATTTGAATCATGGTGAGTGGCTTTAGTTTGATTGCGATAGCTGTACAGGGCTGGGATTTGTGGTGAGGAATTGCCTTTTGGGCCAAGCAGAATAATATTATCTCCACGCAAGTCTAGATCGATCCCACATCTTGATTGTGTCTTAATTTGGTCTCTAATACTGCTGTTGTCGTGCTCGCCAGCCGAGGATGGCAGCTAAGATGATACTGGGGGTAAACACGGCTATGAGGGCGTTGAGGTCGGTAGAGGGTATGGATAAGCTAGGCCCTGCGTACTTGATGGCCAGGGAAATTGCGGCGGAAAGGGTGAATACTTTGAGGATGGGGCTGATGTTGGTGTTCATGGACGTGGTACTTGGTTGGGCGATCGGTTTTCAGACTATTATTGCAAGTATGTGTTGCGGGTGGGCGGGCGATCGGCTATTTTCTGAGATACTAGGATAATTTGCCAGCGTTGAGTGTAATTGAAAATGGATCACCAAAATTTAGAGTTAATAGAAAACATTCGCCAGCAATTTGACAATACTCCTTATCCGAGAATCCCGCTGGAACAATCTCCCAAAGACAACAGTGAATTGCTCTACCTTCATAATCTTGTAACTGCTTACTACTTTAGAAATAGAAAAGTCATCAATACCGAAGGTAAAGTTATCCTAGATGCGGGATGCGGCACCGGTTATAAATCCTTGGTTTTAGCTCTAGCCAATCCGGGAGCAAAAATAGTAGGCATCGATTTATCAGAAGAATCTGTGAAACTAGCTGAGCAACGTTTACAGTATCATGGGGTTGCTAATGCAGAGTTTTATGCTTTGAAGATAGAAGAATTACCAAGTTTAGGGTTACAGTTTGACTATATCAATGCTGACGAAGTTCTGTATCTCTTGCCCGATGCTATTGCTGGATTGCAAGCGATGAAGTCAGTTCTCGCTCCCGATGGCATCATCCGCACCAACCTTCACAGTTCAAATGGTAGAGCCGGAGTATTTCGCGCTCAAGCTGCTTTCAAAACAATGGGATTAATGAATGGAGCTCCCGGAGAAGTGGAGATAGAAATAGTCCGGGAAACAATGGAAGCATTACAAGATGAAGTAGGGCTTAAGGCATTCACCTGGAAGGCCGATCGCGCGGATGAGGCATGGATTATGGTTAACTATTTATTAGTGGGTGATAAAGGTTGTACCATTCCTGAAGTGTTTGCACTTTTGAGAGCAACCGATCTAGAGTTTATCAGTATGGTGGCTTGGCGCAGGTGGGATTTGATGGATTTGTTCAAAGATCCAGATGATTTGCCTCCGTTTTTGGCGATGAGTCTGCCAGAAGCTTCTGTGGAAGAACGGCTGCATTTATTTGACTTGTTACATCCCCTGCACCGTTTGTTTGATTTCTGGTGCGGCAATCTAAATCGAACTCAGGCTTTTGTGCCCGTTGCGGAATGGACGGAAGCTCAATGGCGGGAAGCGCGGGTACACCTGCACCCTCAACTGAGGACTTCTCAGATTAGGGAAGACTTGAGTAATTGCATTGACAGCCAGACGCCGTTTGAGATAAGCCGTTATATTATTGTGCCAACTTTAGCGCCGGTGGCGATCGAGAGTACGATCGCGGCTTGCTTGCTACCTCTTTGGGATGGGCCGCAGTCTGTGGTGTCCATCGTGGAACAGTGGCTCCAAATCCGCTCCGAGATCGGTGTTAACCTAGAGCCTGTTAGTGAGGAGACTGCCTTTGAGGAAGTCCAGGAAATGTTGACTAGGCTGGAAGTCTTTCTGTATGTGCTTTTGGAGCCTTAGAGCTAGGAGTTGACAAAAAAAATTGTTTGGGGTGATATTAAAGCGCCGATAACTGGGTAAGTTACATATAAGAGTTAGAAATCAAGCATCCCACCCCTCACGGAGAAAAGACTTATGAAGACTGAATTTAAAGCCAAGTTCCTGCAACACATCAACAAAAGAAGACAGGAGCAAGGTTTCACCCTGATTGAACTGCTGGTTGTGATCATCATCATCGGTATTTTGTCTGCTATTGCTTTGCCTTCCTTCCTCAACCAAGCGAACAAAGCTAAGCAGTCAGAAGCCAAACAGTATCTGGGTTCAATGAACAAAGGTCAACAAGCTTACTTTGCAGAGAGAACAGTGTTCGCAACTGATGTCCCCAGCTTGGGTCTGGGTATCAAAACTGCAACTAACAATTATCAGTATGGCGTCGGTGCAAGTAGTGCTACTCCTGCCAGCGGAGGAGTGACTATGGCGGGAACACCTTTAGGTGCTTCGATTAAGGGATATGCAGGCGCAGTATTTTTTGTTCCCGCAGGTGAGGGAGACGGTACTAGTTCAATCCTCTGTGAGGAGCTAACTGCTGTGCAAAACCAAAATCCTGCCACAATTACACCTGCACGGGAGAATACCAAGTGTGCTGATGCTCAGACTCTCGTTACTAAGTAATTTCTGAGTAGAACAATCCATCAAAAAGCGGGTAGAGTTCAGCATGCTACCCGCTTTTTATGACATATTAATTGATGAATTGTTGATAATACCTGTGATTGCGAAGTTAGAGCTAAATCAGGTTGTTGCAGCTTCGTCAAAAATTTTCTATAACTTAGGTATATTTGTAGATTTTTTAGCTTATGACTTCTGATAATTTATTGGCTGTTGCATCTGACTGGCAAGAGCAAGCAAGGGAATGTTTGCTCAAGGAAAATTATACTCGGGCTGCGCTACTCTACGAACAAGCAATTGAAGCGGAACCCAATGTTAAGTCATACTACTGGCAATTGGGTTTGATGCTGCTGTTGCAGGGACAGGAGGCAGAAGCTCAGACAACCTGGCTGTTGGGAATGGCTGAAGGCGATCCAGAGGAAATCGAGCAGTGGACTCAAGAACTGGTAGAATTGCTCGAAGTCGAAGCCGAACGGCAGCGACTGCAACGAAAAGACTATGGCGTGGCTTGGGCTGTGCGCCAGCATTTACGGGAAATCAACCCTGCTAATCTGCACAACCTGCTGCATTTAATGGCAATGTCCATATTGCTTGACGCTTATACTGGCGAAGAGCCTCATTCTTTGGGCGTGATTGAACTGCTCAAATCAAACAAACCTTTATCGATCAACCATGAATTGCTAATGCAATTGTGGAAGAGCGTCTTAGATTATGCTCCTCTACATCCATCTACTTTGGAATTGACAGAAGCTTGTCTGGATCATGTCCAGGAGCCACTAATTTTTATTGATACTTTAATCCATTTTGTTTATAAAATTGCTTATTTAGGGCGCCAATTTCCCCGGGCCGTTAAATTCACAGAACTCGGCTTGCGCTTAGATCAAAAGCATCCAGAGTTGCTGCTTACTTTATCCTCTTTTTATCAAGATGTAGGTGAGTCTGCAAAGGGGATAGAAATGGCTAAGTTTGCCTATTCGGTAATGGAAAAGCTAGCCGATAAAGTGTATGCTTGTCACTTAATTATTCGCGGTATGATGACTGCGGGCGGGTATGCCGATGAAGCTTACTCAACATTTCAGACCCTCAAATCTCTAGTGGCAGACCTAATCGAGCAGCAACCAACCGATCTCGATTCAAGCTCTACAGTTCGTTTATTTAGTTCGATATTTTTTTACCCATACTTTCAGGATAGACCGCAGGAAAATATACAAATTCGCCGTCAGATAGCAGAAATTTGCCAATCGAATCTTCCTAATTATGCTAAGGAGCAAATGGAAAAGTGCCACCAGCGACTGTCTTCTGCGGTAAAAACAGATGTTCCTAAAAAACGTTTAAAAATTGGATATCTGTCCTATTGCCTGCGCCGCCATTCTGTAGGCTGGCTAGCACGATGGGTCTTCGAGTATCACGATCCCGAGCGCTTTGAAATTTATGCTTATTTACTGGGGTCTGAGTCTAAACTAACCCAGGACCCTTTGGAGGAATGGTACACAGGGAAAGTTTTCAAAGCTCGGAAATTAGGGCTGCAAGGCCCTGAAGTGGCAGAGCTAATTTGTGAGGATGAGATTGATATTTTGGTCGAACTCGACAGCCTGACACTGAATACTAGCTGCGAGATTATGATGCTTAAACCTGCACCCATACAAGTCAGTTGGCTCGGCTGGGATTCACCGGGCATACCAAATATTGATTATTTTATTGCTGACCCTTATGTGCTGCCTGAATCCGCCGAAGATTACTATGTCGAAAAAATCTGGCGTTTGCCCCAAAGCTACATCGCAGTAGATGGCTTTGAATTAGACGTTCCAAGGGTGCGGCGGGATCAATTAAATATTCCTAACGATGCAGTTGCATACGTAAGTTTTCAGCGAGGATACAAATACAATGCCCACACAGTACGCTTGCAAATGCAGATTATTAAAGCAGTACCAAATAGCTATTTCTTAGTTAAAGGTTTAGGAGATGAAGAATCACTCAAAAACTTCTTTACTGAAATAGCAGAATCAGAAGGAGTGAACGCAGATCGTTTGCGATTCTTGCCCATAGTGGCAACAGAAACAATTCACCGCGCTAATTTAGGTATTGCTGATGTGGTGCTTGACACTTATCCCTATAACGGAGCTACAACTACATTAGAAACTCTTTGGATGGGCATTCCTTTAGTTACGAGGGTGGGTCAGCAGTTTTCCAGTCGCAACAGTTACACGATGATGATGAATGTAGGGATAACAGAGGGAATTGCTTGGACTGAGGAAGAATATGTCGAGTGGGGAATCCGTTTAGGAAAAGATACTGTTTTGCGACAACAAATATCCTGCCGACTGCGACAGTCAAGACACACTGCTCCGTTGTGGAATGCTCAGCATTTTACGCGAGAGATGGAGAAAGCTTACGAGCAAATGTGGCAAAGGTATCTTGAGAGTCATGATTGATTATGATTGTCGGGCTTAGTAATTTGTGCGGCAACTCGCTGCACAAATTCCCTTGATTTATCAATGACTCTCCTGTATAAAACTGTCTGGCTCAAATTTAGGAATGTTTTGCGCTTTTGCCTGCACGATCGCTTCTTTATTTTCATTCTCCAATACAATTCTCCCATGCAGGCGCGGCATTAGAACTGACCACTGAATTTCGCTCAACTGTCCAATCAATGAAATTTCTGGCCCATCAGAAACATCTAAATCTTCTTCCATTAAAAGATTCATCGCCACGCTTGATAAAGCGAGATTAGCATCTTCGTCAGAAAAATTGCTGCTGTCTACTAAGAGGGTGATCTTTCTTTTGTCTGGGTGAGTTGCGATCGCCCTCACCACTCGTTCCAATTCTAAACCAAGAGACTCTTCCGGTTTCGTCCAATCTGGAAAAATAATTAAGTTAACCTCTGTTAACTTAATTGCCACTGAAAAGATTGCTCCTTCACCTTCATTTTCCTTTCCTTCCTGCTTTTGTGGAGTGTAACAACCGAGCATTTCCAAAAAACGCAAAGCTGTAGGAACAGGAGAGTAATTTTCAATAGCCCACTGCCGACCTTCAGCAGAGATTTTTTCTAAAATTCCTGGGTCATCAGCGATGCGATCGACAGTATCCTGCATATTGTCTAAATCAATTCCTACATAGTGCCGCCAGTTTTCTGGCATTACTGGCAGTTTAACTCCATACTTATCAAAATCTACATGAAATGTTACGCACCCAGCCGCCAATGACTCCCAAAAACGCCAACTATCCCACCATTCTACGATGGGTTCTCCTGTGAAATAGCTGGAGGTAACAGCACCCCCAAAGCACGCACAAGCCACAGATTCCTTCAAACGTTGGTAGTAACTCGGATAGTGGCGTTGACCTGTTTGCTGCCACTGCAAGTAGTGGTAACTATCTGAGGGAGATTTCTCAAAATCCTCAGCCGTATCATCTGGCGGTAAAATATCTTGAATCAACGGCAAGAATTGTTCGCGAACAATCTGCCTTAGAGGCTTATCTACTATCATCACCCCACTGTCAACCCATAAATAACCCTGGCGAACTTTCAGTACAGTTTTAGTGTAGTGCAATTGCACGTGATCGTTGCGAAAGTTAACAAGTAAGCGTCTTTTTTTGTCCTGATTTTTTTCTATTTTGCTAGTTTCTCGAAGTATCCTGTTAGAAAGCCCAAAAACCCAATTTAAACAGTTTGAAGGATATATGGATTTACTGTTGCAGTGAGTTCTAAATCTAAAATCGAAGTTTTCTAACTGTGGATTCCAGACTGTAAAACCATCCATGTCATCTAGACAGACCGTGACATATTTCCCCTCGGAGGAAAATAAATTTTCAGGAAAAGATGTAGCGTTTCTCATCCACCTGAAGTCCAAAATCACTATCGAGCAATCTTGATGAGCCACATTTGGGTCATAACAAAATAAATATTCTTCTGTATCGGGGTCAATCTTCCAATGATTGATGTTTGAATAAAAAGGTATTCCCAGTTCTTTCAGGCCTTCCGCTAAACATATACTTGGAGGTGAATAGACTCCTTCACTGCAATAGAAAAATATAGGCTTGTCCAAACTTAGTTTGAGAGGTGGTTGGGAGTTGGACATATCACTGTTCATAGTAATCGCAGCTATACAATAATTGATGAGCCTTTCTGTCAAGATTAGATATTCGTAAAACTGTCCAGTAGATAAGATGGGATTTCTTCATATTCCAGGGCTGCGATCGCCTCTCTACTCTCATTCTCCAATACAATTCGACCGTAAAGTCGAGGTATCAAAGCTGACCACTGATTTTTGCTCAACTCTCCAATCAGTGAAATTTCTGGCCCATCAGAAACATCTAAATCTTCTTCCATTAAAAGATTCATCGCCACGCTAGACAAAGCGAGATTAGCATCTTCCTCAGAAATGTTACTGCTGTCTACTAAGAGGGTGATCTTACTTTTGTCTGTGTGAGTTGCGATCGCTCTCACTACTCGTTCCAATTCTAAACCAAGAGACTCTTCTGGCTGCGTCCAATCGGGAAAAACAATGAG
Source organism: Microcoleus sp. BROC3 (assembly GCF_036702515.1). Lineage (NCBI taxonomy): Bacteria > Bacillati > Cyanobacteriota > Cyanophyceae > Oscillatoriales > Microcoleaceae > Microcoleus > Microcoleus sp. BROC3. Next base: position 104,905 of record NZ_JAUBTQ010000026.1, read on the forward strand.
ATTAATCTCTTTCAAGTTTAAACGCACTAGAGTTTCGTCAATCAGCACTGAACTAACCGTTTTCGCCATTTTTGACCAAGAGAACTTTTTAGCTTGTTCCAACCCAGCCGCAATTAATGAGTTGCGAACCTTCGGCTTTTGTACCTCACAAAGTGCATCTGTTAACCCCTCAACATCCTCATCATTCACATATAAAGCTGCTTCTCCGGCCACTTCAGGAATTGAGGCATTAGGACAAGTGATAACGGGACAACCGCAGGAAATAGCTTCTAGCACAGGTAAACCAAATCCTTCATACTTGGATGGATAAACCAATGCAACCGCACCCGCATAAGCTAATCTCAACTCCTCGTCATTGAGCTGAAGCTTATGAACTACAGTACCTAAAGTGTAATTTCTCAATTCTCCTTCTAATACAACTCCACTCCCCGTACATACTATTTCAAAGCCTTGTTTGCTGGCAAGTTGAGCAAAAGCTTTGAAGAACAAGATACTATTTTTATAATCCGCAGCCCCACCTACTGAAATAAAGTAGGGTTTTGAGATTCCATACTTATTTTTAAAACCCTTAATATCTTCTGGACTAGCCGGTGAAAAAAGACTTTGAACTCCACAATGAGCTACAGTTACAGACTTATGAGCAATTTCTGGAAAAACCTTTATTAAGTCGCGGGCTGTCTTTTCAGAAATAGCAATATAAGCTAAAGCATGGCGGATAGCATGATGTTTCTCCTTCCACATTGATTCATTCAAATTTGCTCCCAGCACTTCGGGAATCATGTCATAGGCCATGAATACAGAGGGAGTGGATAAAGGTGTTGTGTAGTAAGTGGATATAAATAAGTCTGCACCAGTTTCATCACATACTTGCTGTAACATTTCCCGGTCAGCATCAGTTTTACTGTAGTCATAAGCAGGCACGGTGCAATACCTAATTCCCCCAATCTTTGGCGATGTTCCCACCCGATCCAATACAATTATATGCTTGGCAAAACCATTTTCCGCCCATTCTTCTAGCAGCGACCTCCAAACGCGGGCAATTCCTGTTCTGTACATTTGAAAGAATACACCGTCAACCAGTATTGTTAACCCGCTTTGCGAGTCGCCGTCCTCTTCTATTTCCGAAGGCTGTATCTTTGCTTCTTGTTGAATATGAGTAATTTTGCTAACAGCTTTTAAGAAGTCATTCTGTAAAAGCGAGGCTTTATTAACCGCTGCTAATTCTCCTTTTGCCAATTGATCAAATAAATCTTCCGGCAATTGTTTTTCTGTTAGTAAATGAAGAGACGAACCATTTGAGTAGAAGTTGAGATTAAACTTGGCAGCAAGGATTGAAAGAGATTTAGCTGTATAAAGAGAAACGTGCTGACCTTCGTGAAGCACATAGTACCACCACTCATCAGGTTTAGGATGGCTTTCTGGCAGCAATTCTGTACTCAGTAAAATATTTCGGGAAACCTTTAACAATTCTTCCAGCTCATCTATGGGGTGAACCAGATGCTCAAATACTTCAAATGCCGTCACTAATTCAAATTGGTTATTTGTGGCTGCATCAATCTCAAATCCTTGAGCAAATATATTTTGACAAAACTTGTCTAGCCAGTAAAAGTCAAATCCCGCATCTCTCATCAGCCTGACAAATAGACCGTAGCCACCGCCGTAGTCGAGAAATATTGCTTGATGATTAAAAAAGTTAAATAATAAATTTTGGGTTATTTGTGAAAATGACAAATTTCTGAACGCTAAGCCAACATCACTGCTTGCTATTGGTTGAGAATAAGCTTCGTCTAGCCAGTATGGTTCTTCGGTTTGAACAAATCCGCAGTTTGAACATTGAAAATAATCAACATCATATTTACCCATAACTTTACCAGGGGCAAAATGATGGGAATCTGATTCGCAAACTTTACATTTCAGCGGCATACGATCTAGTAAATTCTTAACTTTAGGAAGTAGATATTGATGATTCCATCGTTCTATAGTTAGCTGTCTAATATCTGGCACATAAAAATGGGGCATTCCATCTTTCTCATTTACTGAGCTATAGATGCGAACCTTTTCTTGTCTCTGCGATTCACTTTTAATTAATAAGTCTAAATGATAAACGCACAAGTCTAACAATGTTTCGCCCGGTTTCGTGAGTCCGTGAATGCCCTCGTGAATTGGACGGCTATAAGCTAGAGATTGGTTATATCTAAATATCCGGTGCTGCCAGTCCGGATAATGAGGAGCGCTTGATACATAATGATTTTTGCTAAAGGGACTAATCCATTTACGAGTAATCCAAAAGTGATCGGTATCTAGTTGAGTACCATTAGCTTTTAGATAACGTAAAAATTCTAGAGTTTTCAGGTCAATAAATTCATCTGCATCGAGAATAAAAACCCAATCACTCTTAACTTCTTTCAAAGACACATTCCGCTGGTCCGAAAAATTGCCTGTCCACGCGGAGTGTATAACTTTGGCTCCATAACGCAAGGCAATTTCGCAGGTGGAGTCGGTACTGCCACCGTCAACCACTATTAGCTCGTCATAAACACCATTAAGAGATTCGAGGGCAAGATCCAAAGTTTTCTCAGCGTTTTGAACAATCATGCAAACCGAAAGACTTTCGATTGGCGACCCGGACAACTCACTGCTGACTTGAACAGGCTTGTGATTATAAACCTGATTTTTGGTTTGAGCGATAGAAGGGTTATGGTCATTTTTTAATTGAGCCTTATGTTGCTCACTGAGGCTTGTTATTGATTTTTCTGAAATATTTTCTTTCTTCTTATTTTCTGGTTTCTCCAGCACTGCAAGAATACCGTTGTTAGCAAACTGAGTTCGGCCCGGATAAAGTTTTTCTAAAGTTTCTTGAGTATTTTTTTCTATTGGGATTAAACCAATAGCTTCTAGGCGCTTTACTATGAATGAACTTTGGTTGATAAATTCCACATAATCTTCCGTAAAAAACCGATTAATGTGGGGAGAGTTGTACACATAATGTGTGATAGCATCTGCTGTTTCCTTATCGGTATGCTGATACAAGTAACGGCCTAGTTCTGGGGGTCTCATCAGTAAATGTCCCCACGGCGGAATCGGAGAATTCTGAAAGTTGAAAGTTTTTCCCTGGTTAGGTTCAGTTATGGGAGGTAAGTAATGGCCGTCATGAGCTGACCAAACGGGTGTAAATATAGAAAATAGCTGCCCTCCGGGCTTCAGAGCCAAAAACATTTTTTCTAACGCTAAAGGAAATTTATGGATGTGTTCAAAAGCAGCGATTGAGAAAATTAAATCGTATTTTTGGTAGTACGCGGGAGGTAATTCTTCGATGTAGCCAGCAAAAAAGTTATAATTGCTCAACTCTCTCTCGGTAAAACCAAAAGCAGAATAGTCTACTTTGCCAAGCTTAGAGCCTTCACGCTCGCTGGCACCCCTATCTAGGTAAACTTCAAAATCTGGGGCTTCTAGGGCAGACCACGATTTAACATTTAGATAATCTAGTACAAACTCTTTAGGTAAGCTTCCTCCTACTTCGAGAACATCCTTACCTTCAAATCCAATCATTTGTTGACACAAATGAGCAAAGGGAACGTGATAGCTGAGGTTGAACTTTGCTTGACACTCTGAGATGTTAGATTCAGTTAATTTTTGGGTCATCTATTAACCTCCTTTGGCACCTTAAATTTTAACTATTAGCTCTATTTTTTTCCTTCCCTTTGCTGTCGCGCCTGCCCCAACAGCGCCTTATAATCAGCTCTGTTAGGATTTAGCTTCACCAACTTCTCCAAAGGCTCGATCGCCCCTTTCCCATTATTCATCTGCAACCGCACATTTGCCAAGCCCTCCAGAGCCGTCTGATTCTGCGGTTCCCGCTGCAAAACCGTCTCATACCCCCGTTCCTGCGCCGCCAGCAAAGACTCCTGAGAAACAGCCACAGGCGTCGGTTTTTGTTGGTGCTGACTGCTCAAACCGCTGCTGAACAGACTGAAAATACCAAAAATCGCAGAACCACCAAACGAAACCATTGATACTAAGGCAAAAATCTGCTTAGTTCGATCGCCCTTATTAACTGGACGAGGGCTAGATTTTTTCTGTGTACTTTCCATTGCTAACTCTTGGCCTCGCTGTTTTTCCGGTACTCGCAAAGCACCTATCTCTAGATTGCCCAAGTTCGATCGCAAAACGATCGCCCTTCGCCATTTAAAATTTGAAACCCATTATAGCCCGCTACACAAAACCTGAGATTTGTCAATAGACCTCTTGCAAAAATAGCTGGGACGGGCATCTTGCCCGTCCCACAAAAAGTTTTTTCTCTTGTGGGATGGGCATCTTGCCCGTCCGAAAATTTGATCGAAAGGACTTTT